>JBBJMR010000080.1:0-30207 GCA_037720395.1 Polyangiaceae bacterium
CCTTCTTCTTCAGCTTCAGGTGCTCGCCCCTGAAGACGGCGCCCATGCCGCCCGTGGCGATGAGCTCGTCGACGCGGTAGCGCTGCGAGAAGACCCGCCCGATCACGGTGCGCTCCGGCGCGTCCGCCGGTGGCTCGTCTTCCCCCGGACGCGGATCGCCGTTCACCCGCACCTCGTCGACGGGCCGTTCCCGTCGCCTGCCTTCGAAGGGCGGGCGCGGGCGAGGCCTGGAGTGGAGCTGGCCGCGCGCATCGAGGGCCATGGTAGATCAACGACGCATGACGGTCCGCTCCCCGCACCTCCTCGCCACCCTGCGCACACTGGCCCCGCTGCTGGCGGTCGCGGCGATGGCCGGCTGCTCGGACCAGGACGTCCTCTCGCCCGCGGGCGGCTCCGGCGGCCCGGACATCGCGTTCGCCACACCGGGCCCGCTCGCCGGCGAGCCTGGCCGCGGCGGCTTCCGCTTCGGTGCCGCCAGCGCCGCCACCCAGATCGAGGACCAGAACAGCCACACCGACTGGTGGGTGTTCACCCAGCCGGAGGCCGAGGGCGGGCTCGGCAAGGGGGACGCCTTCGTGGGCGAGGCTTCGCGCGGCTACTCCATGGCGCTCGAGGACGTGCAGCTGCTGGTCGACCTGCACCTCGACTCCTACCGCTTCAGCATCGAGTGGGCGCGCGTGGAGCCGGAGCGCGACGTGATCGACGAGCAGGCGCTGGCCCACTACGACGCCCTCCTCGACGCCCTCGTCGCCGCCGGCATCCGGCCGGTGATCACCCTGCACCACTTCTCCAACCCGACATGGATCGACGACCCGCGCGACCCGGAGTGCGCCAGCGGGCCGAGCGACACCAACCTCTGCGGCCCCGGACACCCGACCGGCGGTCCGCAGGTCATCGAGGAATTCGGCGAGCACGCGCGCCTGCTCGCCGAGCGCTTCGGCGATCGCGTCGACGAGTGGGGCACCCTGAACGAGCCGGTGAACTACCTGCTCGCCGCCTACGGCATCGCCAGCTTCCCACCTGGCAAGCAATACCTCTTCGACCTGCTCACCCAGTTCGTGCCCGTGGTGCGCGACTACATCGGCGAGCACGTGGCTGCGTATCGCGCGCTGAAGGAGGGCGACACGGTGGACGCCGACGGCGACGGGACGGCGGCCAGCGTGGGCCTGTCGCTCTCGGTCGGAGACTTCCAGCCCGCGCGCGACAACGAGCCGAGCACCGACCCGGAGGACCTGGCGGCGCGCGACCGGCTGCTCTGGGTCTACCATTACCTGTTCGTGGAGGCCCTGCGGCAGGGCGGCTTCGACCCCGACCTCGACGGCACCCTCGACGAGGACCAGCCCGGCTGGCAAGGCAGCCTCGACTGGCTCGGCGTGCAGTACTACTTCCGCGCCGGCGTCACCGGGAAGAACGGCATCGTCCCCGAGCTGGCGGTGACGCCGTGCTTCGCGAACATCGATTTCGGCGCCTGCCTGCCGCCCGCCGACCCGACCTTCTGCGTGCCGGCCATGGGGTACGAGTACTGGGCCGCCGGCCTGCACGACGTCCTGCTCGACTTCGCCGCGCGCTGGCCGGACCTGCCCATGGTGGTCAGCGAATCGGGGCTGGCCACCGAGGAGGGCCGGCGGCGCGCCGAGCACGTGGTGCGCTCGCTGGAGCAGATCGAGCGCGCCCGCGCCGAGGGCGCCGACGTGCGCGGGTACTACCACTGGAGCCTCTACGACAACTTCGAGTGGGCCGAGGGGTTCGCGCCGCGCTTCGGGCTCTACCGGGTGGACTACGACTCCTACGCGCGCCAGGCCACCGAGGGCGCCGACGTGCTGGCGGCCATCGCCGCCGCGCGCCGGCTGACGAGCGCGCAGCGCGCCGAGCTCGGCGGCGAGGGTCCGATGACGCCGGAGCCGGGCTTCGAATTCGACACCCTGTGCACGGCGCCGTGATGCGGCGGCGCCCGCCCCTGACGACGCACCGTCAGGCCTGCTTCTGGATGTCTTCGAGGAGCGTCAACGACGCGGGGACGGCGACCTCCCGACCGTAGGACCGAAACAGCTCCAGCGCCCTGGCCGCGTCGGTGGCGGCGCGCGCGAGCTGGCCACGCGAGCGAAGAATGCCGGCGCGATTGTAGTACGGCTCGGCGAAACCCTTCTGCCGGTCGATGGCCCTGCCATAGTCGAGCAGCGCAGCGTCATCGTCGCCCTGCGCCTGCTGCGCGACCCCGCGGTTGAAGTACGCGATGGCGTGCACGGGGACATACTCCACGGCCTTGCTGTAGTCCTCGATCGCCAGGGTCAGGTCGCCGGCGCGGTGCCGGGCGAGCCCGCGCGTCAGATAGCTCTCGGCCAGGTCGCGCCGGCTGAGAAGCGCCCCCACGGCCGGGGCCAGCGGTTCGATCTCGGTCAGCCTGGCTCTGACGATGGGCACGCCGGGGTGGATTGCCAACGTCGACTCGTCCACGCCGAACGAGGCAAGCTCCTCGACGACGCCCTCCTGGAGGCCATCGATCGGCGCATCGGGTCGCATGCCCGGTGGGGAAGTGACCCGCTCCTGGATCTCTGCAGCCGGACCCCAGTCGGGATGGTCGAGCTCGTGCCCCGTGCATGTCCGGTACTCGGACCGGACCGCCTGGCGCATGGTGCGGGCGTCGGGGAAGCGCGCCTGGCGGTCGAAGGCCAGCGCACGATCGACCAGCTCGACGAGGCTGGGCGCCAGCGTGGGCGCAATCCGGGCGATGGATGGAAGCGGGAGGTTCATCGCCGCCAGCAGCGCATCGGCGCCGTGCAGGTGCTCGCGAGGTCGCTCCCCGGCGAGCAGCGCATACATGGTGGCGCCGACCGCGTAGAGGTCGGTGCGCCCATCGATGCGGTCCCACTCTCCGCGTGCTTGCTCCGGCGAGGTGAACGAAGGGGTTCCCATGCCGATGCCGGCCATGCTGCCGCCGTGGAAGGCGACCTCCGCCAGGCGGGCCAGCCCGAAATCGAGGACCTCCAGTCGGCCATCGTTGGTGATGAACAGGTTCTCCGGCTTGATGTCGCGGTGCACGACCCCCTGACCATGGGCGACCTCGAGCACATCGAGCAGACGGTCCGCGATCCAGAGCACCTGACCCGGTGCCACGCGATGGTGATTGGTTTCAGCCCACTGCTCGACGGTCATCCCCTCGAGCAGCTCCATGATCATGAACGGGACGCCGTCGTCGTCGATGTCGTCATCGAGGACGGTCACCACGCCTGGGTGGTCGACCTTGTTGGCCAGGTACGCCTCCCGCAGGAAGCGCTGGCGCATCACCTCGCTGGTGGCGAGATGCCGGTGGAGCACCTTGACCGCGACCGCGCTGCCGGTGCGATGGGTGGCAGAGTAGACGGCGCCGAAACCGCCGACCCCGAGCACTGCATCGAGCCGCCACTTGCGGCGCAGGACCGTTCCGACGCGCTCGCGCGCCAGCGCTTCGAGGAGGCTCTGCTCGGACTCCGCCCCGAGCGCAGACGACGTGACCGGTGTCTCCATCGCGTGCGCGGACTCTAGCAGCTACTCGGCGCCCGGTGGCCCCACCACCAGCCTCGGCGAGCGTCCGCCCATGACGCTCGCCCGCCTCGCAGGGCGCCCTCCTCCGTGCAAGCGCGCCAGGGGCTTGATAGGCTGGCGCGAACATGAAGCTGCAGCGTCTGGGGAGCATCGTGGTGGCCGCCCTGGCAGCGCTCGGCTGTGATGACGCGGACGTAGCCGTGCCCGGAGGGCCCGGCGCGGAGGCCGCCGCCTGCGCGCCGCTCATCGAGGGCTGTCTGGTCAACCAGAAGGCCTGCGCCGTCGGCCCCGATGGACCGGCCTGCGTGCTCTGCCCCGAGACCCAGTACGCGGCGCCGACCGGCAGCTGCCAGCCGATCCCCGGGACCATGCTGTCGCACGACTTCCAGGAGTTCACGGTGAAGTCGGGCCAGGAGCTGGTCGGCCTCTGCCAGAGCTGGACGATGAACAACCCCACCGAGCTCTGGGTGCACGCGGTGGAGCTGCTGCAGGACGAGGCCTCCCACCACTCGAACTGGACGTACGTCCCCGACGACCTCTTCGACGGTCCCGACGGCGTCTGGGACTGCGACGAGCGCGACTACAGCCAGGTCGAGGCCGCGCTCTCCGGCGGCGTGCTCTACGCGCAGTCGACGCAGGCCGCCAAGGAGGTGCAGAAGTTCCCGCAGGGCGCGGCCATCCGCGTGCCGCCCTACGCGCGCATCATCGGGGACGTCCATCTGCTCAACACCACCAGCGCGCCGATCACCGGCAACGCGCGCATCCACATCTACTCGGGGCCCGCCGAGGAGGTGACTGTCAAGCTGGCGCCGTTCCACCTCACCTTCGAGACGCTGGCCATTCCGCCCCACGCCCAGTCGCGCTTCATCGGAGAGTGCGACCTCGAGAAGGGATTCCAGTCGGCTGCCGATCGCCCCTTCGGGCTCGAGCTCTACTATGCGCTGCCGCACACGCACGCCATGGGCAAGCGCTTCTTCTTCGAGGTCTTCGGCGGCCCGGACGACGGCAAGAGCCTCATCGACGTCGAGGACTTCAACTCCGAGGCGCGCGGCCGATCGTACGATCCGCCGCTGCCCATCTCCGGCGCCAAGGGCCTGCGCTTCGGCTGCGAATACGACAACCCGCGCGACGAGGAGGTCGTCTGGGGCTTCGGCGACCAGGAGATGTGCGAGATGCTCGGCTTCGCGGACAGCGCGGTGGTCTTCGAGAGCGCCATCCACGAGATCGTCTCCGACGGCAAGGACGGGGACGTGAAACTGTTCACCGGACCGTGCCAATCGCTCGTCGTCCCCTGGTCGAACGACAAGTAAAGCCGAGGGCGACCCTCGCCGGGCCCCGGGCGCGCACGCTCGATGACCGGAACGTCGTCCAGGTCCCCGGCGCCGCCCGGGGTCGGACGCTTGCGGCGGCGCCCGGAGCCGTGCAATGACGCCGGCCATGACTCGACCGCTCGTCGCCGTCGCCACCCTCGCCGTCTTCGCCATCCTGCCCCTCGCCGCCTGCGAATCCGGTCCGGTCGAGCCGACCACGGACAAGCCCGCCACCAGCGCGCCGGCCAAGCCGGCGGCGACCGCCAGGCCGGCGACCACGGCCACGGCGGCGTCCACCGCGCCCGCCGAGCCGGTGCAGGCCAAGGGCCCCTTCCCCGAGTCCACCAACGCCGCCCTCAAGGACCCGTCCAAGGCCAAGGAGAAGGCGCCGGCGACCTTCAAGGTCCGCTTCGAGACCACTGCCGGTGACTTCGCCGTGGAGTGCAAGCGCGACTGGGCGCCCGTCGGCGTGGATCGCTTCTACAACCTGGTGAAGATCGGGTTCTTCGACGACGTGGCCTTCTTCCGCGTGGTCAAGACGCCGAAGCCGTTCGTCGTGCAGTTCGGCATCCACGGCAACCCGGATGTCTCCAAGGTGTGGTCCGACGCCAACCTGGCCAAGGACGACCCCAAGGAGACGAACGCGCGCGGCACGCTGACCTACGCCATGGCCGGCAGCCCGGACACGCGCTCCACGCAGCTGTTCATCAACTACGGCGACAACGCGCGCCTGGACCAGATGGGCTTCGCCCCGGTCTGCAAGGTCCTCGACGACGGGATGACCACCGTCGACAAGATCGACGGCACCTACGGCGAGACGGCGAGCAAGGCCCAGGGCGAGATCCAGAAGTCGGGCAACAAGTTCCTGCGCGAGAAGTTCCCGAAGCTCGACTACATCAAGGCGGCGCGCATCTGGGACGGCAAGACCTTGCCGGCGTCCAGCGCCTCCGCAGGCCCGTCGGCCACGCCCTCCGCCGCACCGTCGCCCAAGTCGGAGGGCGGCGACGCCAAGACGGCCACGCCGGCGCCCGGCGCCAGCGCCGCGCCGAAGTGAGGTCGCGCGCGGGCTAGCTCTCGCCGCGATCGATCCACTTCGGGGTCACGCTCGGCACCCAGGCCGCGAGACGATCGAGCAGCGCCTCCGGCTCGGCGGCGTCGAGGACGATGCCCCGGTGCGCCTCGCTGACGAAGCCGGCCTGCACCGCGCCGTCGAAGAAGGCCAGCAGCGGCCGGTAGAAGCCCGCCACGTCGAGCAGGCCGCATGGCTTGCGGTGCAGGCCGAGCTGCGACCAGGTGAGGACCTCGCAGAACTCCTCGTAGGTGCCGAAGCCGCCGGGGAGCATGACGAAGGCGTCGGCGCGGTCGGCCATGGTCGCCTTGCGCTCGTGCATCGAGCCCGTCACCACCAGCTCGGTGAGGCCGCGATGCGCCAGCTCCTTGTCGAGCAGCGCCTGGGGGATGACGCCGGTCACCTCGGCGCCGCCGGCCAGGGCTGCGTCGGCGACCACACCCATCAGCCCCACGTTGCCGCCGCCGTAGACCAGGCCGAGGCCGCGCGCCGCCAGCGCGCTGCCGAACGCCGCGGCGGCCTCGCGGTAGGCGTCGAGACGGCCGGGGCTGGAGCCGCAGAAGACGCAGACGCGGCGCAGGAAGGTCATCGGTGCGGAGGATACCCCCTCGAAGACGGGTGGCGAGGTGGGCCGCGAACCCACGCCGGCGCCCCCAAGCCGTCCCCCGGGGCGACGAAGTGCGCCGCGCTGGAGGGCTGCAGCACGCATCAGGACTTCGCCGGCACGCGCCCCCCGAAGTAACCACGCCAGCGGGCGGGTCCCTGGCGGCGCGCACCGGTCGGCCGGGGCCTAGGGCTGCGCCGTCTGCGCGGCACTCATTACGAAGTAGGACTCCGCCGCGTCGCCGTTCTCGTAGGCGTTCAGCATCAGCGACACCTCGGTGGCCTTCTCCAGCTTGAAGCTCACCTTCTCGTTGCTGCCGTCGAGGTACGGACGGAAGTCGTAGGTCTTCAGCGAGGCGACCTTGCCGAGCGCGACGTAGAGGTCCACGTCGCCGCCCGGGTTCTCCGGGTCGTGGGCCACGGTGACCACGTACTCACCGGGCTGCAGCTTGCCGGCGCTGAACGACACCGACTCGCCGCGCGCCACGCTGCCGGCCTCGGTCATGCCTTTCCAGAGGTCGGAGGGATCGGTGCCCGGGGAGAAGACGTTGTCCTCCTCTCCGGTGACCAGGACCACCTCGGAGTCGTCGATGTTGGCGAAGATCTCCTCGTAGGTCTTGGGGTCGTCGCGGCTGAGCAGGCCGTTGATCATGGCCATCGACGCGTAGGGCATGGAGGTGAAGAACGAGGGCATGGCGTTGGTCACCATGTCCATGTACTTCGTGCCGGTGGGGTCGTCGGGGTTGAGCACCGCGCGCGCCTCGGCCAGCGAGCCATCGACGTAGGCGAAGGTGTCGCAGCCGTTCATGAAGAAGATCTGGTAGACGCCGGCGAAGAACTCGCCCTTCTGCTGCAGCGCGCGCACGTTCTGACCGAGGCCCGCGTGCCCGTTGTAGAAGATGACATCGGCGTGGCCGGAGAGCGGCTCGTAGCGCGCGTTGAACTTGGCGCCGGCGGTGCTCACGTTGTCCACCAGCAGCGCCACCACCTCCACCTTGCGCCCGTCCTCCATGGTCTGGGTGAAGGCGATGTCGGGGGTGGTGACGCCCGGGTTCTTGGGGAGCTCGGCGGGCGTGGTCACCGTGCCGGCGCCGAGCACCTTGCCCACCTCGCCCACGAAGCGGTTGAAGGCGGAGATCCCGGCGTCGGAGGCGCTGGTGGCGCCGTCCTCGTACTTGCCGAAGATGGCGATGACCTTGAGGGCACCGTCCTCCCAGACCTTGTCGTACTCCGGGTACTTGCCGCTGGTGTTCTCGTCGCTCACCGTCACCTTGGCGGTGGTGGTGATCACGTCCTCGGGCGCGAGCTGGCAGCCTGACGTGTGCGGGCGGTAGTAGTACCACATGCTCCCCGAGTCGACGTCGTGGGCGCCGTGGTCGATGCAGGAGTGCGAGTACTTCTCGGTGAAGGCGGTGAGGCCGGCGCTGTCGATGTGCTTCGGCAGGGTGAGCTCGTAGCTCGTCGGCAGGTTGGTCTTGCTGCCCCAGGCCACCGGGAGCACCACGTGGTACTTCACCACCGTGGTGCCGTCGTCCTGGCGGGTCGACACCAGGTCGGTGACCTTCATCGTGTCCAGGCGCCCCACCGAGCGGTTCCCGTTGAGGTGACCGATGGTGTAGAGCATCTGGTCCTCGGCCTGCCGCTCGAGGTTCCAGGTGTCAGTGGTCACCAGCTCGGCGTCGAACTCGAACGTCAGCAGCGTGGCCTCGGCGCTGGTGAAGTCGTCCTCCTGGTTCGCGGAGTCCTCGCCGCTACACCCGAGAGGAACGGCAACGGCGAACGGCAGCAGGGCGAGCTTGGGCAGGATCCGGGGCAGGCGCATATCTGCCACATCACCATCGTGCCACACCGTCCGGCGCCCCCACGCCCGGCTGGGCCGCGAAAACCTCCCCCAACGCGCAAAGGGACATGGACCCTCGCGGATCCATGTCCCCACTCGGCGATCCAGAGGGGCGCGATCTAGGGCGCCCCCCCGGCTCGCGGCCCGAGGCTCCGCCAGGAGACCTCGGGCCTGCCGGCGATCAGAAGTCGCCCTCGCCCTCGTACCCGCCGCAGCCGTAGAAGTCCTCGGGCAGCTCGAAGGCCAGGCTGGCCAGCGGCGCGAGGTCGGCGACGCCGGAGGCGACGACGCCGCCGCGCGAGATGGAGTAGACGGCATCCTCGATGAACACGGAGCGGCGGACCTCGGTGTCCCAGCTGCCGCAGTAGTAATCGTTGCTCGGCGCGTCGCCGAAGAAGGGTGTGTGGTCGACGCTGCCGCGCGGAGTGATGCCGGCCTCGGCGTCGATGGCGAAGACCTCGAGGCGGCTGAAGTAGGCGCTGTAGTCGTCGCTCCAGCCGCTGGCCGGGATGGCCAGCAGGCCCTCGTAGAACGAGAACGCCTTGTGGTTCCAGGCGACCTCCGAGCTGGCGTTGGGAATCACCTGCTTGTGGGTGAGGAGCGGGTGCGCCGCGTCGCTGACGTCGAAGATCTGCACGGCCAGGCCGGTGATCTGGCCGTCATCGGTGCCCTCGGAGCCCACCGTGAGCAGGTGTCCGTCGTCCAGCGGGTGCATGTAGCTGCTGAAGCCGGGGATCTGGAGCTCGGCGACCACTGCCGGCGCGCTCGGATCGGCGAGGTCGACGACGAAGAGCGGATCCATCTGGCGGAAGGTGACGATGTACCCGCGATCGCCGATGAAGCGCGCCGACTGGACCGTCTCGCCCGGCGCGAGGCGGGTGACCGCGCCGATGGTCACCAGCGCGCCCGCGCTCTCGCTCAGGGTGAAGAGGTGGTTGACGGTCTCCCAGGTGGTCGACGAGGCCTCCTGGTCGGTGGTGGTCACGCGCAGCACGCCGTCGTGCTCGTCGAGGGAGAACTGGTTGTGCACCGTGCCGGGGACGGTGGCGCTGGCCACGTAGGCGGCCTGCGCCGGGTCGCTGCCGATGTCGAACTTGTGCAGATGGGTGTAGGTGGTGCTCACCGGCACGTCGAAGAGCGAGTACGGCGCGTACATGTCGCGGTAGCCGCGCGCCGCCAGATACAGGCTGTCCTCGTCGGCGTAGACCGTGTCGGCCCAGCCGAACACGCTGGTGCTGGTCGGGTCCGCTTGGGGCGCGTCGAGATCGAACGAGTGCACCTCGGTCATGCCCCAGTCGGTGGTCCCGGCGGTGGGCACGTAGTAGCCGGTGCAGCTGAGCGGAAGCTGGCTCACCTCGGCGCCGGCGCGCGCGAAGTGGTGGGGGATGAAGTCCTCGAGGGTGGCCGCCTGGATGATGGCGCTGTTCTGGATGCGCATCGCCTCCAGAGCGCCCATCCACTCGTCCTCGGACTCCGGATAGTCCGCCCCGCCCGGGTAGTACTGGAGCGGCAAGCCGGCGCCGCCGCCGCCGGAGAGCACCAGACGCACGTGACCGTCGACGCGGCGTGACGAGGTGTACGAGCCCTCGAAGTACAGCTCGCGCTCCACCGCGGCCTGGGTCTTGGCCTCGTCGAGCGCCAGAACGGTCACCTTGGTGAACGAGGGGTAATAGCCGCAGCCCTCGTAGCCGCCGTAGTCACCGCAGAAGTCGTCGTGCGGCGGCAGGCCGGCCGACTCGTAGAGCGGCGTGCCGTCGACGTGGGAGAAGACGACCACCTTGCCGTCGGTGAGGAACATCTCCACCGGGGTGCCCTCGATGGCGATGCCTCCGGCCAGCGAGAGGTCGGCGGCCGGGAAGGCGTCGACCACGGCCAGCTGCTGGTCCTGCAGGACGTAGATGCGCTCTCCGTCCGTCTTCACGATGTCCGCCTCGTCGACGCCCTCGACCTGGGTGTTGGTCTCGGAGTGCTCGGGCGTCTCACCGCCGTCGGTTGCCGGCTCCTCGCCGCCCCCGGTACCGCTGGAACCGACGGCGCCGTCGTCGCCCATCGCGTCCTCGCCGTTGAGCCAGCCGCCGCCCGCTTCGCTGTACCAGTACGACATGGAGTCGATCTGGGCGTTCATCTTGGCCAGGGCGTCCGCCTTGAGCAGCGACTCCAGGTCGTCGCAGCTCTGCGCCTGGGTGAGCGTGGCGACGCGCTCGCGCAGCAGCGGCGGCGGGCGCTCGGGGTCGGCGGAAGAGCAGCCCGTGGCTGCCAGGACGGCGGGGAAGAAGCTGAGCCAGGAGAGCCTTGAGCGGTGCATGACCCACTGGCACAGCAAGGCAGAGGCCACCCCGCGGCCGCCGGGGATTTTGAAGGGATTGCCCTCACGGTCCGGCCTCGATGCCCTGCTTGTGCCACCTGTGCCAGCGGTGGCGACCACGTCGAGCGGGTCGGCGGGGCGGCTGCAGGAGACAGGCTGGTCCGCACCTCGGCGCGACCCGCGGGCGCTCGCCAGCAGTGCCGCAGCGTCTTTCTCTGGGAAGCTCGAGGACCTTGTTGACGTAGACCGCCCGTGCCATCTCGCAGCCGGCGAACGGCTTCGGCAGCGGAGGAAGTGGTGGCACGACGGGCATGGTGCGGGGCGCGGGCGCTGCTGGGCGCCTGGGGGGCGGGGTGGGGCGGGCAGGGCGTGGGCGCGACCGTCGCGCCCACGCGGGAGTCCGGCCAGAGCTCGCTGATGGACGACACCGTGGCCGGCCGCGGCAAGTGCGACCCCGAGCGACACGACCGGCCGTTCATCATCGAGTGGGACGCGACCGACACCTCGAGCTTCGAGGCCCGGGCCGCAAGCGACGTGGTCTTCGTGAAGTACCAGGGCTGCCAGCTGACCGTGCTCGACGGCTGCGCCGACGACAGCGTACGCGGTGCCTTCGGCAGCTACCGGCCGGTCGACTGGACGAGCGGCTCGGTGGAGAAGATCGACATCGAGAACGAGGACCAGCTCTACGCCGAGCTGCCGCTGGGGGTGGCCTCGCTCGGTGGCCGGGTGGCGAGCGGCGAGCGCTTCCACATGGAGTACTTCGTGGCCGGCACGCGCACCGCCACGCGAGCAGCCGTCTTTCGCCGCGACCTGGAGCGCATCTCCGCCTGCCGCGGCGCCACCCACTTCGTCTACGGCATGAACCTCGGAGCCTTCGCGCTAGGCAGCACCAAGAACATCGAGGGCCAGGTCGGCGCCGAGGTGTGGGGAGCCGGCGCCGGGCTCCGCAGCAAGAACGCGCGGGCCATCGAGAAGAAGGGGGGCCTGCTCGCCAGCTGCCGTGGCGAGCGCGCCCGCGACGTGGAGAGCTGCAAGACGCCCATCCGCCTCACGCTGCGCGCCATCGCCGACGGCGACAATCCGGACACCGTGGCGGCGGTGCAGCCTGACTCGGCCGCGTCGTTGAACGCAGCGGGCAAGATCAACCAGGAGCGCGCCGGCGAGAAGAAGTCCTACGCCCTCTACCAGAGCGCGCTGCAGAAGATGCAGTCGCGCGATGGCAAGGGCTGCCTGGCCGACCTCGACGCGCGCGATCGCCTCGATCCCGGATCGGTGTCGTCGAATCCGCGTTCCACCTACGCCAACATGCGGGCCACCTGCCTCATGCTCAGCGGCCAGTGCGCGGCCGGCAAGTCGCTGGACCGCAAGGTCATCGAGGGGTCGAACCAGATGCGCATGGGTCCGGAGATGATCGATCGCGTCGTCGACGACCACGCCGCCAGCTATTGCCAGGGCGCGCTGTCGCCGCGCGACCGCGTGCTGCAGGCCGGCCGCAACCTGGCCCAGATCAACGTTGGCGCCGTCCCGCTGGCCACCTGCCGCGCGCTTACGACATCCTTCAGCGAGGCGCCGAAGCTGAAACCTGCCGAGCGAGATGCCGCCGTCGAGGGGGCGCTGCGCTCCAGACCGTCGGCCATCGAGTGCTTCGCCAAGGCCGGCGACTGCCCCACGGCGTGGAAGGTCTTCCGCACCGAGATGCCCAGCGTGCCGCAGAGCTTCTTCGACAAGGAGCACAAGAGCTGCGCCGGCAAGTACAAGCCAGACGCCGGCGCCCTGGCGCAGAACAACGCGACCAGCGCGCTGGAGGCGCTGGGCACGGCCCTGGGCAAGACCAGGGCGAGGACGGATCCTGTCTGGCAGACTTCGATCGCTACGACCGGCTTTCGAGCGCCCCGGCCGCGCGCAGCACCAACCCCAGCAGCCCGCACGCGCTGAGCCGCGCCACCTGCCTGATGCTCGCCGGCCGCTGCGACGAGGGCGGCCGGCACGTGGCCGCCGTGCTCGCCGCCAAGGGCAACCCGCCTTCGACCGGCGAGTCCTACGCGCGCTCCTTCCGGCAGAAGTTCTGCAAGAAGTAGCTTCGTCCGGGCCGCGCGAGCCCCCACCTGCTCGAGCAACCAGTCATCGGCGAGTGGGCGGCCTGCGCTGAACAGCGGCGCGACCGAAGTCGCGCCGCGACGTGGACCTCGCGGCCCCCTCAGGAGGCCGCGAGACTGTCGAGGGTTACTCCTCTTCGTTGACCGCGGTGAGCGGGACCGGCGCCTCGGTGGGCAGCGGCCGCGGGGCCACGTACCCGCTCGGCGCCGTGCTCTCGCCCTCGACCACCACCTGCAGCCGCTTGTAGGCGGGCAGGCCGGTGCCGGCCGGGATGAGGCGGCCCATGATGACGTTCTCCTTGAGACCGCGGAGATCGTCCGTCTTGCCCTGGATGGCGGCCTCGGTGAGGACCTTGGTCGTCTCCTGGAAGGACGAGGCGCTGATGAAGCTCTCCGTCGAGAGGCTGGCCTTGGTGATGCCGAGGAGGAGCGCTTCGGCGATGGCCGGGCGACCCGAGCGCTCGAGGATGCGCTCGTTCTCCTTCTCGAAGATGTGCTTCTCCACCTGCTCGTCGACGAGGAAGTTCGTGTCGCCGACGTCCTTGACGCGAACGCGCCGGAGCATCTGGCGGACGATGACCTCGATGTGCTTGTCGTTGATGCCGACGCCCTGCAGTCGGTAGACCTGCTGGATCTCGTTCACCAACCAGGCGGCGAGCTCCTTCTCGCCCTTGACGCGAAGGATGTCGTGCGGGTTCGGCGGGCCGTCCTGGAGGGGGTCGCCGGCGCGCACGCGATCACCAGGCTGAACCTGGATGTGCTTGCCCTTGGGGATCAGGTACTCGCGCGCCTGATCGGAGAGCATCTGGCCCTCGGGGGTCATCGGCGTGATGACCACCTTGCGCTTGCCCTTGGTGTCCTTGCCGAAGGTCACCTCGCCATCGATCTCGGTGATGATGGCGTGGTCCTTGGGCTTGCGCGCCTCGAAGAGCTCGGCGACGCGCGGGAGACCGCCGGTGATGTCCTGCACCTTGGTGGTGTCGCGGGGCATCTTGGCAATGATGTCGCCGGCCTCGATCTCGTCGCCCTCCTGGGCGACGATGTGGGCACCGACGGGGAGCAGGTAGCGGGCGTCGAGCTCGCTGTTGGGGAGCTTGAGCGTCTTGCCGGCCGGCCCCTTGATCGAGATGCGTGGACGGAGATCCGCGGCCTTGGACTCGATGACCACCTTGCGGGAGAGACCGGTCACCTCGTCGAGACGGTCCTGCACGGACACGCCTTCGACCAGGTCACCGAACTTCACCACGCCGCTGACCTCGGTCAGCATCGGCGTCGCGAACTGATCCCACTCGGCCAGGAGCTCGCCGGGCACGGTGCGATCGCCGTCGGCCTTCTTGATGACGGCGCCGTAGACCAGCCGGTTGTGCTCACGCTCGCGGCCCGTCTCGTCGACGATGACCAGCTCGCTGTGGCGGTTCATGACCACCATGGTGCCGTCCTTCTTCTTCTGCACCACGGCGCGGCGCAGTCGGATGGTGCCCTCGGTGCGCGCCTCGAGGTAGCTGGCCTCGATCTTGCCGCGCGCCGCGGTACCGCCGATGTGGAAGGTACGCATGGTGAGCTGCGTGCCGGGCTCGCCGATCGACTGAGCGGCGATGATGCCTGCCGCCTCGCCGATGTTGACGCGGTAGCCACGAGCCAGGTCGCGGCCGTAGCACAGCGCGCAGACGCCGCGCCGCGTCTGGCAGGTGAGCACCGAGCGGATCATGACCTCCTCGATGCCGGCCTCCTCGATCTGCTTGACCGCGGCCTCTTCGAGCTCGGTGTTGGCGGTGATCAGGACCTCGCCGGTGAGCGGGTCGATGACGTCCTCCAGCACGACACGACCGAGGATGCGGTCGCCGAGCGGCTGGATGACCTCGCCGGCCTCCTCGAGCTTGGCCACGCGGATGCCGTCGAGCGTCCCGCAGTCGACCTCGGAGATGACCGCGTCCTGCGCAACGTCGACCAGACGACGGGTGAGATACCCGGAGTTGGCCGTCTTGAGCGCGGTGTCGGCGAGACCCTTGCGGGCGCCGTGCGTGGAGATGAAGTACTGCAGCACGCTGAGACCCTCGCGGAAGTTCGCGGTGATCGGCGTCTCGATGATCTCGCCGGAGGGGCGAGCCATCAGGCCACGCATGGCGGCCAGCTGCCGGATCTGCTGGGTCGATCCACGCGCGCCGGAGTCGGCCATGATGTAGATGGGGTTGAAGCTCGGCTCGACGCTGGTCTTGCCCGTCTCCGGGTCGGTGACCGTCTCCTTGCCGATGCCGTTCATCATCTCGCTGGTCACCAGGTCGGCGACGCCAGCCCAGATGTCGACGATCTTGTTGTAGCGCTCGCCGTCGGTGATCAGGCCTTCCTGATACTGCTCGACGACGCGCTCCACTTCCTTCTGCGCTTCCCCGAGAAGAACCTTCTTCTTGTCCGGGATGACCATGTGGTCCATGCAGATGGAGATGCCGGCGCGCATGGCGTGGTCGAAGCCCAGCGTGCGCAGACGGTCGGCGAGGAGGACCGTCTCCTTGTTGCGGTGCACGCGGTAGCAGATGTCGATGAGGGCGCTGAGCGCCTTCTTGTCGAGCGTCTTGTTGGCGTACTCGAAGGACACGCCCGGAGGCAGCACCTCGGAGATGAGGACGCGACCGACGGTGGTCTCCACCAGGTGGCGCTTGGCGTTGCCGAGCTCGTCGATGACGGGCTTGCCCTCCTCGTCGACGATGGGGACGCGCACCTTGACGCCGGCGTGCAGCTCCACCTCGCCGGCGTCGAAGGCCATGCGCACCTCCTCGGGGGAGGCGAAGACGCCGCGCATGTACCCCTCGACGCCGCCCTTCTTGTCGACCTTGAGCCAGCCCTCGCGGTGGCTGCCCTTGGCGAACTTCTTCTCGCGGGTCGCGTAGTAGAGCCCGAGGACGATGTCCTGGGTGGGGTTGATGATCGGCTTGCCGTTGGCGGGCGAGAGGATGTTGTTGGTGCTCATCATGAGCACGCGCGCTTCCATCTGCGCCTCGACCGAGAGCGGCACGTGCACGGCCATCTGATCGCCGTCGAAGTCGGCGTTGAAGGCGGCGCACACCAGCGGATGCAGCTGGATGGCCTTGCCCTCGATGAGAACCGGCTCGAAGGCCTGGATGCCGAGGCGGTGCAGCGTGGGCGCGCGGTTCAGCAGCACCGGGTGCTCGCTGATGACCTCTTCCAGGATGTCCCAGACCTCGGGACGCTCCTTCTCCACCATCTTCTTCGCAGACTTGATGGTGTTGACGTATCCGCGCTCTTCGAGCTTGTTGTAGATGAACGGCTTGAAGAGCTCGAGCGCCATCTTCTTGGGAAGACCGCACTGGTGCAGGCGGAGCGCCGGGCCGACGACGATGACCGAGCGGCCCGAGTAGTCGACGCGCTTGCCGAGCAGGTTCTGGCGGAAGCGCCCCTGCTTGCCCTTGAGCATGTCGCTGAGGCTCTTCAGCGGGCGCTTGTTGGGGCCGGTGATGGTCTTGCCGCGGCGGCCGTTGTCGAACAGGGCGTCGACGGCCTCCTGCAGCATGCGCCGCTCGTTGCGGATGATGATCTCCGGCGCGTTCAGCTCCAGCAGCCGCTTGAGGCGGTTGTTGCGGTTGATGACGCGACGGTAGAGGTCGTTCAGATCGCTGGTCGCGAAGCGGCCGCCATCGAGGGGAACGAGGGGACGAAGGTCGGGCGGCAGGACGGGGATGACGGTGAGCATCATCCACTCCGGCCGGTTGCCGCTCTCGCGGAAGGCCTCGACCACCTTGAGGCGCTTGGCCAGCTTCTTCCGCTTGGCCTCGCTGGTGGCGGCGCGCATCTCGCTGCGGAGCAGCTCGGCGAGCGCGTGCACGTCGACCTGCTTGAGCATCTCGAGCACGGCCTCGCCGCCCATGCCGGCGGTGAACTTGTCGTCGCCGTACTCGTCGAGCAGCTGCAGGTAGCGGTCCTCGCTCAGGAGGTCACCGCGCGAGAGCCCCGTCTCCTTGGGGTCGATGACGATGTAGGCCTCGCAGTAGAGGACTTTCTCCAGATCCTTGAGCGTGATGTCGAGCATGTTGCCAATGCGCGACGGGAGGCTCTTCAGGAACCAGATGTGGGCCACCGGCGTGGCCAGCGAGATGTGGCCGAGGCGCTCGCGGCGGACCTTGGACTGGATGACCTCGACGCCGCACTTCTCGCAGACGATGCCGCGGTGCTTCATGCGCTTGTACTTGCCGCAGTTGCACTCGTAGTCCTTCACCGGCCCGAAGATCTTCGCGCAGAAGAGCCCATCGCGCTCCGGCTTGAAGGTTCGGTAGTTGATGGTCTCCGGCTTCTTCACCTCGCCATGCGACCACTCCCGGATCTTCTCCGGGCTGGCCAAAGAAATTCGGATAGCAGAGAACGAAAGGGGATCTTTCGGCTTCTCGAAGAAGCTGAAGATGTCACGCATGGATCACCTCCTTCGGAAACGAAAGCTCTCTGCTGGCCGGCGAGATGCGAATGGCGCTGAAGGAGAGCGGGTCCTTGGGCTTCTCGAAGAAGCTGAAGATGTCACGCATGGATCACTCCTCCTCCGCGGCGGATGCTTCGGGGACTGTGGTCGACTCGACCAGCTCGACGTTGAGACACAAAGATTGCAGCTCCTTGATGAGAACGTTGAAGCTCTCCGGGAGACCGGCCTCCAGGGTGTAGTCACCCTTGACGATGGCCTCGTACATGCGGGTTCGGCCCATCACGTCGTCGCTCTTGACGGTCAGGAACTCCTGGAGCGCATAGGCGGCGCCGTACGCCTCCATGGCCCAGACTTCCATCTCGCCCAGGCGCTGACCGCCGAACTGCGCCTTGCCACCCAGCGGCTGCTGGGTGACCAGCGAGTACGGCCCGATGGACCGCGCGTGGATCTTGTCGTCCACCAGGTGGTGGAGCTTGAGCATGTACATGATGCCCACGGTCACATCCTGGTCGAAGGCCTCGCCGGTGCGGCCGTCGAAGAGGATGGCCTGACCGCTGGAGGGCAGGTTGCTCATGGCCAGCGCCGTCTTGATGTCGGCCTCGGCCGCACCGTCGAACACCGGTGAGCCCATGAAGATGCCGTTCTCCAGCTTCTTGGCGATGAGCTTGATCTCCGGCTCGCTGAGCTTGTCGAAGAACCCATCCAGCAGCTTGTCGCCGGCATAGATCTGCTTGAGGCGATCCTTGAGCTCGGCCAGGTTGCGCTTCTCCTCGACCATCCGCGTCAGGTGGCGGCCCAGCTCGTAGGCGCCCCAGCCGAGGTGGATCTCCAGGATCTGCCCGACGTTCATGCGGCTCGGCACGCCGAGCGGGTTGAGCACCAGGTCGACGGGGGTGCCGTCGGCCAGGTAGGGCATGTCCTCTTCGGGGAGGATGCGGCTGATGACGCCCTTGTTGCCGTGGCGCCCGGCCATCTTGTCGCCGACCTGCAGCTTGCGCTTGATGGCGATGTAGACCTTCACCATCTTGATCACGCCCGGCGGCAGCTCGTCGCCCTTGGAGAGGCGCTCGATCTTGTCGCGGAAGTGCTCTTCGCGGGTGCGGACGAGCTCCTCGAGGTCGCGCAGGATCTGCTGCGCCTTCTCGGCCTCGTCGATGGGGATCTCGCTCCAGTACTTGCGCGGGATCTCGTTGAGCGAGGCGTCGTCGATCTCGGCGCCCTTCTGGAGGAGGACCTTGCCCTTGTCGTCGACCAGCTTGCCGGTGGTCGTCTTCTTGAGGATCAGCTCGCGGACGCGACGGAAGAAGCTGTCGCGCAGGATCTTGATCTCCTCGTCGCGGGTGCGCTCGATGCGCGCGCGCTCCGTGTCCTCGATGTCCTTGGCGCGCTCGTCCTTCTCGGTGCCCTTGCGGGAGAAGACGCGGGCGTTGATGACGATGCCGCCCACGCCCGGCGGGACCTTGAGCGAGCTGTCGCGGACGTCGCCGGCCTTCTCGCCGAAGATGGCGCGCAGCAGCTTCTCCTCGGGGGAGAGCTGCGTCTCGCCCTTGGGCGTGATCTTGCCGACCAGGATGTCGCCGGGGCGAACCTCGGCGCCGATGCGCACGATGCCCGAGTCGTCGAGGTCCTTGAGGGCCTCCTCGCCGACGTTGGGGATGTCGCGGGTGATCTCTTCCTTGCCGAGCTTGGTGTCGCGGGCGACGCACTCGAACTCCTCGATGTGGATCGAGGTGAAGACGTCGTCCTTGGCGATGCGCTCGGAGACGAGGATCGAGTCCTCGAAGTTGTAACCCTGCCAGGGCATGAACGCGACGAGCACGTTCTGCCCGAGCGCCAGCTCGCCCATGTCGGTGGCCGGCCCGTCGGCGAGCACGTCGCCGGGCTTCACCGCGTCGCCCGTGCGCACGACCGGCTTCTGCGTGTAGCAGGTGGACTGGTTGGAGCGCTGGAACTTGGTCAGGTGGTAGATGTCCGGGACCTCGGCGCCCTCGCCGAAGGCGCGGACGACGATGCGGGTGGCGTCGACGCTCTCCACCACGCCGGCGCGGCGGGCGATGGCGCAAACACCGGAGTCGCGCGCCAGGCGCTCCTCCATGCCGGTGCCGACCAGCGGCGCGTGGGTGCGCACCAGCGGCACGGCCTGGCGCTGCATGTTGGCGCCCATGAGGGCACGGTTGGCGTCGTCGTGCTCGAGGAAGGGCACCAGGGCCGCGGCGACGCTGACCATCTGGTTCGGCGCCACGTCCATGAGCTCCACCATCTCGGCGGTGATGATGCGGAAGTCGCCGTTGAGACGAGCCGAGACGTGGTTCTCGCGGAACTTGCCCTTGTCGTCGAGGGCAGCCGTCGCCTGAGCGATGTACTTGCCTTCCTCTTCGAGGGCACTGAACCAGATGACCTCTTCGGTGACCCGGGCGTTCTCGACCTTGCGGTACGGCGTCTCGACGAAGCCGTACTCGTTGACGCGCGAACGTCGACAGCGAGGCGATGAGGCCGATGTTCGGACCTTCCGGCGTGTCGATGGGGCAGATGCGGCCGTAGTGGGTGGCGTGCACGTCACGCACCTCGAAGCCGGCTCGCTCGCGGGTCAGACCGCCGGGCCCGAGGGCCGAGAGGCGACGCTTGTGGGTCACCTCGCTGAGCGGATTGGTCTGGTCCATGAACTGCGAGAGCTGGCTGGAGCCGAAGTACTCCTTGACCACCGCCGAGACCGGCTTGGCGTTGATCAGGTCGTGCGGCATGAGCGTGTCGATCTCTTGCGACATGCTCATGCGCTCCTTGATGGCGCGCTCCATGCGAACCAGACCGATGCGGTACTGGTTCTCCATGAGCTCGCCGACGGCGCGCACGCGGCGGTTTCCGAGGTGGTCGATGTCGTCGACCGAGCCGCGACCGTTCTTGAGCTCGATGAGGTGGCGGACCGTCTCCAGGATGTCCTGCGGGGTGAGGACAGCGAGGTCGAGCGCCGGGCGCTCCTCCTCGGGGACGTCGCGGTAGAACTTGTAGTTCAGCTTGAGGCGGCCGACCTTGGAGAGGTCGTAGCGCTCGGCGTTGAAGAACAGGTTGTTGAAGAGGGTCTTGGCCGTCTCCAGGGTCGGCGGATCACCGGGGCGCAGGCGGCGGTAGATCTCGAGGATGGAGTCTTCCATCGTCTTGACCTTGTCGGCCAGCAGGGTGTCGCGCAGGTAGCTGCCGACGTTGAGGCCGTCGATGAAGAGCACCCGGAAGGTGTCGATCTTGGCGTCGCGCAGACGCTGGATCTTCTGCTCGGTGATCTCCTCGTTGCACTCCACCACGACCTCGCCCGTCTCCGGGTCGACCACGTCGTGGGCGGCGACCTTGCCGACCAGCTCCTCGGCCTCGACGGGGAGACGCTCGAGCTTGGCCTCCTTCATCTTGCGGATGGCCGCGCGGGTGAACTTGGTGTTCTTCTTGACGATGACTTCGCTGCCCAGCTTGATGTCACGCGTGGCGCGCTGGCCGGCGAGGAGCTCGTACTCCACGCTCTTGGAGTACTTGCCGCCCTTCTCCAGGTAGACGGTCTCCGTGTTGTAGAAGTAGTTGAGCAGGTCCTGCGTCGAGTACCCGAGGGCGCGCAGGAGCACGGTGGCGTGCATCTTCCGGCGGCGGTCGATGCGGACGTAGATGATGTCCTTGGGGTCGAACTCGAAGTCCAGCCAGGAGCCGCGGTAGGGGATGACGCGGGCGCTGTAGAGCAGCTTGCCCGAGGAGTGCGTCTTGCCCTTGTCGTGGTCGAAGAAGACGCCCGGCGAGCGGTGCAGCTGGCTGACGACGACGCGCTCGGTGCCGTTGATGATGAAGGTGCCGGTCTCGGTCATCAGCGGCAGCTCGCCGAAGTAGACCTCCTGCTCCTTGATATCGCGGACGATGCGCTCCCCGCCGTCGCGGGTGTCGTAGATCATCAGCTGGTTGGTGACCTTGATCGGGGCCGAGAAGGTCATCCCCCGCTGGCGGCACTCGTCGACGTCGTACTTCGGCGCCTCGAGGTTGTACGAGACGAACACCAGCTCGCTCGTGCCGTTGAAATCCTTGATCGGGAAGACCGAGCGGAAGACCGCCTGGAGCCCGATCTCTTCCCGCTCGTTCGGCGGGACATTCATCTGGAGAAACTTGTCGTAGCTGGACTTCTGGATGTCGATGAGATTCGGCACGTCGATGATGCGACGCACGCGACCAAGGTTCTTGCGGACGCGGAAGTTGGTTTGAACCGACGGCATCGATTTCCTCCAGCGGCGGGGGTCGGCGGCACGACCCAGCCCATCTCGAGCGGACCAGCTACGGGCGCGGCGTTCGTCCCACCCGGCGCACGAGCGACGGGATGGATTCCGGACGCTCGCAGGCGAGCGTTACGGGAGCGACGAACATCGGAGAGCCACGGAGCCCTGAGCAGGGAAAGGCGACCGACGACGAAGAGCGTGTCGGCCGAACAAAGCGGGGAAAGGCGGCTGGGAGCAGAGCGACCGGTCCGGCCGGCCCGCTTCGTCCCGCCGCGGGAAGAGACTCTGCAGGAGCTCTCGCTCCTGACAGAAACCTCGCCCCGGCCGTGCGCTCGTTCCCTCGCAGAGAGGGTGCCGGGGGCCCGCCAGGCGCCGACTCCACAGGACGTGGAGTCGACGACGGGGCGCGCCTCGTGGCGAGCGCAGCGGTAGGGTTACTTGAGCTCGACGGTGGCACCAGCCTCGACGAGCTTCTTCTTCATCTCCTCGGCGTCGGCCTTGGAGACCTGCTCCTTGACCGTCTTGGGTGCAGCCTCGACCAGGTCCTTCGCCTCCTTCAGGCCCAGACCGGTGATCTCGCGGATGGCCTTGATGACCTGGATCTTGTTGGCGCCGGATGCGGCCAGCACGACGTCGAACTCCGTCTGCTCGGCAGCAGCCTCGGCGGGGGCAGCGGCCGCGGGGCCCGCGCCGCCGGCGATCATCGCCGGTGCGGCCTTGACGCCCCACTTGTCCTCGAGCGTCTTGATCAGCTCGGCGATCTGGATGACGGGGAGGTTGGAAAGGTAATCGACGACCTGCTCGCGGTTGATGTCAGCCATGATGACTCGCTCCTGTATCCTCGACCGAACCTGATGCCCCGACTGGACCGGGGCATGTAAACCATTTCCGGAGGGTTGCAAGCGCTTTCGTTCGGAGTTGGCGTCGCTTTTGCAGAGCAGTCGGTCGGGCTGACCCACTCGAGCAACGATTCCGAAGAGTTGCGCGCTACGCGGCTGTTCAGCCGTTGGTAGCCTGTCCCTCCTTGGCCTTGAGCAGGTACGCGAAGTTCTGCAGTGGCGCGTTGAGCTGCTGGACGAACTGGGTGAGGGGCGCCTGCAGGGTGGCCAGGAGCATCGCCCGGAGCTCGTTCTTGCCGGGCATGGTGGCGAGCTGGGACTCGACGGCCTCGCCGCCCATGACCTGCCCGTCGATGAGGCCGGCCTTGACCTTGAGCTTGTCGTTGTCCTTGCGGAACGCCTTGACCACCTTGGCGGCGGCGCTCGGGTCCTCGTAGGACCAGGCGACGGCGGTCATGCCCTTGAGCACCGGCTCGAGCTTGCCGGCCCAGGCGTGGTGCTTGACGGCGTGGTGCACGAGCGCGTTCTTCACGACGCGGTACTCGACGCCCTGCTTGCGGAACTCGTCGCGGAGCTTGGTGACGCTCTCCACGTTGAGGCCCTTGTAGTCGAGGAAGACCGCAGACGTCATGCGGTCGAATTTCTCTTTGACCGACCCGACGACGGTCTCTTTTTCACCGCGCTCCATGGCTCAGCCCTCCTCGGTGGTGGTGGTGAAGGCCATCGTGTCGACGCGCACCCCGGGGCCCATCGTCGACGACATGGTGATGCTGCGCAGGTAGATGCCCTTGGCCGTCGACGGCTTCTGCCGGACGAGGGCCTGGATGAGGGCGTTGGCGTTGGCGGCGATGGCATCTGCCGCGAACGAGACCTTGGCGATGCGGGCGTGGACGATGCCCGCCTTCTCGACGCGGTACTCGACCTTGCCGGCCTTGGCCTCGGTGACGGCCGTCTTCAGATCGAAGGTGACCGTGCCCACCTTGGGGTTGGGCATCAGGCCGCGGGGGCCGAGGATACGACCGAGCTTGCCGACCAGGCCCATCATGTCGGGCGTGGCGACCACGCGGTCGAAGTCCATGAAGCCCTCCTGGACCTTGGCCACCAGGTCGGCCTCGCCCACCACGTCGGCCCCGGCGGCGGTCGCCTCCTTGGCCTTCTCGCCCTTGGCGAAGACGAGGACGCGCAGCGCCTGGCCGGTGCCGTGCGGCAGGACCACGGCGCCGCGGACCATCTGGTCGGCGTGGCGCGGGTTGACCCCGAGACGCACGGCGATGTCGACGGCCTCGTCGAACTTGGCGAAGGAGGACTCCTTGACCAGCGACGACGCTTCCTCGAGCGTCATCTTCTTGCTGCGATCGACCTTGGCGATCGCAGCCGTGAACTTTTTCCCGACTCTCGGCATGGCGCTTCCTTTCTCTGCGGGTCGGCTTTCGCCTTCCACGGGCGCCCTCTGACAGTTCAGAGCCCGTGGTGAGCAGTTGGCCCGGCCCGGTGGCGACGCGCGGAGCGCGCGGCGCCATCGAGTGACGGGCAGGTGATGCTTCCCGAGACCGCCCCACAGGGAGCGGCCACCCGTCTCAGCCCTTGATCTCGATCCCCATCGAACGCGCGGTGCCGGACATGGTGCGCATGGCCTGCTCGAGGTTGGTGGTGTTCATGTCCTGCATCTTGAGCTGGGCCAGCTCCTTGATCTGCTTCTCGGTCACCGAACCGACCTTGATCTTGTTCGGCTCCTTGGAGCCGGCGCCCGGCTTCTTGGAGGTGGGCAGGCCCGCCGCCTTCTTGAGAAGGACGCTCGCGGGCGGCGTCTTCATGATGAAGGTGAAGGAGCGGTCGGAGTAGACCGTGATCACCACGGGAATGATCATGTCGCCCTGCGAAGCGGACCTCGAATTGAAGTCCTTGCAGAACGCCATGATGTTCACGCCGTGCTGCCCGAGCGCAGGACCGACCGGCGGGCTGGGGTTCGCCTTCCCGGCCGGGAGCTGCAACTTCACGTAACCAGTAATCTTCTTGGCCATGGGGCGGGCTTCCGACGTAGGAGGGCGAGCACCCCGTAGCGCGTGCAACCAGCGGGCTGAGGGCGCGGGGCGAAAACGGGCGGAGGAATTATCCCACTGCAAGACCCGTGTCAAGCTCGAGCCCCCAAGGTCGTACCGCAGGACAGGTTGTCGCACCTTGCGGCGGACGACAGCAACCCTCGATCGCATCGCCCGGAAGACCCTGGGAGTGGACGACGTGATCCCCTGACCCTGGCCACCCTCGACAGCTTCCCCCCGCCGCGCCCGAGCTGGGCCGCTCAGAAGCGACCTTGGAGCGCCAGAGAGCCGAAACCGACGCTCGGGCGGACCTCGATACCGGGGGCGTCGCGGACCTCACTGGTGTGCGACTTCTGGACCTCTTTGATCGTCTTGCGGAGCAGCGATCGGTTGTAGCGCTCGGTATAGAGCACCGCGTCGCGGTCGGTGATGGCGTGGTCTGTGGCGCTGCCGTCGGCGCCGAAGGCAGCCGCCAGGAACCAGATCCCGAACCCGATGGTACCGGCGGTCCCCGCGACAGCGAGGCCCACGCCGAGCGGATTGCCGACCGTGCCGTCGCGCCGGAAGCCGACGGCCGACGACCTGGCGAACGTCTCGCCTGGCATCCGGATCTCCTTGACGACGGTGCAATCGCTGCTGTCGAACACCTCATCCGGATCGTACTCGTCGAGCCGGCAGTGTCGCGTCAGGTTCAGGTATCCGAACACGGCTGCGCCCACTGACACGCCGAGCAGGCCCCCGCTCACGTAGAGCGAGGTGGAGTTGCGCCGCTGCTCCACGTCGTCCAGCTCGTCCGAGCCGGACACGCTCCGGAACCGCCGCACGAACTCGTTCTCGGTGATCGAGACCCCGCGACCGTCACGCCAGGTGTACTTGCTGCCCCCACCGTGCACCGTGAGCTTGTCCTTCTCGTAGAGCGCCTTGACCGTCTGCGGGATGGTCGTCTCGGTGATCCCGGCGGCCTGCGCGACGCCGAGTGGGGTGAGCTGGCTCGACTTGGTGCGGTCGGTCACCGTGACCACCGCGGCGAGCCACCCCTTCACCTTGCGCTTGTTGAGGAGCTTGAGGCGCGCCGTGCCCCCGGCGCTGCCCACGGCGAGATCCACCGCGGCCGAGGCACTGGTCTCCTCGCCGGTCGCGTACTCGCCGTCGCCGTAGACGAGGGCGCTGATGTAGCCGTAGCCGCACCCCTTCTCCTTGCAGCAGACCTCGTAGTCGGTGGTGTCGCTCTGCGCAATGCGCTTTTGCGTCGCGAGTTTGTAGACGAAGTGCGTTGCGCGCTCGACGTCCCCGGAGAAGCCGAAGGTGCCCAGCGTCGCCCGCGCCTGGGCCCCCATCGCCAGCTCCTGCGCGTACTCGAACGAGCTCGCGAGGGGCGTCTCCTTGGGCTCGGTGAGCTTGTCGGCGCAAGGGTTGGCGCGGGCGGTCTCCTCGAGCGAGCGGCCGCCCTCCGGCACGTCCGGGAGAATGCGGCCGAGGAGCGCATCGTCCTCGGTCGGCAGGGGGATAAGCACGTACGAGGGGCCGAGCGGGTTTCCGTCGGCCCCCTCCCTGGCGGCGAGGCGTGGCGTCGGCACGGTGCTGCCGCATGCGACCGCCCCGCCCGCGAGCGCGACGAGCGTCGCGCTGGCAGCGATCCGGTACGCCCCCGATGCTCGCGGTGGCTTCACTGGCACACCTCCCCGATGCACGAACCCGTGCAGCATGCGCCACCGCAGAGCTGGCCGCCTCCCAGGCACCTGCAATCGCCGGCGAAGCACTCCTCATCGAGCGTGCAGACGTTGCCGCATTCGCCGCAGTTGTCGGGATCGGCGCCGGTGTCGGTGCAGGTTCCGCCACACCTCTCGAGCTGCGGGTCGTCGCATTGCGCGCCGCAGCCACCGTCGGAGCAGTAGTCGCCCTCGGCGCACTCGTTGCCACAGGCACCGCAGTTGAAAGGATCGATCTGCGTGTTCGAGCAGTACTCGGCGCAGTCTTCGAGTCCCTCCGGGCAGACTTCGCTCATCGTGCTGCAGCCGTGAGCCACGAACGCAGCCACGAGCGCGGGCAGGACTGCGCGCAGCGCGAGGCGACGGCAGGAAGATCGAGACATACAGGCCGACGGGTTACTCAGAAGCTCGCCGCGGTGCAACGTCCAGGTGCGCGAGAGCGTAGACGACGGGCCACGCCTGGGAACCACCAGAAGGGCGAGGCAGAAGCCGCGACCTCGGGATCGGCCACGCCGGGCCCGAGCGTAGCCGCCCGGACGCCGAACGGCGGGTTCGTCTGGTGACTGCACTGCGCCGGCGTCGAGCCGCTGTCGTTGACCGGCCCCCCCGTCCTGTCGAGGGCGATGCCGCCGGCACCTCGCCGCGCCGGACGCGGCGAGACACGCCATCGCCAGCACGGCCATCGAGCCGATCATCGTTTCGCATCGCCGCGCCAATCGAGGCGTAGCAACGATACCAACCGCCCGCTACGAGCGGGCCGCGACGCAGCGTGTGCGACCGACGACCGGTCCCCGAGACACGCCGAGATTCCCCGTTAGCGCTTCTCGACGGCGGCGAAGTCGAGCTCGACGCTCGTCGGGCGGCCGAAGATGGAGACCTTCACCTTCAGCTTCTGCTTGTCCATCTTCACGTCGTCGACCGTACCGGTAAAGTTGGCGAAGGCGCCATCGAGGATGCGCACCTCCTCACCGACCTCGAAGGTCAGCCGCGGCTTCGGCTTCACCGCGCCCTCGACGATGCCACGGCGCAGGTTGTCGATCTGCGGGAGCGGGACCTCCTGCGGCGTCTGGTTGCCGATGAAGCCGGTCACCTTGGGGGTGTCCTTGACCAGATGCCAGACGTGCTCGCTCATCTCCATCTCGACGAAGATGTACCCGGGCAGGCTGAGCTTCTTGCGCTGGCGCGTCTTGCCACCGGGGCGGTTCTCGATGACCGACTCGCTGGGGATGAGAATCTCCCCGAACTTGTCCTCCATCGTGAACTGCTTCACGCGCTGCTGCAGCGCCTCGCGTACCTTCTCCTCGTAACCGGAGTAGGTGTGGATGACGTACCACTTCTTCCCCGTCGCCCCGCTGCTCGTCGCAGACATGGTGCGTGGCTCCGCGGTCTCGGGCTCCGAGTCCGCAAGTTTCTTCTTCGACGACGGACTGCTCCGCCGCGCCTTTTCAGCTGCCTGTGCCATAGACCAGATTGGTTACGAACGCCCAGAGGCGGTCGAGGAGGGCCAGGTAGACCGTGGCCACGGTGCTCGCTGCGATGACGACGAGCGTGGAGTTGATGACGTCCTTCTTGGTGGGCCACTTGACCTTGGTCAGCTCGCTGGCCACGTCGTCGGCCCAGCCGCGCACATCCGGGCGGCGGTAGGCCCGTAGCACCACCACCAGCGCGATGACGCCGCCAAGCACGGTGCCGATGGTCGTCTTGCCCTCGTCGGAGACGGCGGCCAGCGTGGGGACGGCGTTGGTGAAGAAGGCGCGGTTGGAGAGGTAGGCCCAGACGCCGTGGATGGTCTTGCCGACCACGTACGCACCGACGAGGCCGGCGGCGAAGAAGGCGGCCATGACGTAGCGCTCCACGCCGAGCTGGGTGGCCGGCGCGTCGTCGGAGAGCTCGTCGTCGCCGACGCGCGCAGCCGCGTGCTCGGCCCCGGCAGCCAGCGGCTCGCCGTTGTCGGAGAGGCTGATGCTCTCGCCCCCGCGGACCACCAGCGCGCCCTCGGGCACGTCGTCGGCGTCGGGCCCTGCCGTCAGCTCTCCCGTCAGCTCGGAGGCCGAGGTGGGGGCCTCGTCGTCGTCGTCGCGGGCACGCTGGCTGGCGCTGCCGGCGTCGTCGTCGGCCGCAGCGCCTGCGGCGCGCGTGTCGACGTCGGGCGCAGCGTCGGCCTCGGGCGCGCGCTTCTTCTTCTTGGGCGCGTCGCCGGTGGCCTTGCGCTTCTTGCTCTTGTCGTCCGTCGCCATGGCGTCGCCCTACCTAACCACTCCCGCGCCGCGTCCGCTCGTTTCATCTTGTGCCGCGCACCGCGCTGCAGGGGCAGAGAGGCTCGAACTCCCGACCTGCGGATTTGGAATCCGCTGCTCTACCAACTGAGCTATACCCCTAGAAACATTCACCTTTCAAACAACCGGCCGCGCCTTCGCCCTGGCCCTGGCGCCGCAAGCGACGCATCCACCGCGAGACCGCTACTTCGTCTCGCGGTGGACCGTGTGCTTCTTGCACTGCTTGCAGAACTTCCGGATTTCGAGCGTCTGCGCCGAGGGGAGCTTGGTCGTCTTGTAGTTCCGATTCTTGCAATCGGAACATGCGAGCGAGACCGTCTCTCTCGCGCCACGCCCGGCCATCGTTCCGCCTCGCTACTCGAGGATCTTGGTGACGACACCGGCGCCGACCGTCTTGCCGCCCTCGCGGATGGCGAAGCGCATCTGCTCCTCGAGAGCGACGGGGGCGATGAGGGCGATCTCCATGGTGATGTTGTCGCCCGGCATGACCATCTTCACGCCCTCCGGCAGCATGCAGGTGCCGGTGACGTCGGTGGTGCGGATGTAGAACTGGGGGCGGTAGTTGGTGAAGAACGGCGTGTGACGGCCGCCCTCCTCCTTCTTGAGGACGTAGACCTCGCCCAGGAACTTGGTGTGCGGGGTGATCGACTTCGGCTTGGCGAGCACCTGGCCGCGCTCGATGGCCTCCTTGTCGATGCCGCGCAGCAGGCAGCCCACGTTGTCGCCGGCCTGGCCCTGGTCGAGCAGTTTGCGGAACATCTCCACGCCGGTCACGACGCTCTTCTGGGTGTCCTTGAAGCCGATGATCTCGACCTCCTCGTTGACCTTGATGATGCCGCGCTCGATGCGGCCGGTGGCCACCGTGCCGCGGCCCTTGATCGAGAAGACGTCCTCGATGGCCATCAGGAAGGGCTTGTCGACGTCGCGCACCGGCTCGGGGATGTAGCTGTCCAGGGCGTCGAGCAGGTTGCCGATGGTCGCCTCCCACTTGGCGTCGCCGTTGAGGGCCGGCAGCGAGGCGCCGCGGATCACCGGGGCGTTGTCGCCGTCGAACTTGTACTTGGTGAGGAGCTCGCGCACCTCCATCTCCACCAGGTCGAGCATCTCCGCGTCTTCCACGGCGTCGCACTTGTTGAGGAAGCAGACCAGGTGGTTGAGACCGACCTGGCGCGCCAGCAGCACGTGCTCGCGCGTCTGCGGCATCACCGAGTCGAGCGCCGAGACCACCAGGATGGCGCCGTCCATCTGCGCCGCGCCGGTGATCATGTTCTTGATGTAGTCGGCGTGCCCCGGGCAATCGACGTGCGCGTAGTGGCGCTTGGTCGACTCGTACTCCACGTGCGCCGCGGCGATGGTCACCGTCTTCGTCTCGTCACGGACCGTCCCGCCCTTGGCGATGTCCGCGTACGAGATGACCTTGGCCAGGCCCTTCTTCGACTGAACCTTGACGAGCGCGGCAGTCAGCGTCGTCTTGCCATGGTCGATGTGACCGATGGTGCCGACGTTCACGTGGGGCTTCGTCCGGTTGAATTTTTCCTTGGCCATCGCGATTGGTCTCCTGACGGTGTTCTCGAGGCAGGCGCGTGTGGTGTTGCGCGAAGCAGAAGCGGGGCGGTGAGGCGGTGCGGCTGGTTTCTCCGGCGGGGAGCCCACCATCGGATTCGAACCGACGACCTCGTCCTTACCAAGGACGTGCTCTACCGACTGAGCTAGGTGGGCGAAACTGTTCGGGCTCGGGCGGGCGATGCGTGATGTTGATGCGTGCTGTGATGAGCTCGGAGCGGGAGACCGGGTTCGAACCGGCGACGTTCAGCTTGGAAGGCTGACGCTCTACCAACTGAGCTACTCCCGCGAAACTCCGCAGGAGGTTCGCTCCTCGGGGAGGTGGAGGGTGATGGATTCGAACCATCGAAGGCGTAAGCCGGCAGGTTTACAGCC
>JBBJMR010000303.1:0-10657 GCA_037720395.1 Polyangiaceae bacterium
CGCAGCGCGGCCATGGCCACCGCCGACGCCCGCAAGTACCAGCCGTACCGCAGCGACCTGGTGCTCGACATCCGCCAGATCGAGGTCGCACTTCGCAAGCTGCGCGGCTTCGCGCGCGAGGGCACCGATCGCGAGCTGGACATCGAGGAGACCATCGACCGCACCGCCAAGAACGCGGGCGAGCTGGAGGTCATCACCCGCCCCCCGCGCCGCCCCAACACGCGCGTCATCCTGATGATGGACGTGGGCGGTTCCATGGACCCCTACGCCCACCTCGCCTCGCAGCTCTTCAGCGCCGCCAAGCGCGCCACACACTGGCGCGAGCTACGCACGTACTACTTCCACAACTGCGTCTACGGCAAGGTCTTCAAGACCGAGGGCTTCCAGGACGCGGTGACCGTCCCCGACCTGCTCCGCGAGTGCCACAAGGGCTACAAGCTGGTCATGGTCGGCGACGCGTCGATGGCCACCTACGAGCTGCTCGGCGCGGCCGGCTGGGGCGACGAAGCGCGCATCCCGGGCATCGGCTGGCTGATGGGCCTGCGCGACCACTTCGAGCGCGCGGTGTGGCTGAACCCCGACCCGCCCAGCTCCTGGAGTCATCCCACCGTGGAGACCATCCGCGGCGTCTTCCCCATGTTCGCGCTCACCGTCGACGGTCTGGGAGACGCGGTGAAGGAGCTGGTCGGCGCGCGCACGCGGTGAGCTCGATCACGGCAAGTCTGCTGCGCCCACAGCCCAGAGCGGCGCGGCGGTCACCCCTCCACGTCGAGGACGACCTTCCCGAACACCTTGCCGCTCTCGAGCAGCGCGTGCGCTTCGGCCGCGCTCCACAGTGGCACCACGCGGTCGACGATGGGGCGGAGTCTTCCGTCGAGCAGCATCGGCATGGCACGGACCAGGCTCCCCTTGCTGCCCATCGTCGAGCCCAGCAGCTCCACCTGGCGAAAGAAGATCTGACGCAGATCGATGTCCACCGAGAAGCCGGCGGTGGCCCCGCAGGTGACGATGCGCCCGCCCCAGGCCGCCGCGGCGATGGCCTGGCGCAGCATCGGGCCACCCAGATGGTCGAAGATGACGTCGGCGCCGCGCTTGCCGGTGAGACGTTTCACCTCGCCGAGGTAGTCCGCCTGGGAGGTGACGATCACCTCGTCGGCGCCGAGGGCACGAGCGCGGTCCACCTTGTCCGGGGACGTGGTGGTGGCGATGACACGCGCGCCGAGCATCTTGCAGAGGCGGATGATGACCGTGGAGACGCCGCTGCCGGCGGCGTGCACGACCACCGTCTGCTCGCCGCGCACCTCCGCCTTGTCGTGGACCATCTGCCAGGCGGTGAGGGTGGCCAGCGGGAAGGCGGCGGCGCTGGTGACGGGCAGCTCGGGACCGATCGGCAGCACGTTGGTGTCGGGCACGACCAGGTGGCGCACGTAACCGCCCTGGGTGTTCTCCCCGAGGACTCGGTACTTCCTGCACAGGTTGTCGCGGCCGGTGAGGCATGCCGCGCAGATGCCGCAGGAGAGGCCGGGAGACACCAGGACGCGATCGCCGGCCGCCACGCCGCGCGCGCCAGGTCCGAGCGCCTCCACCTCCCCGGCGATGTCGCTGCCCAGTCGATGCGGATACTCGAGGCGGAAGGCCGGCCCGCCGCGGCGCACCCAGAGGTCGAGGTGGTTCAGGGCCACCGCGCGCACGCGCAGCAGGATCTCGCGCGGGCCGGGCCCGTCGATCTCGATCTCACGCCGCTCGAGGACCTCGGGCCCGCCGTGGCGAGCGATGACCATCGCTTCGGTCTTCATCGGCAAGCTCGTCTCAATGGTTGGGCAGCCACATGCGGAAGGCGCAGCCCACCGCGCGGCCGGTGGTGGCGGTGATCTCGCCGCCGTGCGCCTCGACGATGGTCCGCGACAAGGCCAGGCCCAGCCCGGTGCCGCGCGGGTGGGGGGTGACCAGCGGCTCGAAGATGCGATCGACGATGCCCGGGTCGAGGCCCGGCCCGTCGTCCTCGACCTCGAGGTAGGTCCGCTCGTCGCCGACCCAGGCGCGGGTGACGATGGTGCCTCGGCCGCGCCCGGAGAGGGCCTCGATGGCGTTGAGGTAGAGGTTGGAGAAGACGCGCTCCAGGAGGATGGGATCGCAGAACACGCTCAGGTTGGAGGGCACCAGCGCCACCTCGAAGGTGACGTTGGTGGGCAGCACCAGGGCATGGCGTGCGGCGTCGACGAGCGCACCCAGGCTCGCCCACTCGCGTTGCACCGGCTCGCCGCGCGCCAGCCCGAGCACGCTCCCGATGACCGCGTGCGCCTTGCGGATCTCGGCGCCCACCTGGTCGAGGTGACGCACCAGCCGCGGGCGATCATCCACGTCGCGCTGCGCCAGGTAGAGCGCGGACTCGGCCACCGCCAGGGCGTTGCGCAGCTCGTGGGCCACGCTGGCGCCCACCGCGCCGGCCGCGGAGAGACGCGCAGCGAGGCGCTCGCGCTCGGCGGAGTCGAGCTCCGTGTCGCTCATCCGCTACCTGACGCAGGCGAGGGGCACGCCGGGCGCGACGGACGACCGGACGTCATGGGCCCGGAGGCTACGCCATCCCGGCGCATGGGTCACCGGGCGGCGGGCGGGCGGAGACTACGCGCGGGCGCCGGCAGTCGCCCGCGGCGCCCGACGACGATGCAGTTCCTCGTCGACACGGTCCATGATTCGAGACTGAGTATCGACCGCACCGGCGCCGGACGCCCAAGCGGAAAGAAGCGCAAGCAAAGCCAAGTCGCGGGCGTGGTCGCCGCTCGCGCAAACCCATGGAGCAAGGCAGGTGCCATCGCGATATTCCCGGCGCCACGGCCGGGATACGCACAATTCGGGGAGCAACGGCGCGCGCGCCCTGATCCGCATGTCGCGGCGGTGGTGTAGAACTACGGAGCGCGCGCCGCGCTTCGCACCGCGCAGCACCCGACCACCTACCATGACGCCCGCCGCCTTCACCGCGCTGCTCTGGCGCGAGCGCGCCACCGCCATCCTCCGCGCCGGCGAGCAACGGCTGGCGGCCGACGCCATGGAGGCCGCGGTGCGCGCCGGCTTCCGCGCCATCGAGTTCACCCTGACCACCCCCGGCGCGCTGGAGCTCATCGCCGACTTCGCGCGCCGGCCAGGGCTGTCGGTGGGCGCGGGGACGGTGCTCTCCGCTGAAGATGCGCAGCGCGCCGTGCAGGCCGGCGCCAGCTTCCTGGTGGCGCCGAACTTCGATCCCGAGGTGGTCGCCGAGGCGGCCCGCCTGGGAGTGGCGTCCATCCCCGGCGTGCACACACCCACCGAGATGCTCGCCGCCCATCGCGCCGGCGCACCGCTGCTCAAGCTCTTCCCGGCCCCCGCCGGCGGCCCCGCCTACCTGCGCTCCTGCCTCGGGCCCCTGCCCTTCCTGCGCATCGTGCCCACCAACGGTGTCGACCTCGACAACGCCGCGCAGTGGCTGGAGGCCGGCGCCTGGGCGGTGGGCTTCGTCAACGCGCTCTTCGAGCCCAGGATGCTCGCCGGCGGCGACACCGACGCCATCGAGGCGCGCGGTCGCCAGCTCCTGGCGGCCGTGGCTTCGGTCTCACGCGCCGATCGCCGCTGAGCGGCGAGGCGCTCGACTCAGCCCGCGCTCGCCTCGACAGGCGCGAGGTCTGCGGCGGGAGGCTCGAGCGCCGCGACCTCCAGCGCCGCGGCCAGGGCGGCCTCGGCCTGGGCTTGCGCGCGCGCCCGCACGGTGTCCAGCGGTGACCATCGGTCGCCGGCGGCGTCGCCACCGAAGAGCTCGAGGCGCACGGCGCGGTGCGGAGGCGTCTCGTCGCCCTGACCGGCGAGCACACGCGCCAGCTCGGACGGCTTGGAGGCGCCCGCCGGGGTGATGGTCACGCGGACGTCGAGCGTCACCAGATCGCCGAAGAGGCCGGCGCGCAGCAAGGCCTCGCGCGCATCGGGCCCGGCGACCTCCGCGGATACCAGGTGCTTGCGCACGTCGACGGTGCGGCCGATGCCCTCGATCTCGCGCCGCAGCGGCAAGGTCTCCGCGGCCAGCGCAGCGCGGCAGCGCTCTGCCAGCCATGCCTCGGCGTCCGCGGGGAGCGCGGAGCGGGCAAAGGCCAGCAGGTAGCGCGCGCCGTGGATGACCCGGGTCACCGCCGGGTCCTTGTGGGCCAGGCGCGCCGCGCCAGTGAAGCGCAGCCCGCGCGGGCTGGAGGCGTTCATGCGCTGCGCGAGGGCGGCGAGCGCGGGCTCGTCGAGGTCGGCGTGGAGGCGGATGTCGACGAACTCGTCGAGGCTCATCACGCCCAGGCCGAGCGCCGGCGCGAAGGACATGTCCGGCTTGGGGTGGAAGCCGTTGGTGTAGACCATGGCCTCCTCGACGCGGCGGAAGATGCGCGGCAGCGCGCGCACGAGATCGAGGTGGCCGAGCAACGCAACCGGCCCCGTCTTCTCGAAGCGGAAGCGATAGCGCACACCGGGGCGCGGCGTGGTGCCCTTGCGCGGCGGCGGCGTCTCGACGGGAGCAGCACCGGCCTGCTCGGCGAGATCGACGGGCTCGAGCGCAGGCGCCGGCGCCGCGCTGGCTGCCGCGACGTGCGCCGGATCCTTCCGCGGCTGGGCGCGACCCGGAGCGTCGGGCCGATGCGGGGTGGCGGCGATGACCGGTCGCTCCTCGCGCACCTTGTCGAGGCGGCGCAGGAAGACCAGGCGCTCCTCGCGCATCTGGCTCATGTCGCAGGCGACGCCGCAGTCGTAGCAGACCAGGCGCCGCGCATCGGCCTCGGCGTCCGCGGTGTTGGTGTGGTGGACGAAGGTGCCGGCCACCTTGCCGCACGGCGGGCTGAGGCGGCTCTGCAGCGCCTTGCGGTACTCGCGGGCCAGGAAGCCGTCCTCCAGACCGACGGAGATGTGGTCCCAGGGCAGGCGCGCGTCGACCGGGATGGTGCCCAGGTACGGCGCGGTGTCGACGGCGAAGTGCGCGAAGGCTTCCCTCCAGACGTCGAGGTTGATCCGCTCGTCCCAGGAATCGAAGCGCGCGCCGTTCCGCCAGGCGCGCTCCAGCACGTCGGCCAGGCGGCGGTCGCCGCGGGCAAAGACGCCCTCCAGCACGCTGGCCTCGGAGCCGTGGGTGCGCAGCTTGAGCGCGCGCTTGCCGTGCGCCGCCTGGCGCAGCAGGCGCTGCTTGCGGTCCACCTCGTCGAGCGCGTCCATCGCGCACCACTGGAAGGGCGTGTGCGGCTTGGGCACGTGAGTGGAGACGCTGACGGTGACGTCGACCGCCTTGCCGCGCGCCGACCTCTTGCCGTGCTGCATGGTGCGGATGCCGGTCTCCACGATGCCGAGCACGTCCTCGTCGGTCTCGGTGGGGAGGCCGCACATGAAGTAGAGCTTCATCCGCCCCCAGCCGCGGGTGAAGACGCGGCCGGCCGTCTCCAGGAGCTGCTCCTCGGTGACGTTCTTGTTCACCACGTCGCGCATGCGCTGGGTGCCGGCCTCGGGCGCGAAGGTCAGCCCGGTGGCGCGGACGCGCGGAGCTCGTCGAGCAGCTCCGGCTCCAGGCCGTAGGCACGCAGCGACGAACGCCGAGCGTCACCCGCTCCTCGGCGAGGCGACCGGCGACCTGCTTGATGAGCGGCGAGATGCAGGAGACGTCGGCCGTCGAGAGCGCGGTCAGGCTCACCTCGTCCTGGCCCGACTTCTTCACCGCGGCGAGCACCGTCTCCACGATCTGCGCCGGGTCGCGCTCGCGCACCGGCCGGTAGATCATGCCCGCCTGGCAGAAGCGGCAGCCCTCGGTGCAGCCGCGCGCGATCTCGATCGACATTCGATCGAAGATGGCCTCCGGACCGCCAGTCGGTCCGTCGTCGGGGAACGGATAATCGTCCAGGTTCACCAGCGCGCGCTCGACGGGGAGCGGGGCGCCAAGGGTCAGCGCGCGGTCGACGACCTCCAGGCCGCTGTCGGCGTCGAGCGTCGTCCCGTACAGCGACGGAACATAGACCGCGCCGAGGCGGGCGATGGCCACCAGGCGCTCGCGGCGCGGCACGCCCTGGCGGCGCAGCCGGGCCCAGAGCAGCGCGACCTCCGTGCACTTCGCCTCGCCGTCGCCGATGACCAGCGCGTCCAGGAACGGCGCCAGCGGCTCGGGGTGGGTGGCCGTCGGCCCGCCAGCGAGCACCAGCGGATCGTCCTCGGCCCGGTCCGCGGTGCGCAGCGGGATGCCGCCGAGGTCGAGCATGGTGAGGATGTTCGAGTAGGTCAGCTCGAACTGCAGCGAGAAGCCGACCACGTCGAAGTCGCGCAGCGGGCGCGCCGTCTCCAGCGAGACCAGGGGCAGCGAGCGCGCGCGCAGCTCGGCCTCCATGTCGACCCAGGGGCAGTAGCAGCGCTCGGCGAGCGTGCGCGGGTCGTCGTTGAGGACCTTGTAGAGGATCTTGAAGCCCAGGTGGCTCATGCCGATGTCGTAGACATCGGGGAAGGCCAGACAGACGGTGGCCTCGACGCCGGCCCAGTCCTTGACCACGGCCCCCACCTCGCCGCCGGTGTAGCGGGCGGGCTTCTCCACCCGCTCGAAGATCTCGGCGTACGGGTGCGCGGCAGGGACAGCCGCAGGGTCGAGGTCGGGGGCGGGCATGGGGTCGTGGCGCGTAGCATGGGGCGCGCGCCCCTGCACCCCGCGGTGCCCCTGGGACCGCGGGGTGGCACCGGCGGTGACCTCAGGCGGCGTCGGCGACGCGCAGCGAGCTGAGCGGGCCGGTCACCGCCCCGTGGGGCCCGCTCCGCAGGGCCACATAGGTGACCGCGCCCACGCCGACCAGCGCGACCACGAACATCACCGCCAGCATGGCGGTGCTGGCGTTTCGCTTCGGCCCGGGGGAGGGAACGAGCATCGCGCTGGGGATCATCTGGGACGGCGGGTGAGGCGACGCCAGCCCGGGCCGGAGCTGCGACGGCGGCAGCGCGAACGGCGACCCCGGCGCACCCTGCTGCTGCGCAAAGGCCCCCGGCGCGGCGTACGGCGCTCCGTACGCCGCCTGAGCGTGCTGCGCGAACGCCGCCGCCGGAGCCTGCGACTGCGGATGCGGGGGGTACGCCGGTGGCTGCGACTGGGGAACGTACGTCGCCTGCGACTGGGGCGCGTACGCCGGTGCCTGCGGCTGCGGCGCGTACGCCGTCGGCGCGTACTGTGCCGGGTGCGCCGCCGGTGATCGGGGGATGGCGAAGGCGGACTGCGGAGCCTGCGTGGGCTCGCCCGCGAAACCGGCCGGCGGCGCGAAGCGCTGCGCGATGGGATCGAAGCGCGCCTGCGCCACGTCCTCGCGGACGGCGGCCGGCGCGATCTGCCAGTGGGCCGGCGGCGGCGGCGGTGCGCCGAGCTCGGTCTGCGGTGGCAGCCCCTGGCTGGCGCGCAGCGAATCCAGGTAATGAGCCATCTCGTCGTCGGACGCCGTGGCCAGGCGGCGGGAGATGGCGTGGGTCTCGAACACCATGCTCATCTCGTCGAGCTCGCGGCGGACCCGGGCGCTGTCCGGGTTCCCAGCCTCCGGTTGCGGCCCCGCGGCGTAGCGCCGCTGGACATGGGTCTGCTCGCGCTGACCGACCAGGCAGGGCACGGCCTCCATCAGCAGCGTGCCGTTCGCGGTCACCGGGACCCCGGCGTGCGCGGCGAAGACGGAAGCGTCGAGGAGCTCGCGCGGGTCGACCTCCATCGAGGGCTCGTCGACGGCCGCCTGCGGCGCCGGGCCCTGGAAGTCACGCTGCGACGCGAGGGTGCCCTCCTCGCCGTCGTAGCGCGGCCGCGTTACGCGGGCGATGACCGAGGGCGCCGGCGCATCGTCGGCGCGCGGGGCGTTCCGCATCCGCTCGTAGACGTCCGGCGGGATGTACATGGTGGCCGAATGCTCCGGGTTGTGGCCCATGGAGCGGCTGCCTTACAAGCTGCGTGCCGCTGCCACGACGGCCGCCGGCGTGGGCAGGCGCCAGCGCATCACGGCCGATTCCATGGCCTTGCGGCCGAGGTGGCGCGGACGGTCGCCGGCGTAACGCGTCGCGCGGTTACGCGCACGCGCGCGCGCCGCCGCCGAGCAAGCGGCAACTGTTACGAGGCGCGCGGCCCGCGCGGCCCGCGCGACGGGCCTGCCGTTGCCGGCCGCTCGGCCCGTGCCCCCGCGCTTGCGCGAGGGATGCGCGGTGACTAGCGTGGCTCTTTCCATGCCCCGGGCATTCGAGCTGGTTTCGGAGTTCGCGCCTTGTGGCGACCAGCCGCGGGCCATCGAGGAGATCCGCACCGCCTTCGAGCGCGGCGACAGGTTCCAGACGCTCCTCGGGGTGACCGGCAGCGGCAAGACCTTCACCGCCGCCAAGATGATCGAGCAGCTGCAGCGGCCAACGCTGGTGATGGCGCCCAACAAGACGCTGGCAGCACAACTCTACGCCGAGCTGCGCGAGCTCTTCCCCAGCAACGGAGTCCACTACTTCGTCAGCTACTACGACTACTACCAGCCCGAGGCGTACGTACCGACGAGCGACACGTACATAGAGAAGGACTCCATCGTCAACGACGCCATCGACCGCATGCGCCACGCCGCCACGCATGCGCTGCTGTCGCGTCCCGACGTGATCATCGTCGCCTCGGTGAGCTGCATCTACGGCATCGGCTCGGCGGAGAGCTACCACGGCCTGCTCATCAAGCTGGAGAAGGGCGTGGAGATGCGGCGCGACGTGCTGCTGCGCCAGCTGGTCGACATCCAGTACTCGCGCAACGACGTCGACTTCCACCGCGGCACCTTCCGCGTGCGCGGCGACGTGGTGGAGATCTTCCCGGCCTACGAGGAGGCGACGGCCATCCGCATCGAGTTCCTCGGCGACGAGATCGAGAGCATCAAGGAGGTCGACCCCATCCGCGGCAAGGTGCTCGGCAGCCTGGACCGCTACGCCGTCTATCCCGGCTCGCACTACGTCACCGAGCAGCAGCGCCTGCGCGCCGCCATCGGCGCCATCCGCGAGGAGCTGCGCGACCGCCTCGACTACTACGACAAGCTCGGGCGGTTCCTGGAGAAGCAGCGCATCGAGCAGCGGACGATGTACGACCTGGAGATGCTGGAGCAGATGGGGTTCTGCAACGGCATCGAGAACTACTCGCGGCACCTCTCCGGTCGCAAGGAGGGCGAGCCGCCTCCGACGCTCATCGACTACTTCCCCAAGGACTTCCTGATGATCGTCGACGAGTCGCACCAGACCATCCCCCAGGTCGGGGCGATGTACCGCGGCGACCGCGCGCGAAAGGAGACGCTGGTCGAGTACGGCTTCCGCCTCCCCAGCGCGCTCGACAACCGACCGCTCAAGTTCGAGGAATTCGAGGAGCACTACCACCGCGCGCTCTTCGTCAGCGCCACCCCCGGGGAATACGAGCTGACCAAGACGTCGGGCGTGGTGGTGGAGCAGATCATCCGCCCCACCGGCCTCATCGATCCGGAGATCGCCGTGCACCCCGTCTCCGGGCAGGTCGACGACCTGCTGATGCGCATCCGCGAGCGCGTGGAGAGCGGCGATCGCGTGCTGGTCACCACCCTGACCAAGCGCATGGCCGAGGACCTGACCGAGTACTACACCGAGCTCGGCGTGCGCGTGCGCTACCTGCACTCCGACGTCGACACCCTGGAACGCATCGAGATCCTGCGCGACCTGCGCCGCGGCGAGTTCGACGTTCTCGTGGGCATCAACCTCCTGCGCGAGGGCCTCGATCTGCCCGAGGTGTCGCTGGTGGCCATCCTGGACGCCGACAAGGAGGGCTTCCTGCGCAGCCCGCGCTCGCTCATCCAGACCATCGGTCGCGCCGCCCGCAACGTGAAGGGCAAGGTCATCATGTACGCCGACCGCGAGACGGACGCGATGAAGCGCGCCATCGGGGAGACCAACCGCCGCCGCGTCATCCAGGAGGCGTACAACGTCGAGCACGGCATCACCCCGGCCACGGTGGTCAAGGCCATCCTCGACATGTCGCCGACCTCGGGCGCGCGTGACTACTACGCGGTGCCCAAGGGCCCGGCCAAGGCCGGCTCCCGCCCGAACACCGACGCCGATCTCTCCGATCAGATCGAGGCGCTGCGCCAGGAGATGTTCGCCGCCGCCGAGGGCTTGCAGTTCGAGAAGGCCGCGCGGCTGCGCGACCAGCTGCGCTTGCTCAAGGCCGAGCACGGCGTCGTCGACGGGCCGGAGGCCGGCGCGGGCGGCGGGCCGGCGACGAAGGCCGGCAAGAGCGCCACCGCCAAGGGTGGACGCGGTACAGCGCGCGCTGCCGCCGCCGGCGGGCGCGGCCGCGCGCGCGGCGGGCGCTACCGCGGCTAGCAGCGACCAGGCCGAGCGCATCCAGCTCCGGGCGGTTCGGTTGCGCGCCGCCATGGCTCGGCCGCGCCGGACCCGATGTGCCAGGTTCGGCCAGGCCCGGCTGTGCATGTCCTGGGCGCGGCGATGAACGTGCGACGAATCCGGCCGCAGCGCGCCCAGGGACGCTGGCATACCGCGTGCCGTAGAGGGGTCTCATGACCTCTTCGCGCATCGCGCTCCTGGGTGGCCTCTTCCTTTCCACGCTCGTGGCCTGCGGCGACAGCGGCGGCGGCGGCGGCGCCGGCCCCAGCGGCCCCGGCGGCAGCGGCCC
>JBBJMR010000304.1:0-10627 GCA_037720395.1 Polyangiaceae bacterium
CCGCCCGAAGGGCAACCGCTCGTAGAGCGCGTACACGGTCTCGTTGGTGATGAATAAGTCGAAGACCATGAACGGCTCGAAGTCGATGGTGTTCATGCCCACCGCCGCCAGGCGTGGGTCGTCCTCGGGATCGCAGACGCCGAAGGGGTTCTGCTCGGTGCCGTAGGTCCTCCCCTTGACCCAGGCCTCGCAGGACAGATCGCGGTTGTCCTGCGCGTCGAAGCCGGGATACCCGCTCGATGCCAGGTGGTTCATGTAGACGAGCCACTTGACGTGGTCGAGGCCGCCCGGCAAGCCGCCGTTCTCCTCTTCCTGCGCCACGGTGCTCACGAATGCCGGCTTGCCGGTGTCCGGGTTGGTGCCCGTGGGCACGACCTTCAGGCCCTTGTTGCTGGTCGTCTCGATGCCGTCGTCACCGACGAACGGGGGGGCAGCGAAGTAGAACCAGCGGGCGTCGGGGCCGCCGCTGGCGTCGAAACCGTCTTTGAAGTCATCCCAGACGATCCTGTACTTGCTGGGATTGGCCGCTTGCGCTTCGGCGGTGGGGATCGTGGCGACGGACGCGAGGGCCGCGCATGCTGCGAGGCGCATCCAGTGTCGTTTGCTCATTGAGGCGTACCTCCGTGGGGAAAAGCTCCGGGGTCAGCGATCCATGATCCCTTTTTCCAGGTTGGCTTCAACAACGAAGCCAGGGAGGCGCGCAGAATGAGCGCAGCTAGGAAGACAGCTGGCGACATGGGGTCCGCGCCGCACACACCCGGCGCAGCGAGGCATCGCGCATCGTGCATCGTGCATCGCGCAGTCGCGCATCGCGCATCGCGCAGTCGCGCAGTCGCGCAGTCGCGCATCGCGGCGCGGCCGCGATCGATGCAATGCCCACGGGCGCGCCGCTCGCCGCCACCGCGGTCCTGTCGGCGATCCGAGGGCGCCGGTCGACGCCGGCGCTCGGCCGGGATCAGGCCTTCTCGAGCCAGGCCAGCGCGGCCGCCTCGTCCTGGAAGAACGCGAACTCCGGCAGGCCGCTCTCGGTGGAGAGGCGCCGGATCTGCATCTGGGTGAGCGAGTTGTCGACGAGGTTGGCCGCCTTGGCCATGCCCAGCGGCCCCGCCGCGGCCATCAGCTCGCCGTGGCACTTCTGCACATCCGCCTTCTGTGGCGGGTAGCGGCTGATGTCGGCGAGCACCGACCAGGGGCCGCCGGGGGAGAGCTGGCGCATGGCGACCATGGCCGAATCGCGGTACGCGACGGCGACGGGCAGAGGCCAGAACCCCCAGACGATGAAGCGCAGGACGCGGCGCGCGTTGTCGATGCGCACCTCCCAACCGTTCGCTGCGTCTCCACCCTTCCAGGTGAGCTTGTCGGCCATCCTGTCCCTTCGGCGACCGTGTGGGCGGCCAGCGGAGCGCAGAGTCTAGCCGAGCGCGCTGGCCACGCACAATCGAGCGCGCGTTGTCGTCGACTGGACCCGTGGGCTCCCTGCGCGCGCTCCCGCTCGGGAGCTGTCGGAGCGCAGGGCCCGCGCCAGGAGGCTTTGACCCAGCCCCGCAGCCGGGCTCGCCTCAGGGTTGCGGTGGGTCGGTGAGCGGGTCCGGGAGCGGGACCTGGCCGCTGCCGACGCGGGAGGCGTTGCCGGAGAAGGCCACGTCGGAGGTCACCACCAGCTGGAGCGAGGGAACGGTGGGTGGCAGGGCGTCGAGCTCGGCCAGCTCCACGCCGTCCTGCACGTGGAGGCCGACCGCGTTGTCGACGACCAGGCTGCTGGCCAGGCTGCCGGTGGCGCCGGCAACGGCCATGGCGATGCCCGCGCTACCTTGCAGAGTGACGCGCAGCAGGTCGAGGCGCGCGCTCTCGACGACCATGGCCGCGTGCCCGAAGCCGGCGCTGTCCGGCGCCGTGCCGCGGATCAGCGCATCGTGCACGGTGACCCAGCTGCCCGAGCCGAAGACGAAGAGACCGGCCTGTACGTCGTCCACGATCGCCAGCTGCGCCGCGGACAGCGTGGCGCCGAACTGCACGTTGGCGCCCCGGCCCCGGCCGCCCTCGGCGTTGGGGACCGAGGCGCGCAGGCTGACCGCGCTCAGCGTGGCCGAGGTGCCCACCTCGGAGACCTGCAGCGCCACCGCCACGTTGCCGACAGCGGCGCTGTCGGTGAGCTCCAGCGCGGCGCCGTACTCCACCGAGATGCCGAAGCCGTAGTCCCCGCTGGCCAGCGGCAGGTTGCCGCGCGAGAGCAGGCGGGTGGCGCGCACCACACTGCCACTGCCGAAGAGGAGGACCCCGCTGCCGAGGTTCGCCTCGGTGACCGGTCCTCGATCTGCAGGGTGGCGCCGTTGCCCACGAGCACGCCGCTGGCGGCGTCGCTGTCGGCGACGCGCGCCACCACCGTGCCGCGGACCACCGAGGCGGTGAGGGTGGCCTCGGTCCCGGTGTCCTCGAGCCACACGCCGGCGGTGCCGTTGCCGAGGACGGAGACCCGATCGGCGACGAGGCGGGCGCCCGTCCAGCCGCGCAGCCCATCCTGGCCGCTCTCGGCGATGGTGGTCTCGACGACGGTCAGCTCCGCGCCCTGCTGCGCGTTGACTCCGACGCCGATCTGGCTGCCGTCCTCGGGTCCGATGGCGGTGCGCGCCACCTCGGTGCGCGACAGCGACGCCGTGCTGCCCGCGGAGATGGCGCTGACGCCGGCGACGCGGTTGTCGAGGATGGCGCTGTCGGCGACGACCAGCTGGCCGCCCTCCTGCACCGAGATGCCCAGGCCGAGGGTGCCGGTGGTCTGCCGCGGCCGGGTGCGTTGAATCACGGCTCGGGTGAGCTCGGCGCGGCTGCCGTCTCCGGTGACCAGCACACCGTGCTCGTGGTTGTCGGAGAGGGCGCTGTCGTCGAGGAAGAGCTCGCCGCCGAAGCCCGCGGCGGCGCCCTGACCGAAGGTGTTGCCGGCGGGCAGGTTGCCGGTGAGCGCGCAGCCGCCGAGGTGGGCGCTGGAGCCGGGGTCGCTGACCAGGATGCCGGCGGTCTCGTTGTCGACGAGCGCCGAGTCCTCCAGGATGAGCGCGCCGCCGAACTGCGCCCAGGCGCCGGGCGAGAAGCCGCGCACGGTGACGCCGCTGACCGTGACCGCGTCGCGGACGTCGAGCCCCGGCGCGGCGCTGCCCGCACCGTCGAGGACGACCTGCTCGGCGCAGCGGCCTCGCAGGGTGACCGGTGACGTGAGCGCCAGCGGCTCGGCGTACGTCCCGGCCTCCACGGCGATCACCGCGCCCGCGGTCGCGGTCGCCGCGGTCACGGCGGCGGCGATGGTCGCGAAGTGCGCAGCGTCGAGGTCGCCCGCACCGTAGTCGTCGTCGACGAAGAGGGTGGCGTCCGCGGGCGGGAACGCGGCCGTACAGTCGCCGATGGGCTGGCAGGTCGTCTCGCCGAGGGCGGCGCGCGTACCGTCGGGGCAGGGATCGGCGGGCACGACGGCGCGGCAGGCCCCGCCGGAGGCCTCGAACACGAAGCCTGCCGGGCACTCGGTCCATCCGAGCGGCGCGCATGCTGCGCCCTCGCAGGTGTCGCCGGGTCGTGGCGGCGCGCAGTCCCAGCCGGAGGGGTCGGCCACGAAGCGCGCGCCACAGGCCTGCCAGCCGACGTCGCTGCAGGCGCCGTCGGCGTCCGCGCGCGTGCCTGCCGGGCAGGTCTCCACGTCGCCGGTCGAGGACGAGGCGGCGCCGCAGCGCGCGCCTGTGCACGGCGTGGGGTCGTCGCTGCCGCAGGCCCCGCTCGATGCTCCGGCGAGCGCCGCAAGGAGCACGAAGGCGGGCGCACGCATGGGCGTTCAGGATAGATCTCCGCGACCTCGGGGACCAGGCGGCCGACTGGGTCCCGGGCTGGTCCCGGGCTGGTCCCGGGCTGGTCCCGGGCTGGTCCCGGGCTGGTCCCGGAGCTCGCGGAGATCCACGTTTCCACCACGCGGCTCGGTGTGTCGCCAGGCTCGCGGAGTATCCTCTGCGCATGTTCGAACGCCTCGACCGTGTCGACTGGCTCGCGCTGTCGCACGCCTACGGCACCGCCGAAGAGGTTCCGGGGATGATCCGCGCCCTGGTCGGCGACGACCGGGAAGCGCGTCGCAGGGCGCTCTACGCGGCGCACGGCAACATCGTCCACCAGGGGACGCGCTACACCGCCACCCCGGTGGCCATCGGCTTCATCGTCGAGGCGCTGGCCAACCCGAAGGTCCCGAACCGCACCGACCTGCTGGGGCTGCTGGTGGCCTGCGTGGCGGGCGACTTCGGTCCCACCTTCGGTCCCAACGTCGGATCGGGGACCATCTGGGGAGACGCGACCCGGCCCATGGCCGGCTACGGCGAGACCGCGGAGCTGCTCGGGGCGTGCGAGCGCGCCGCCGCGCCGGCCGTGCCCGTGGTGCTCGAGCTCCTCGCGGATGGCGACGTGACGTGCCGTGCGCACGCTGCCTGGCTTCTCGCGGCGCTCTGGGCCCAGACCGACCGCCCCGTCGCGCGGGCGCGCATCGCGGAGCGCCGCGCCGTCGAGCGCGATCCGACCGTGCGCGCCATGCTCGCGTTCGCGCTCACCCACCTCTGCGATCCGGGAGATCCCACTCTGGCCAGCGTCTTCGCCGACGACGAGGCCAAGGTGGCTCGGCTCCTGGCAGCGATGGGCAGCCTGCGCCGGGGCGAGGCCACCGCGGAGATGGCGGGTGCCCTGGTCGAGGGGCTGTCCGATCGCGAGCTGGCGGCTGCTTATGGCAAGCTGCCGTTCGATCATCAGCTCGACGACGACCTGGGCGCCGTCCTCGCGCGCCTCGACGGGGCCATGCTCGAGGGCGCCTTCCCGGTCCTCGTCGAACGCCTCGGCAGGGTGAAGGACTTCAGCGCGGTGGGCCTGCTCTCCGCCGCGCTCGCCGCTGCCTATGGCCCGGCCGGCGGTCCGGTGGACGAGGCCGACGGCCCCAAGGCGCGCGCGCTGCTCGAGGCCCTGGCGCACAACCAGGCCTTCTGGTCCATCGGCAACGCTCTCTCCCTGTTGCAGCTGCGCGGTCTGCCCACCACGCGCCAGGCCATGGCCGAGCGCTGCGGTATCGAGGTGGCCCGCGACCCCGTCGAGGCGGCGCGCATCGGCGCGCGCGCCATGGAGGCCTTCGGCGTGCCGCGCGCCCTGGCCGCATGGCTCGAGGTGGTGGAGAGGTTTCCCGACGACCGCGAGGCCCTGGTGGCCGCCGGGGCGCGCCTGGTCGAGAGCGGCGAGCACGCTCGCGCTCGCGAGCTCCTCCAGCACGCGGTCCGGAAGGGCCCCTCGGCCGGCGCTCTCTACGGTGAAGCACTCTTCCAGCTCGGGACGGCGTGCATCGAGGTCGGCGAGCTCGTGGAGGCCGAGCACGCCTTCCGCGACGCCGTGAAGCACCTCGAGCCCGAGCACCGCGAAGCCGCCATCCAGAACCGCGTCACCGTGCTGCAGCGCCTCGGAGAACCCGAGCGCGCGCTCGACGTCCTCGGCGCCCGCGATGCCAAGTCGGCGACCGACCACTACAACCGCGGCGTGGCCGCCGTGAAAGCTGGCCGCTACACCGAGTGCATCGACGCCATCCAGCGCTCGCTGGCGCTCGAGCCCGGCAACGCCTACGCCCACTGGACCATCGCCTGCGCCCACACCTTCCTCGGCGACAAGGAAGCGGCCCTCACCGCGCTCCGGCGCACCCTGGAGCTCGACCCGCAGCTCGCCGAGGACATCGCCGCCGACCCCGACTTCGAGCCCCTGCGCGCCGAACCCCGCTTCCGGGCGCTCATCCCCGTCTGATGCCCATCGGTCCGGACCAGGTCGCGGCGGATCTACCTGTGGATGCCCACTCCCCAGCCACCGAGAGCGTCCCAGTTCCCGGCCAGCGGCGTGTCGCCATCCCCGCCTAGCTCGAAGGAGTGATTCGTGACTCCGTCGAACGTGTTGCTCAACGACCACGCCCCGGCGTGGAACAGGCCGGGGCTGGCCCTGCCGTCGCCGTCCCAGTCGCCGGCGACGGGCCGGTCCGCGGCGGTGCCGTAGGCGAACGTCACATCGCTGCTCCCGGCGAACGTGTTGCTCAGGATCCAGGTGCCCTGGCGGAACACGCCCACGGACGTCACCCCGTCCCCATCCCAGTCACCGACCACCGGCTGGTCACCGGCCAGCCCGAAGGCGAGGGTGTGGTGCGTGGCTCCGCTGAAGTCGTCGCTCAGGTACCAGGTGCCGTCGCGGAACACGCCGGGCGTCTCGATGCCGTCCCCGTTCCAGTCGCCGGCCACCGGCACATCGCCCGGGAGGCCGAAGGCCACCTGGCGCTGCGGCTCACCGCCGAAGACGTCGGTGAGGTGCCAGGTGCCCTCGACGAAGACGCCCGATGTGGACGTCCCGCTCCCATCCCAGTCCCCGACGATGGGCACATCGTCCGGCTCGCCATACATGAAGACGGCGTCGCTCACGCCGTCGAATTCGTTGCTGAGGCGCCACTCGCTGACGGCAGAGCTCCCGCTCACCGGCGGCGCGTCCTTGTCCTGCCACACGCGCACCCAGTCGACCTCCATCTTGTAGTCGTAATCGTCCTTGAACTTGGCGCGCTCCCCGTCGTTGGTCAGCATGCTCAAGATCAGGAACTCCGGCTCGGTGGCCACACCCTTCGTCCCCGTGGCGTACCGCACACCGTCGACGAAGAACTGGTAACGCTCGCCGGCTTCCCAGTGCACCGTGTACACGTGGTAGCGCTTGTCGGGCATGAGCCCGTCGAACGACTCGTCCAGGAACCATCGCTTGTTCAGGTTGTCGTCGACGTCGTCGCCGTCCCAGTCCCAGTAGACGTTGGCCTGTAGCCTGCCGTAGAACTCGGCGACGTCCACCTCGGCGTGCCCGGGCGCGTACCCATTCTGGAGCCAGAAGCAGGAGTGCGACCCGGCTCGACCATGGAAACGGACGCGCGCTGCGGCCCACCCGGAGATGAAATGGAAGCCGTGCGTGATATGCCCGTTCAGGTAATGGTCGGCGTTGTCCGGGTCCTCGATGGCACGGAGCCGCACCGTCCCCTCGTGCATGTCCACCGCTCTCCAGTCGCCCTTGGAGAACTTGCGCGACTTGGAATTCGCGTCGTACTCCGGGGTGCGTAGCGACCAGGTCTCGGCCAGCTCCTCGCGGGTCTTCTGGTCGAACTCCTCGTCGAACGCCAGCTTCCAGTCGGCCCGCTGCACCTCGCTGTACACGGCCTCGTGCTTGCCGTCCGCGTGGTACTTGGCGCGATATTCCTTGCCGCCCTGGGCGACGAAGTCGACGCCGCCGTCCTTCCCGAGCGCCTCGGTGAGCAGCGTGTCCCACTTCTGGCTGCCGACCTTGCGCACCTGGACGCTGATCTTCCGGTCCGCGTTCCTGGGCGTGGCCGAGGCGCGGCCGAAGCCCTTGGCGTCGTCGGCCTTCTCCGCCGTCTTGCCCTCCTGGCTCACCTTGGGCGTGACGTAGAGCGCCACGTTCTGGTGCCCCTCCTTGCTCGGCGCGGCCATCCGACTCGCCTCGTGCACGGGCTCACACCCGCCCGCAGCGAGCACCCCGACCAGCAACGCCGAACGCATCCGCATCACCCGTTCGTATCACCCGCAACGAGCGCCTCGAATCCAATTTCGAACACTCCCGCCACTGTCGCAAATATGCGTCACCGATGACGCATCGATTTCACCGGCAACTCGCGCCATGCAAACCACCGGTTGGCATACCCCCGCGTCGCCGCCGTCGCTTCCCGGTGCCCGTCGCTGCGTTTGCGGCGGGCTGCGATAGGCTGAAGGCGTGGTGGCGTTCTACACGGAATCGGACGGTGAGCCGCGTGAAGACGAGACCAGTGTGCGCGTCTTCCGTCCGGGCGCGGCGCCGCCGCCGATCCCGGTGCAGGTGAAGGGTCGTGTCCTCTTTCAGGGTCGGCCGGTGGCGGGCGCCGCGGTGCGCGCGCGGGGCGCCTTCACGCGCTCCACCGCCAGCGGAGCGTTCAGCCTCACGGTGCAGGCGCGTGGCCCGTTCCAGGTGCTGGCCTCCGCGACAGGCATCGGCCCGCAGCCGTGTCGCCCCGCGTTGATGTCGGTGGAGCGAGGGCTGACGGAGGTCTCGCCTGCGGAGATCTCGCTGCAGAGCGACTGCGACAGCTCCAACGAGTGACCAGCGGCGCGGTCCAGTGCTGGACGCTGGCGCGCGATGCAGCGCGGAGGCGACGGAGGACGCGCGGCGTTTCAGCGCGCGGTGCGGCGCCAGGCGAACGTCACCAGGGTGCCGTCGCCCTTGCCCGGTGCTGGCCAGGCCTCGAGGACGCGTGTGGGTGGCCCGCGCAGCACGTCGCGCTTCTTGGCGGTCTCGACCATGGCCTGGGCGCCGCGCGTGTCGCCCGACTCCAGCAGGACGCGGGCGCGGACGATCTCCAGCGCCGCCAGCGACTCGTCGTCGAGACGCACCAGCTCGGGGTCGCGCACGCCGTCGAGGATGAAGGCCAGCAGCTGCGCCCGTTCGATGCGCGCGTCCATCGACTGGCGACGCACGCGCTCGGCGGCGGCGGCGTCACCGATGCGCTCCATCTCCGCCGAGAGGAGCACGGCCAGCGGACGGTGGAGCTGCGCGAGCCCGATGGCCGAGGTCGACGCCGCGGCGGCCCGCCCTGCGCTGGGGCCCTCGAGGATGGCCACCTGCAGCGTGGTGGTCGCGTCCAGGGTATTTTCGATCTTGGCCGGGCGCGGACCGCCCAGCAGCGAGCGCAGGTATGCCGCCACCGTGGGTTCGTCGGGCATCCGCGGGTCGACGGCGGGCACGCCGGGTAGGGCCGCCAGCTGGGCGCGCGTCAACAGCAATGCCAGTGCGGTCGGTGTGCGGGCCAGCACCTCGTCGACCATCTGCAGCGCCTCGCTCGCCTTGCCGGTGGCGGCCAGCGCCGCTGCGCGCGACGGCGCCCAGGCAGGATCCATGCTGGCGATCGGCACCGAGGCGTAGAGGCGCAGCGCCTCCGGCGGGTCTCCGCGATCGTAGGCGTCGTTGGCGGCGATGAGGCGCAGCGTGGGGTCGTCCGGGAAGCGCGCGCGCGCCTCGGCGAGGAGGCGCTCGCTCTCGGCGATGGGCTCGACCCGCATGCGAGCCATCATCTCCACCACCGAGTCGGCGGACCTGGCGGTGCGCTCGCGGTACTCGGCGAGCAGCGCCTGGCGCGCGCCGAGCAGGAGCATTGCCTCCTGGTAGGCAACGTGCGCCTCGCGGGTCTCCGGCGCCTGCGCACGCGCCTGCCGCGCCTGGTCCAGGTTGCCGGCGGGCCCGTCGGTGGCGGCCAGGATGCGCGGCGCCCAGCGCGGCGCCTCGGGGTCGATCCACTCCGGCGGAGCCGCCAGCCAGCGCTGCAGCACGGTGGCCGCGCTGCCCTGCGCGCCGGAGCTCATCAGGTAGCTGAGCGTCTCGCGCCAGGTGGCGTCCGCCGGGGCGTCGATCCAGACCTTCACGATGGAGCCGCCGCTCTGCTTGGTGGAGATCTGTTGCGGCGGGTCGCGGAAGACGTAGTCCGCCTCCCGCACCACCACCCAGCGCCTGCCGACGTGGACCTTGGTGTCGTCGTCGTTGTCCGTGGGGCTCAGCGCGGTGGTGTAGCGGACGCGACGCTCGACGATGATCTTCAGCCCGAGCGGGTCGTAGATCAGCGCGTCGTGGAAGCGCGGCACGTAGACCACCGACTCCTCGATGACCTTGTCGCCGGCGCGCACCCGCACCTGGTGCAGACCGACGTCGAGGCGCCGCTCGGTGCGGCTGCCCGCGCCGACCTCCAGGGTGCTGCCGTCGACGTCGATGTGCAGGGGGCCAGACAGCGCGTTGACGAAATGCACCGTGGCGCCGGCGGCGATCGACCACAGCACCGCCAGCCCACCGACCGAGAGCAGCGTCACCAGCACCAGCGGGAAGGCGTCGCTGCGCAGGAGGTGCCAGCGCTTGCGCGGGGCCGCCGCCGACAGCGGCGCAGCGGTGGAGCGCGGGCCGGGGCGCGACGGCGGCGCGCTCGTCGGCGGGGTGGACTGCGAACCGAGCTCTTCGCTCATTGCTTGGTGCTCCCCGGCGCTGCCCCGGCGGTCGGCTCCAGCTTCACCGCCTGGGCGGCCGAGCCGAGGCCGAGCGCGGTCGCCAGGTCGGTGGCGAACGCCTCGACCTGGGACGCGGCGAGGTGGCGATAGGCGCTGTCGGCCGCGGCGCCTCCGCTGGAGAGCAAGCGGCGCGGCATGGCGCTCGTCCACTTCCAGCTCGGCGATGGTGGCTGCCCGGCGACCTCCAGCGCGGATTCCCAGGCGACCTGCAGCGCCGGCAGCGGCGGGCCATCGCCGGCGTCCGGGCCGACGCGCACCAGCTCCCCCTCGGCACGCTGGACCTTGGCGCGCAGGTGCAATGTCGCCGGTGCCACATCCGCCGACTCCTGCGTCTCGAAGGAGAGGACGTTGCCGAGGCGTGCCTTCTCCACGCAGGCGACGAGGAGCGCGCCGACGGCGCTGCGGATACGTCCGCTCATGGCCGCGGCGCCGAAGGCGGCGGTGTCGCGCGGGACGTCGGCGTCGTCGACCTCGATGCGCAGCGCGATGCGGTGCGAAGGCTGCGCTGCCAGGTGCTGCCCGGC
>JBBJMR010000305.1:0-10525 GCA_037720395.1 Polyangiaceae bacterium
GCCTGGCTGTCGCGCTGGGAAGACGTGGCGGTGGTCGACGAGGCCATCGGGATGGTGGCGGCGGTGCCGTTCTTCCTGGAGGGCGGCGTCTTCCTGCCCGAGTACCTGGACACCGCGCAGGGGGTGCGCGCGCGCTTCGCGGATGGCGCGGACAGCCTGGCGGTGCCGACCTGGTTCTACGGGCACGAGCCGTCGAACCTCTTCGGGACGCGGGTCGCCAAGTATTTCTCCAACAGCGTCCGCGAGGACGGGCTCCTGGCGGTGGCCATGCACGGCGTGATCTTCGCGGCCGGCAGCGCAGGCACCACGCAGGAGATCTTCCAGGACGCGACGCAGAACCACTACGCGACGTTCGGCTGGGTCAGCCCGATGGTCTTCTTCGGCAAGGCTCGATACACGGAGGAGACCAGCCTCTTCCGGACCATCGGCGAGCTGGCGCAGGGCAGGCGCTACGCCGAGCAGCTCTGCCTGTCCGAGGATCCCGCCGAGGTGGTGTCCTTCCTCCAGGCACACCCGCCGCTGCCGTCGGAAGGTGGCGCGGCGTGAGCGCGTCACCAGTTGCCGCCGAGCTCCAGGCGGCAGAGGTCGGCGCCCGCCGCGGCGTCGTCCGGATCGGTCACCAGCCACCCGCCGCGCCCGTCGACGTCGAGCGTGACGCCCTCGACCTTGCGCTTGCTCGGGCTGCCGTCGGGCTCCAGCAGCGGCGCCCAGCGGCCCTCCGTGCCACGCACCACGCCCACCGCCGCGCCGGCGATGGGGCCGTCGTCCACGGCGTTCGGGGTGTCCTCGGCGACGGCGAGATAGACGAAGGCGTCCGGCGCCGCGGGCACCGCCGGGGCGGCGTCGGTGAAGGTCAGCGGCACGCCGCCGACCTCGCCCAGGTCCCAGCGCACGGCCGCGCTGGCCTGCGGGGGCGCGCCGCCCAGCGCGGCGGCGGCCACGGAGACCACCGCGCTGTGTGCGGTGCCGCCGGCGCCGCGGTGCAGCAGCAGCAGGCGATCGCCGGCGAGCACGGCGCCCTCGATGTTCGGCGTGCCGCCGAGCGTGGCGGCCACGCCGTCGTAGAGGGCATCTGCCTCGAGCACGGTCACCAGGCGGAGGCGACCTCGATGCGCGCGATGCGGCGGCGCAGCGCCATCGAGCCCGAGCCGAGCACGTGCACCGCGCCGTCCGGTCCGAGCAGCGCCGCCTCGAAGTCGGGCTTGAGCGCCTTGCTCATCGCCGCCCCGCCGCCCTCGAGCACCAGCGTCTCGCCGACGCGGGTGCGCGGATCGATGAGGAGCACCGCGGGCACGTCGTCCTGCACCACCAGCAGCCGATCGCCGACGGCGACCAGGCCCGAGCCGGCCTGGGCGCCGGGCAGCGGCCAGCTGGCGGTGATGCGCGCGGAGAGCGCCGCGTCGCGCCGGCTGATCCGTGGGGGCGCTCGTTCCACGGGCGGGGATGTTAGTACAGCCGCGTCCCGGCGCGGCCCGACGTCGGGCCAGCCGCGCGCGCAGCCGAGCGCCGCCGTGCCCACCAGGAGCGCTGCGGCGGCGAGACGATGCCGGCGGATCGACGCGAGGATCAGTCGGTGGACACTACCCGATTGCGCCCGGTGCGCTTGGCGGCGTAGAGGCGCCGGTCGGCGACGCGCAGCAGCGTCTCGCCGGTGCCCTGCGAGGCGCAGGCCAGCGAAGCGCAGCCGATGCTCACCGTCACCGGGATGTGCACCCCGTCGAACATGACCGTGTTGTTGGCGATGGTCACGCGCAGCCGCTCTGCGGCGCGAGCCCCGCCCTCGCACGGCGAGGCGCGCAGCAGGATGGCGAACTCCTCCCCGCCCCAGCGCCCCAGCAGGTCCTCGGTGCGCAGGCGGTTCTGGATGGTGGCGGCGATGAAGCGCAGCACCGCGTCGCCTGCCGGGTGGCCGTGGGTGTCGTTCACCTTCTTGAAGTGATCGACGTCGATCATGAGCAGGCTGAGCTCCGAGCGATGACGCACCGCTGCCGCCACCTCGGAGCGCAGGCGTTCGTCGAAGTGCTTGCGGCTGGCGCAGCCGGTGAGCGCATCGCGGGTGCTCGACTCGTAGAGCCGGATCATCATCGTCTGCTGCTCGGCGTCGACCATGGCGAATCGGAACGAGATGCGCGGGCCGAGGTGGATCACGTCGCCGTCGTGCAGGCGTTTGCGCGCCACCTTCTCGCCCTGGACGCGCGTGCCGTTGCTCGATCCCAGGTCGGAGATCACCCATCCGCCGGCCGGGTCGGGCTCGATCACCGCGTGGTTCCGGCTCACGCCGTCGTCCTCGATGCGGATCTCCATCTCGCGGCTGCGCCCGATGCGCAGCGCGCCGCCGGCCGCCAGGCTGAACGGCTCGCCCCCGGCGGTACCGTCCACGCGAATGAGCATCCCCCGGTCGCGCTCGCCGACCGGTGTCGACGAGGTCCAGGTCGTGCGCGCGCCGACGTCGGTCGGGCGGTCCTCGAGGTCCTCGAGCAGCTGGTCGGCCTGCAGCGTGCGCTCCGACCAGCCGGGCCGCGGTGCCAGCGGCGGGCGGATCGCGGCCATCTCCGGCACCGTCGGTTTGCGGGTGGCGCTCTCCGGAGCCGAGGAGCGGCCAATGGTGCCCGCGCCAGGCGGGTGGGGGGGGGATCGTGCGGGATCGGCCGTCACGACAGGTCCATCGGTGGGCCTCCCACGGCCTTGAGCCGCGCGAAGTGGTGACCATGCGCGTGCGCGCTGTTGCCGACGTTGCGCCGTCGGGCGCGCCGGAAGTGCGCGATGGGCGCAGGAGGTGCGAGCAGCGCGCGCGCGCGATCCCGGCTCCCGAGGTCGGCTTTCAGCAGCGCGGTCTACTCGCGGACCGGGCAACCCGCGGCCGCGGCGTGGCCGACGATGCCCTGGGCGACGGTGCGGAGCAGGGCGTGGTCGGGGTGCGCTGCGAAGGATGCCGCCAGCGCCGCGCCCACGCGCCGCTGGCGTTCGTCGAGCTCCCCGAGCGCCTCGCGCGCGAAGGCCCCAGCCCTGGCGTCGCCCGCCGCCAGGCACGCCTCGAGGAGCGCGCGCCGTACCAGCGAGAGGTCCTCGACCATGAAGCCCAGCGGGGCGGCCGCGGCGCGCGCGCGCCCGCCCAGCGCGCCCCCGGCGTCGCCGGCGCGGAGGCGGACTGCGAGCGCACCGCGCAGGCCACGGCACGGCTGGCCGGCGACGGTTCGAGCAACGCGGCCCCACGAACCGCGTGGCGCTCGGCCTCCACCAGGTCTCCGTCCTCGAGCGCGTCGAGGGCGAGCTCAAGCGCCACCTCGCCGACCAGCCGCGGGTCCTCGTCCGAGCCAGCTACGGCTCCGGTCAGCATGGCCAGCCCCTCGGCGCGCGCTCCACGGCGGCGCAGCAAGAGGCCGAGCAGGAACGAGCAGTAGCTCTTCACGTCGCCCAGACCGAGCTCGCGCGCCTCGTCGACCGCGCCCCGGGTGAGCTCCACGGCCGGCTCGCCGAGCCCGGCCTCGAAGAGCGCATGGGCGTGGTTGAGGCGGCTCATCAACGCCGCAGGCAGATCGCCGTGCGCCCGATGCCGCTCCTCGTCGGCGGCGAACTCGTCCCGGTAGCGGCCCCACTCACCCCGGGCCTGGGCACGCCGCGCGCGCAGCTGACAGAGGTCGGCATCGGCGCGCCCCGCCGCGCCGCCCAAGCGAACGCGCTCCTCGACGATGGCCGCCCTGGCCTCGCCCTCGTCGACCAGCCCGACCAGGATCAGCCATGCGGCGCTGCGCGCCAGGGGCGCGCGCGCCAGGGCGGCGGCCGCCTCGCCGTCGGCGCGGCTGGCGGCGAGCTCGTCGAAGGCGACCAGGGCCTGCGCCGGATCGAGCCGGCGCTGGGCGGCGCGCACGCGGACACGCAGGCAGGCCATCCAGCGCAGCGAACCCGGCGGCATCAGCTCGGCGGCCTCGCAGGCGCGCACCTCGGCCTCGGCGTACCGCTCGGCCATGAGCAGCGCCTCGGCCTCGCTGAGGCGCAGGCGCGCCAGCTGCTCCAGCGAGGCACCGGAGAGGATCCCCTCCGCTGCGGCCAGGAGAGCGCCGCGATGGTCGAAGAGGGCCACGGCGCGCTCGGAGGTCAGGACATGTGCCAGCGTGACCAGCGCCGCATCGCCGGCGCCGAGAGCGTGACGCAGGAGCTGCGCCGGCTCGACGGAAGGGTCGCCGGCGAGATCGGCCGCCACCGCGGCATGGAGCGCGGCCCGCTCGGCGTCCGCGATGATGGCGTACGCCGCCTGCTCCAGGAGCGCCGACGCGAAGCGCAGCACTCCGGCCTCGGCGTCATCCTCGCGGAGCACGCCGGCCGCGCACAGCTCGGCCACCTCCTCCTCCGTGGAGTCGGCCGCAACCAGGCGGCGCAGGCGTTCCCGCGCGAAGCGCCCACCGAGCACCGCCGCCGCCCCCAGCGCTCGCCGGCGCTCGGCAGAAAGCCCCACCAGCCGCGCTCGCACCAGTCCGACCGCGCTCGTCGGGGCCTTGCTCCCGCCGGTGCGACGGCCGCGCGGGCCAGCTCCAGCAGGAGCAGCGGGTGCCCGTCTCCGTCGCGCACCACCGCGGCCATCTCGCCGGGGTCGAGCGAAGGCGCGCCGCGCATGACCACCTCGCGGCTCGCCGAGGGCGAGAGCGGCTGCAGCACCTCGACCAGGGAGGCGCGCGCCAGGAGGTCGGGAAAGGCGCTGCGCATCTCTGGCCGGCCGGCCAGCAGCACCGGCGGGTGGCCCGGGTGATCGAGGAGGCGCAGCAGCGCACCGGCCGACCCGGCGTCGAGCCACTGCGCGTCGTCGATGGTCAGCACCGCTGGCGCCACCACCGCCGTCAGGCAATCGACGATGGCCGCCTCCAGGGAGCGTCGGGAGCGGGAAGCGAGGGCAGCTCGCTGGCCGCCGTGCCCAGCAACGGTGCCAGCTCCGCTGCACGCCAGGCGGCTCTCTTGCCGACCACTCGACCGAGCTCCGCGCGCAGCGTGCGCTCGTCCACCGCCCCGGCCCGCGCCAGCCAGGCGTGCGCCCAGGTGCGCACGGCATGGTACGGCGCGCCGGAGAGATGGAGCTGACCGTCGAGCGAGTGCCGTACCTGCGGGCGGAGGCGCGCGCGCACCGCTTCCAGGACGGCGGTCTTCCCCATGCCTGCGTCGCCGACGAGCACCACCAGGCCCGACGAGGGACGCCCGAGCGCATCCTCCATGCGGCCGATCATCGCTTCCCGCCCGACCAGCGGCGGCGGCCGTGCGCGGATGGGCGCCCGAACCCGCAGCGCACGTTTTCCCGGAGCGATGTCCTCCAGCGAGAAGCTGGCGCAGTCGACCGGCGCCAGGCGTCGCGTTTCATCGTCCGCCCACGCCGACCCGGGCGCGGCCCGCTCGAGCAGCCAGCGCCCGCGCTCGAGCGCGCCCTGCACGACGCGGCCCTCGCCGCCGCCGCACAGGATGGTCAGACGCGCGCCATTCACCTGGCCGACCATCTGCAAGCTGGCCCCGAGCAGGCGGCGGAGCTGATCGCGCGGCTCGGGGTCGCTGGCGGTGAGCACCAGCATGTCGGACAGCGGCGCGTCGAGGCAGACCCCGAACCGACCGCAGATCGCGGCCAGGGCGGGCGCCCGCTCCCGCTCGATGTCCACGGTCGCATCGCTCACCGGGTCGCCGACGCGAAGCAGGGCGAAGGCGTGGGCATGGGATGGCGCTGCCTCTCTCTCTCCCACCTCGTCGCCGAGGCCCGCCCCGGCCGCGGCGAGCAGCGCCACCAGCGCCTGGCCATCGCGCGGCCGCTCGTCGGGGACCTTGTGGAGCATCCGCACCACCAGCGCCTCGAGCCACGGCGGCGTCTCCGGCCGCAGCGGGCAGAGGCGTGGGGCCGGCTCGAACAGGCAGCGCAGCAGCGACTGGGCCACGGTGTCGGCGAGGAACGGTGGCGCGCCGCTGAGGCATTCGAAGATCACGCAGCCCAGCGCGTACACGTCGGCGCGCGCATCGACCCTGCCCCGCCGGCCTACCAGCTCGGGCGCGAGGTAGAGCGCGGTCCCCAGCGTCGAGGGCCGCTCACCGCCGGCGCCCTGCGCGAGACCGAAGTCGCACAGGGTGGCGTGGCCGTCCGGCGCCAGGACGATGTTTGCCGGCTTCACGTCGCGGTGCACCACCCCGGCGACGTGCGCCGCAGCCAGGGCGGCGCTGACCTCGGACGCCAGCTGCAAGGTGGTCGCCAGGTCGAGCGGTCCGCGCGAGAGCCGCGCGCGCAGGTCCTCCCCATCGAGCCACTCGAACACCAGGAAGCGCGCGCCCGCCGGCGTCACGCCGTCGCCCAGGCAGGCGACGACGTGCGGGTGTCGGACGCGGGCCAGCGCGGCGCGCTCGCGCTCCAGGCCTTCGTAGTCGTGCGGCGGCGGGCCCGGATGGCGAAGCACCTTCAGCGCCACGCGGCGCCGCGAGCCCAGCTCCTCGGCGCAGTACACCGTCGCCATGCCTCCGTCGGCATGGCGCCCGAGGACCCGGTAGCCCCCGAGGACGCTGCCCTCGAGCGATGGTCCCGCGCGCGTCTGCATGGGCTGGCGTTGCCCGCGCGTCCCGGGGACGAGGGCGGCACCCGGATCGGCGACCCGGTCCTTCCGGTCCGATGAAGTAGCATGGCCCGGTGCCGGCCGCGCCGCCCTTGTTCCTCGCGGTGGCTGGGGCTTCCGGGAACGAGGCCCATCGCCTGCCGCGCTCGGGCGTGGTGACCATCGGGCGCGACGCGGACTGCGACGTGGTGATCGACGACCCCTCCGTCTCGCGCCGCCACGCCGAGCTCCACCTCGGGCCACCGACGACCCTCCGCGACCTGGGCAGCTCCAACGGGACGCGGGTGCGGCGGCACGGCGTCAGCGCCGACACCACCCAGCTCTTCGAGGTGCGCGTGGAGGGCGAGGCCCCCGTCCCCATCGGCCTCGGCGAGGCGATGAGCCTGGGCTCTGTCCTCGCCTTCCTGCGCCAGGGTGAGGCGGCGCCCGACGCGGCCGCAGCAGCCGGCGGCGGCGAGGAGCCGGTGGCCATCGACGCGGAGATGATCCGCGTGCGCGACCTGGCGACGCGCATCGCCCGGGGGCCGGTGGCGGTGCTGGTCTACGGCGAGACCGGCGCCGGCAAGGAGGTCCTCGCGCGCCTCGTGCATCGCAGCTCCCCCCGCGCAGAGGGGCCGATGGTGGCCATCAACTGCGGTGCGCTGCCGGAGAGCCTCGCCGAGAGCGAGCTCTTCGGCCACGAGAGGGGTGCCTTCACCGGCGCCATGGCCGCCAAGCCCGGGCTCTTCGAGTCGGCTCACGGCGGCACGCTGTTCCTCGACGAGGTCGCCGAGCTGTCGCCGGCGCTGCAGACGAAGCTGCTGCGGGTCATCGAGGACAAGCAGGTGCAGCGCCTCGGCGCGCTGGCACCGCGCAAGGTCGACGTGCGCATCGTCTCTGCCACCCATCGTGACCTCGCGGCCTGGGTCAGAGACGGCCGCTTCCACAAGGACCTCTACTTCCGGCTTGCCGGCATGACCCTCACCGTCCCGCCGCTGCGCGCGCGCCGGGCGGACATCGCCGCGCTGGCACGGCTCTTCGCGGAGCGCACCGCCTGGGCGATGGGCGAGAAGCCGCCGCGCCTGTCGCCGTCGGTCATCGCCCGCCTCCAGGCCCACGACTGGCCGGGCAACGTGCGCGAGCTGCGCAACGCGGTGGAGCGCGCGGTGGTGCTGGCGTCCGGTGCGACCATCCTGCCCGCGCACCTCTACCTCGACGACACCACCGCGCCGGAGGCGGGCGTCGGTCGGCCCGCCGCGGATGCGACCCTCAAGGGCGAGCTCGACGAGCTCGAGAAACGGCGCGTCGTCGAGGCGCTGGAGCGGGTCCACGGCAACCAGACCAAGGCCGCGGAGCTCCTCGGCATGCCGCGCCGCACCCTGGTGGCCCGCCTCTCGCGCTACGGCATCGAGCGCCCGCGCAAGCGCTGAGGCCGGCCACAGCCCGGCGGGTGGCGCCATCCTCGCTCACCGTGGCGCCAGTCCTGCTCAACCGCAGCGGAGCGCACGCCCAAGAGAGGCGCCTGGGGCCTGGCGCGCGCCTTGCGAACGCGTGCCCGGAAATGGGCATGCCGAACAACAAGACATCGGTGGTCGTCATCGGTGCCGGACTGGCGGGTCTCTCCGCCGCGTTGCACCTCGCCGAGCGGGGCGTCGACGTCACCGTCTGCGAGCGCCATCCGCGGTACCTCGGTGGTCGCACCCGGCAGCGCGATGGCTACCAGTTCGAGCTCGGCGGCGAGACGTTCCGCCATTCGCTGGATCACGGCCAGCACTGCATGTGGTTCCAGTACCACAACATGCGCGCGCTGCTCCGCCGCCTGGGCATCCTGGAGAGCGCGGCGCGGGCCTGCGAGTACACCTGCTACGTGCTCGATGAGGGCGACATGGAGAAGGCGGTCACCACCGGCATGCTGGCGGCGAGCTGCGTGCTCGAGGATCGGGGAATGCCGGCCATTCCGGTCCGGTCACTGCGCCCGAAGACGCGCCTGCAGTCGCTGCTCTCCAGCGTCGCGGGGAAGCTGCCTCGCCCAGCGGCGGTGCGTTTCCGGACCGGGGGCCAGGCGACCCGCCCGCGTCCCGGCGCGCCGGGCGGGGCTCAGCGGCCGTAGTCGGGCAGGAGCTCGCCGGGCGGAGCCGGCTGCCGCATCGGCCTGGCGCCGGCGCTCGCGGTGGCGCGCGGCCTGGCGCTGGTCGCCGCGGCCGCGCTGGCCGCCGTGGCCGCGCTGCTCGCCGCGGCGCTCGACGCCGCGGCGCACGACGCTACGGCGGCCCAAGGCGCGGCCGGGGCAGGCGCCGAGGGCCCGTCGGTCGCGGTCGGTGCGCCGGATGCGGCGGCGCCCGCTGGGCGCGGGGCTGTCGATCCGTGGTGATTCGTCTGGTGAGGACGCCGGGAGGTCCGGCGCCGCCTGCGCGGCGGCTCCGGCGCGCTGCTCCGCCGCGCCGCCGTTCGCCGCGTCCGGGTGCAGTGCGCGCCTGCCACGCGATGAACGAGATCGCTGCCACCACCGTCGCGCTGGCGGCCGCGGCGGCCAGCCAGGCGGCGGCGCTGCTGTGCTTGCCGCGCAACCCCCGGTGATCGGCGCAGCCGTGGCGGTACCCTGCGCGCCGAGCTGAGAAGTGGGAGCGGCGCGCGCGTCGTCGACGGGCGTGCGGGCGTGGGCGCCGCCGCGCGCGGCTCGGGCGCCGCCGACGCCAGCGTGCGACCCGGATCCGAGCCGCTCGCGGCGGGCACCAACGGCAGGGATGCGCGCGGCGGGGCCACGGCGGCGCAGCTTGACCGCCACCCGCTGGCCCAGCTCCATGTGCTCGGCCTCGACCACCGAGCCCATCGCCGACGCCCAGCGTACGCACCACCCGGAACTTTCCGACGAGTATGGTGCCGGGTGCGGATGCGGTCGCCATGGCAACCGGCGATGCTACCCGCGGCGGTTGCGGGCCAATGCGCTCCGGCCCGGCGATCGCGGGATCGCGGGATCGCGGGATCGCGGGATCGCGGGATCGTCGGATGCGGGACGCGGATCGCCGCGCGCGGTCAGTTCCCGGCTCGGCGCGCGCGGCTGGTGCCGCCGCCGTCCTCGTCCTCGCGGCGCAGCCCGACACGCATGCGCGACGCGGCGGATACGCCGCCGAGTCTCTCGACCAGCAGCCGATCGCCGGCAGCCTGGGCGATGCCCACCGCCGCGCGCCGGTACTGCTCGGCCTCGGCGGTGCGGTCCTCGGCGCGCGCCAGGCGCATGAGCTGCTCCAGCACCAGCGCCCGGCCCTTCTCGGTGGGGTGGGCGATCTCCAGCGCCTCCTCGAGCACGCTGCGCGCTTCCTCGAGCTGGCCGGCGTCGACGAGCGCTGCGCCGAGCTTGTGTCCGAAGAGCAAGAGCGCGCTCTCGGCCTCGTCCGCGGAGCGCAGGATCTCGACCCGCGCGGCCGATACCGCGTCGCGCAGAGCGGCCACCGTGCCCTCGTGGTCACCGCGCATCTGGCGCATGCGCGCCGCCGTCTCCACCAGCAGGAAGGCCGCGAAGTCGGGCGCCCCGCGCAGCGCGTGGAAGGCGCGGAGCTCGACGACCTCGCTGCGACCTGCCAGCTCCTCGGCGGCCCGCGCGTGCAGCTCGGTGATGGCTCCGAGCGGCGCCGTCTCCAGGGCGACGGTGCCGTAGAGCGCATGGGTGGCGCGCACGCGCCCGTCGCGCATCTCCACGAAGCCGGTCTCCATCAGCGGCACCAGCGCGTCGTCGATGTCCTCCGGCCGTACCAGGATCGAGGCCAGCGCCACCGGCGCCGCCGGGCCAGCCACGGCCACCGCCTGCAGCACCCGCACCTCGGCCGGCAGCAGGTTGCGCAGGCGCCACTCCACCAGCTCGCGCAGGTCGCCGCCCCGCGGTGACTCCGCTGAGCCCCGAGGCTCCGCCAGGAGACCTCGCTCCTGTCGAGGCTCCGCCAGGAGACCTCGCTCTTGCCGAGGCTCCGCCAGGAGACCTCGCT
>JBBJMR010000081.1:0-29835 GCA_037720395.1 Polyangiaceae bacterium
GCGCGCACCATGCGCAGCGAGCACGAGATCAAGCCGCAGGACGAGGTCCCTCTCACCCTGCGCAGCGACGACGCGCGCATCACCGACCTGCTCGGGCGCGAGGCGGTGAGCATCCGCACCCTGGTGAAGACGGCCGGCGACGCGACCGTCGAGAAGCGCGGCGGCGCGCGTCCGCGCGGCGCGGTCATGAACATCGCCGCCGACACCGAGGTGCTCGTCTCCCTGCGCGGCCTGGTCGACCCCGCCAAGGAGGGCGCGCGCGTGGAGCGCGAGATCAAGAGGGCGGAGAAGGACATCGTCGCCCTGGAGAAGAAGCTCTCCCTGCCCTCCTTCGCCGACAAGGCGCCGCCCGAGGTGGTGGCCGAGTCGCGCGCCATGCTCGAGGAGATCCGCCGCCGCAAGGTGAGCCTCGAGGAGGCGCGCGGCCTCGCCGCGGAGCTCGCCGAGGGGTGAACGAGCCCGCCGCCGCGGACACGGAGACGGGAGAGCGGACGGACACGGAGACGGACGCGGGCACGCACGCGGGCATCGGCACGGGAACAGGCACGGGCACGGACGCGGACGCGGACGCGGACGCGGACGCGGGCACCGGCACGGACGCGGGCACGGACGACGAGGACGAGCGGCTGCTGGTCCCGGGGAACCCGCCGCGCTTCCTTCGGGGGGGCGTCGCGCTCGGCGTGGGGGCGCTGCTGGCGCTGGTGGTCATGGCCATCGATCGCCAGTTCCGCCTGGCGGTGCCGCTGGCGGCGCTCGGCGTCGTGGTGGCCACGTTCGGCGTCCTCGACCTGCTCGGCTCGTTCGACGACCCGGACGAGAAGGTGACGCGGCGCGTGCGCCTGCGCGACCTCGGGGTGCCGCTGGGCATCGCTGGCGGCGGCGCGCTGGCCACCGTGCTGCTGGTGCTCGGCGCCGTCGCCGGCTTCCTCCCGGTGGCGGCGCTGGCGGTGCTCGTGCCCGCCGCCTTCCTGACCGCGGTCTATGGCGTGTGGCGCATCGGTGAGCGGCTCGGCGCCTTCGTGCCGCGCCCCGAGGAGGACCCGGGAGCGTCGGCGGTGCTCTGGAAACGGCACGGCTTCTGGGTCGTGGTCGCCACCTCGCTGCTCTACTTGCCGATGCTCGGCAGCAAGTCGCTCACCGACCCGTGGGAGACGCACTACGGCGAGGTGGCGCGCGAGATCCTCGCCCGCAACGATTGGATCTCGCTCTGGTGGGCGCAGGAGGGCTGGTTCTGGTCCAAGCCTGTCCTCGACTTCTGGATGCAGGCCCTGGCCATGAGCTTCTTCGGCGTGCGCTGGCAGCCGGGGGCCATGCTCTCGGCCGCCGCCGACGGGCGCATGCCGTGGCCGGAGTGGGCGGTGCGCATGCCCGTCTTCCTGCTCACCCTGGCGGCGACGTACCTCCTCTACAAGGGCACCGCCAAGGTCTTCGGCCGGCGCGCCGGGCTGCTGGGCGCGCTGGCGCTGTTGACCATGCCGCAGTGGGCCATGGTCGCGCACCAGACGATGACCGACATGCCCTTCGTGGCGTCCATGTCGGCGGCCATGGGGCTGTTCCTCCTCGGCGTGCACACCGATGCCGAGCGCCAGGTGCGCGTCTACGAGGTCGGCGTCGGGTCCTGGCGGCTGCGCCTGTCGCTCTTCCATCTGGTGATGGGGGTCATCGTCGCCGCCGTCCTGCCGCAGATCTTCTACCTGCTCTCGCGCAATCTGGAGATCGGTCTGTCGCCGCTCCACCTGCGGGTGCACGCCGACGTCTTCAGCTCCGGCTCCCCCGGCAACTGCGCGGTCCCCGGCAACGAGGACGTGCCCGGCATCCTCCGCGACTGCAAGACGTGGAGCGCCACCCTGCGCTACCTGCACCCGGCGCTGCAGGCGCTGGTATGGGCGCAGGTGCTGGCGGTGCTGCTCTACCTCAACTGGGGCGAGCGGCGGCTGGCGAGGCTCTTCTTCCACGCCGCCTGGTTCTTCGCGGCGCTGTCGACGATGGCCAAGGGCGCCGCTGGCTTCGGCATCCCGGTGCTGTGCGCGCTGGCCTACGTGGCGGTGACCCGTCGCTGGCGCGACCTGCTGCGCATGGAGCTGCTCTCCGGGTTGCTCATCCTGGCCGCGGTGGCCCTGCCCTGGTTCGTGGCCATGTACGCCCGCCACGGCCAGCCGTTCACCGACCGCCTCCTCTTCCACGACATGTTCAAGCGCGCCTTCACCCACGTGCACGACACGAACGAGGGCGATGACGTCAGCTTCCGCTACTACGTGTGGCAGCTCGGCTACGCGACCTTCCCCTGGGTCGGCGTCCTGCCCGCGGCGCTGGTGGGGTGGCTGCGGCGGCGCGACGAGCCTGCGGACCCACGCGGCGACGGCGCGGCCTTCTTCACTGGCTGGTTCGTCTTCGCCTTCGCGCTCTTCTCGCTCATGCTCACCAAGTTCCACCACTACATCCTGCCGGCGGTGCCCGCGGCGGCGATGCTGGTCGGGCTCCACCTCGACGAGCTCTGGCGCAGCTCCGAGAGCAGCGCGGCGGCCGACGCAGAGCCGGAGCGCGACCGGCGCTACCACGCGCTGGCCCTCGGTGCGGCGGCGGTGTGCGGCGCCCTGCTGGTGGCCCTGGTGGGGCGCGACCTGGCGCAGGACCGGGAGGCCATCGCCGGCGAGGCGCGCCTGCTCCACCTCTTCACGTACAACTACGGCCGTCCCTGGCCCGACTCGCTCGATTTCGGCGGGGTGATCTGGGCCTTCACCGCCGTGGCCACGCTGGGGACCTTCGCGCTGGTGGTCACACGCTGGCGACGCACCCTGGTGTGCGGCCTGTGCGGCGTGGCGATGGTGCTGTCTGCCTGGACGCTGGACGTCTACTTCGTGAAGGCCTCACCGCACTGGGGGCAACGCGAGCTCTTCGTCGCCTACCACCAGGCGGCGCGCGAGGTGCCCGGGCCGATCATCGCCTACCAGATGAACTGGAAGGGCGAGAACTTCTACATGGGCAACGCCATCCCGGCCTTCGTCTCCAGCGGCAAGAAGTTCCAGGACTACATCGGCGCGGAGAAGAAGAAGGGCATCAAGACCTTCTACTTCGTCACCGAGGACAGCCCGAGGCAGAGCCGCACCGGCTCGCTCTCCAGCGAGCTCGGCTCGCCGCGCGTCTTCGACAAGCTGACCACCCGCGAGCTGAACAACAAGTTCGTGCTGGTGCGGGTGACGTTCGAGTGAGCGCGGGTCGGCCCCGTTCGCGCGCGCAGCGCCACCGCTACAGGCAGAGATAGCTGTCCGCGCAGTCCGTGGTGCAGGCACCGCAGAGGCAACCGGCCAGCTCCTTGAAGAGGGGCACGCCGTCGGGCACCTGGGTGTCGCACTGGTCGACGCACGTCTCCGTCTGGCCGCACTGATCGATGCAGAAGAGGTACTGCGCACACCCCGCCGAGGCGCCGCACGCATCGGCGGCCGACTTGCAGGGGCCCGGCAGTGCGCACGCCAGACAGTCGTTCGTCTCGTCCTGGTCGCTGTCTTCGCAGGTGCCCGTGCCGTCGCAGGCCACCGAGCCCCGGAGCCCTGCCCGCCGGCGCTGGAGCTCGACGCGCTCGCCGGGCCGGCGCCGCCGGAGCCGGGCCCCGCGCCGGTGCCCCCGCTGCCCGGCCCCGCCGGGCCGGAGGCGCCGCTGCCTGGACCCGCGGCGCCGCTGCCCGGACCGCTCGGATTGGAGCAGTCGCACTCACCGAGCGCCGTGCCGTCGCTGTTGCACGACTGGGCCCCCTCCTCGCCACCGCCACACGCGCACGACACCTGCGCGCCCGGCGTGCAGACCGGGTCCTCGCCGCAGCCGACGGGCAGGGCCACCCAGGCGGCGAGGAGCGCGGCGCCGACGAGCCGGGCGACGCGGCGGCGCGCGTCAGCGGATGACGAGGGGACCTGCTCGCGACCTCGGGTACGCATCGGGGAACTCTACCGGCGACGCGGGCCGCAGTGAAGGGCAGCCCAACGCGATCGCCTCGCTGGGGCCATCGATCTCGGGAGGCTGGGGACGCGCTCAGCCGGCGCCGGTGGCCGCGCCCGCGAACCAGCCCTCGAGCGCGTCGAGCAGCCCCGCCATGGTGTGCTCGGCGGCCTCGACGTCGACGCGCAGGCCGCGCGCGCGCGCGCTGTCGCCGGTGACGGGACCGATGCTCGCCACCACGGTGCCGGCGAGGAGCGGCGCAGCGCGGTCGCCGAGCAGGTCGCACAGGTTGTCGGCGGTGCTGCTGGAGGTCAGCATGACCGCGTCGATGGCGCCGCGTTCGAGCAGCGCCATCAGCTCGTCGCGCCGGGTCAGCGACGCCTTGCGCGTCTCGTAGACCGGCAGCACGTCGACCTCGAAGCCCGCCGCGCGCAGCGTCTCGGGGAGCACCTCGCGCGCCACCAGGGCGCGAGGCAGGAGCAGGCGGCGCGGCGGCGGCTGCGCGCGCAGCACCGGATCGGCGAGGATGGCGTCGGCCAGGCCTTCACCGCGCAGCTCGCGAGCCACGATGTCCGCGCGCACGCCGCGCGCCGCGAGCGCCGCCGCCGTGCCCGGACCCACGGCGCACAGGCGCGCGCCGGCGAACGCGCGGGCATCTGCGCCGGACGCCTCGATGACCGCGAAGAGCCGCTCCACCGCCTCGTCGCTGGTGAAGGCGACGGCCTGGTAGTGGCCGAGCTCGCGCACCGCCCGCTCCACGCGCGCGGGGTCCGGGGCGGCACGGTCTCGATGGTCGGCAGCAGCACCGGCTCGGCGCCGCGCAGGCGCAGCGCGCGCGCGGTGGGCGCGGCCTGGGCGGCGCGCGCGTCACCAGCACGCGCTTGCCGAACAGCGGGCGCGCGTCGAACCACCGCAGGCGCTGCCGCAGCGAGACCACGTCGCCGACCACGACCAGCGCCGGGCTCTCCACCGCGGCGGCGCGGGCGGCCGCCAGCAGCGCGCCGAGCGGGGCCTCGATGACACGCTGCGTGGCGCGGGTGCCGGAGGCGATGACCGCCGCCGGGGTACGCTCGTCGCGGGCGCCTCCGAGCAGCCCGGCCACCACCTCGTCGAGCCGGCGCAGGCCCATCAGCACGCAGATGGTGCCGCGCACCGCGGCCAGCTCGCGCCAGTCGAACGGCGCGCGGGCCCGCGTGGTGCCGCTGACGAAGGTCACGCTCGAGGCCAGGTCGCGGTGGGTGAGGGAGATGCCGGCGTAGGCGCTGGCCGCGAGCGGGGAGGTGACGCCGGGGACGATCTCGAACGGCACCGCGGCGGCCGCCAGCGCCTCCACCTCCTCCGAGCCACGCCCGAACAGGAACGGGTCGCCGCCCTTGAGGCGGACGACGCTGCGCCCCTCGCCGGCCACGCGCACCAGCTCGGCGTCGATCTCCGACTGCTTGGCCTGCTTGGCGGCGCCGTCGTGGCCGCGCTTGCCGACGTGACGCACCACCGCGTCCGCGCGGCACCGCTCGAGGAGCGCCGGGTGCACGAGCTCGTCGTGGAGCACGACGTCGGCGGTGCCGAGCAGCTCGGCGCCGCGCACGGTGATCAGGTCCGGGTCGCCGGGGCCGGCGCCGACCAGGTAGACCCATCCGGCGCGCGCCGCGCCGGGGCCGAGGTACCTCTGCGCGCCGCCCATGCGCGCGGCAGCTTACGGCGGCAGTCCGAACGCCGCCTACTCCGTCCCGGCGGAGTCCAGTTTCCCGGCCGGCAACGGCCTGGATGCGTGCTCTCCCTTTGGCCCGCGGCGCTCCTGTCCAGCCGTAGGGCCGGCCTGCCCGGCAGCCAGCGGGCAGTCAGCCTCCCGATTCGCCGTGGATCCCCGGGCGCGCCCGGAATCGTCCTCCGGATGCTTGACACGTTGCGGCGTGGTCCTAGGATGCCGCGCTTCGAGGGTCGCGACTGGGGTGGGCAATTCCGTGAAATCCGTAAAGATTACTGCCGACGTGGACGTTTCTACCGGCGATCGCTGGTACGTGACGACCGGCGCCAAGGCCGTGGGGCCAGTGGCGCTCGACCTCCTCACCAAGGGGATCGAGTCGGGCAAGGTGCCCGTCGAGTGCTTCGTGCGCCACGAGGCGTGGAAGGTCTGGCGGCCGCTCGCGGACATCGCCTCGGTCGAGGGGACGCCGCTGCCGCGCACCGCGGCGCGCGCAGGCGGCGGCTCGGCTGCGCTCGGCTCCGGGCTCGGCGCGTTCAGCGACATGGGCCGCGCGGTGCCCTCGACCCCCGGGCGCGTGCCCAGCGCGCCGCCCCCGCCGCTGCCTCCTCCGGCGCCTCCGCCGCGGGCACGCACGCGCGAGTCGCTGGCCACCAGCACCGACGACATCACCGAGCCCGGTCGCCCCAGCCTGCCCGCCGAGCAGAGCCCGTCCGACGTGCTCGCCGGCAGCGGCGACCTGCAGGAGGCGATGATGCTGCTCATGGCCGCCCTGGTCCAGCGCAGCGAGGCGGACGCCGCCCTGCTGCACCGCATCGACGACCACGGGACCGCGGTGGTCTGCGCCCACGGCCCGCTGCGCGCCGAGGTGCTCGGCTCGCGGACGCGCCTGCTCGACCCCGCCGTGGTGGCCGCCGCCGGCGGACACCTGCTGGTGGCCGAGCCGACGCCGGGTCCCGCGGGCCAGGCGGTGCTCTCGCGCCTGGCTCGCCTGGGCATCGTCGCCGAGGGCGCGGTGATGGTCCCGGTGCGCACCTCGCGCAAGCTGCTCGGCATGGTCGAGCTCGGCAGGCGCCGCCGCTTCACCGCCGCGGAGATCGCCGACGTCGAGGCCCTGGTCGCCGGCCTGGCGATGCGCGCCGAGGCGCGGGACTGGGACTGAGCCCCCGGACGCGACGCGGACACGGGGACGGGCAGGGACGCGGACGTCGGCGCGAGCCTCCTGCGCGCTCGGCGCCCGGACAGCGGTGCTAAGCTCGGCCCGTGTTTCCGGCCGAACGCCCGCGAAGGCTGCGCAGGACCGCCGCCATCCGCTCCCTGGTGCGCGAGACCACCCTGGCGCCGAGCGACCTGGTGCTGCCGCTCTTCTTCCACGAGACGCTCACCGACCCCAACCCGGTGAGCACCATGCCCGGCGTGTCGCAGCTGCCGGTGAGCGCCGCGGCCGCCCAGGCGCGCAGCGCGCGCGAACTCGGCCTCGGCGGGGTCATCCTCTTCGGCCTGCCGCGCACCAAGGACGCCACCGGCTCCAGCGCCTACGACCCGAACGGGCCCGTACCGCGCGCGGTGGCGGCGATGAAGGACGCCGCGCCGGAGCTGCTGGTGATCACCGATGTCTGCGTCGACGAGTACACCGACCACGGGCACTGCGGCATCCTGCGGGCCGGGCCCGGCGGCACGCAGGAGGTCGACAACGACGCGACGCTGGAGGTGCTGGCGCGCGCCGCCGTGGTGCACGCCAGGGCCGGCGCCGATGTGGTGGCGCCGAGCGACATGATGGACGGGCGCGTCGGGGCGCTGCGCCGTGCCCTCGACGGCGAGGGGCTGGAGGGCACCGCCATCCTCTCCTACGCGGTCAAATATGCCTCGGCGTTCTACGGGCCGTTCCGCGAGGCCGCCGATTGCGCGCCGAAGTTCGGCGATCGCGCCGGCTACCAGATGGACCCGGGCAACGTGCGCGAGGCGCGGCGCGAGGCGCGCCTCGACGAGGAGGAAGGCGCCGACATGCTCATGGTCAAGCCGGCCCTGCCGTACCTCGACGTGCTGCGCGTGGTGCGCGAGTCGTCCCCGCTTCCGCTCGGCGCGTACAACGTCAGCGGCGAGTACGCCATGATCAAGGCCGCCGCCGCGGCCGGCATGATCGACGAGAAGCGCGCCGTGCTCGAGCTGCTGACCAGCATCCGCCGCGCCGGCGCCGACTTCGTGCTCAGCTACCACGCGCCGGACGCGGCGCGCTGGCTCGGGGGATGATGCCCGCCGTCATGCTCGTGCGCGCTCTCGCACTCGCCACCCTGCCCTTCGCCCTCACCGCCTGCGGCGTCGTCGACAGCTTCGGTCCTTCGAGCTGCGACCGCTCGTTGGACGGCAACCCGTACCAACCGTATGTGGACGGCACGGTGGACACGCACGGTGTCTTCAGGAGCGAGCTCCCCACGGGTGAGCTTCTCGACTTCCCCGGCGGCGCGCATTGGAAGATCGCGCACCACCTCGGTGAGGAGCCGATGTGGTGGACCTTCTACCTGTCCTTCGAGCGCATGGGCCTGGAGAAGGAAGGTGGCGCCTACGCGCAAGCCGCCGGCAACCAGGCAGTGCTCTACGACAAGGATGCGGCCAACCTTTTCGTGGTCAACGACAGCTGCTCGGATTATTTCCTGCGCGTTGTGGCCGGCACGGACGCGCCGCAGTGAAGGCGTGGTGCGTGGTACGGAAGGCGAGAGAGCCGGTGGGCTGGGCCCGCCGCGGCGCGCCGCTCCACTGCCGCCTGCCCAGCGCGCGCCCGAGCGCGGTGCGCGCGCTGTTCGTTTGCGTAGGCCTCGGCGCAGCGCTCCTGGCCTGCGAGCCGGCTCCTGCCGCACCGCCCGCCGACGACGGCTGCAAGAAGCTCGTCGCCTCCGCGCAGGGCGGGCGCAAGCGCCTCGAGGAGCTCGACCGCGGCGCGCCCTCGCCGGAGGCCGGGCTGGGCGCCCTCGCCGATCACTGCGAACGCATCGGCAAGATCATGGGCGAGATCGAGCGCGACCTGCCGGAGGCCAAGCAGGGCAAGCAGGAGGTGCAGGACGCCGCCGGCGGCGCGCGCATGCTCGCCGGCCTCGCCGCCCGGAGCTTCGCCGTCTTCGCCGCCACCCTGCGCGACGTGGAGGCCCGGTCGAAGGTCATGGGCAAGCTGGAGACCGACGCCGGCGGCGCCGACGAGGTCCTCGGCGGCGAGGGCGGCAAGAGCATCGGCTGCAGCGGCGCGCCCTGCCCGGAGCTCGCGCGGCGCATGGACGAGCTGGCCCGCGAGGGCGCCGGCATCGGCGCCGGCGAATCGGTGGAGGCCATCCGCGCGCACGCCGACGGCCTCGACGACATGGCCCAGCGCATCGGCGCCCTGCCAGCCTCGCCCGCGCACCAGGCCGCGCGCGACACGGTGATCAAGGCAGCGCGCGACGGCGCCGCCAGCTACCGCGCCCTGGCTGGCGAGGTCGAGGGCATGCTGGCCATCACCGGCCGGGCTGCGAAGGAGCGCCACGATGCAGAGCAAGCCGGCGCCCGCCTCTCCCTGGAGCTCGACGCCGGCCTGCGCCTGTGCGGCGCCGCCCCGCCTCCGCCCGCCTCCGCCGCGCCGACGACGAGCGCCGCGCCCGCACCCTGACGTTTCGCCCCGCGGCCGTGTCCGTGCCCGTGCCCGTGCCTGCCCGTGCCCGTGTCGGTGTCCGTGCCCGTGCCCGTGCCCGTGTCGGTGTCGGTGTCCGTGCCCGTGTCCGTCACCCCCCCGGCGGCGGCGCCGTCGAGTGCTCCAGCTTCTCCTTCGCGAACTGCAGCCGGTGCAGCCGCGCGTAGATTCCCTGATGCGCGAGCAGCTCCTCGTGCGTCCCCTGCTCGACGACCTCGCCCTTGTGGAACACCACGATGCGATCGACGGCCCGGATGGTGGAGAGGCGATGGGCGATGATCAGCGCGGTGCGCCCCTCCATCGCCGCCTCCAGGGCGCGCTGCAGGCGGCCCTCCGTATCGCTGTCGATGTTGGCGGTGGCCTCGTCGAGCACCAGGATGGGCGGGTCGCGGTAGAGCGCGCGGGCGAAGGCGATGAGCTGCCGTTCGCCGGCGGAGAAGTTGGTGCCGCGCTCGAGGATGGGCGCGTTGAGCCCGCCCTCGCGGCGCTCGAAGAGGTCGAGCGCGCCGATGCGGGTCAGGGCGCGCACCACCCGCGCGCGGTCCGGCTCCACGTCGCCGGCGGCGATGTTGCTGGCCACCGTGCCCGGGAAGAGGAACACGTCCTGCGGCACCACCGCGAAGGAGCGCCGCAGCTCGTCGCACGGCCAGCTGCGCACGTCGCGGCCGGCGACGCGCACCTGCCCCGACTCGATCTCGTAGAGGCGCAGCAGCACCGCAGTGACCGTGCTCTTGCCGGCGCCGGTGGCACCCACCAGGGCCACCTTCTCGCCGCGCTTTGCGGTCAGCGACACGTTCCTGAGCACCGGAACGCCCGGCTTGTAGGCGAAGGTCACGTCACGGAAGGCGACCGCTTCGTCCGCGCTCGCCTCGCCAGCGCCGGCCGCCTCCCCCTCGCTGCCGGCCCCGGTGGCCGCTCCCTGCCCATCGCGCTGCGCCTCCGCAGCCGCGACCGCGTCGGCGTCCACCGGCGCATCGGTCTCTTCGTTGTCGAGCAGCTGGAAGACGCGCTCCGCACCGGCCATCGCCGACTGCAGGATCGTATACCGCGCCGACAGGTCGCGGATGGGCAGGAAGAACATGTCGATGTACGCCACGAAAGCGAAGAGGGTGCCGAAGCTCACCCGATCGGAGATGGCGTGCACGCCGGCCCACCAGAGCACGCAGGCGATGGAGACGCTGGAGACCATCTCGATGGCCGCGTCCAGGGTGGCGTCGAGGACGATGGATCGGTTGTTGGCGGAGCGGTACGCGCTGTTGATCTCGTCGAACTCGCGGGCCGCGGCGGCCTCGCGCGCGTACGCCTGCACCACCGCCATGCCCGAGACCTGCTCGTTCAAGTAGGTGTTCATGCGCGCCGTCTTCACGCGCACCTCGCGGAAGGCGTCGCGGATGCGGCCGCGCGTCCAGTTCACCAGCAGGGCCACCGGCGGCACCGCCAGGAAAGCCATGAGCGACAGCTGCCAGTCGAGAGAGAGCATGATGCAGACGATGGCCAGCAGGCGCACCAGGTCGCCCACGGCGTTGAGCGCCCCGGACCCGAACATCTCCTGGATGGCGTCGACGTCGTTGGTGACGCGCGTCACCAGGCGGCCCACCGGGGTGCGATCGAAGAAGCCGAGACGGCGCGTGTGCAGGAAGCGGAAGACGTCCATGCGCAGGTCGGACATGGAGCGCGCCCCGACCAGCTGCATGGCGTACATCTGCGGGAAGGCGATGCCCTGCTCCAGGGCGATGAACACGGTGAGCAGCGCCCCGGTGCGCAGCAGGGTGGCCATGGCGTCCGGCGAGTCGAAGGCGTCGAACGCCGCCCGCGTGAGCAGGGGGCGCGTCAGCGCCAGGCCGGCGGTGAACAGGAGCAGGCCGAGCGACGCGAAGAGCAGGCGCGCCTGCGGCCGCACGAAGGGCCACAGACGCATCAGCATGCGCGCGTCGTAGGTCGTCCCGAGCTTGCCCTCCTCGTGGAAGCGCTCCAGCGCGTTCGCGCCGCTGCTCTTCGGCAGCTCCGGCTTCTTCGGCCCCCGGCCCCGCTGGGTGCGCGCGGCGCCGCCGTCCTGTCGCCCCGCGCTCATGTGGCCGCTGCCTCGGGCGCCAGCGAGTCGACGGCGACGTCGCCGAGCGCCGCCAGATCCTCGGCGATGCGCTGCTCCTCGGCGAAGCGCGCGTACAGGCCTCCCTGATCGATGAGCTCCTGGTGGGTGCCGCGCTCCACCACCCGGCCAGCGTCGAGCACCACCGCCTGGTCGCAGCGCTTGGCGGCAGCGATGCGGTGGGTGATGAGGATCACCGTGCGCCGGGCCGCCTGGCGCTCGATGGCAGCGAGGATGGCCGCCTCGGTCTTGGCGTCGACGGCCGAGAGCGGGTCGTCGAGCACGAGCACCGGAGGCTCGCGCAGCAGGGCGCGCGCCAGGGCGACGCGCTGGCGCTGGCCTCCGGAGAGCTGCACGCCGCGCTCGCCGACCACGGTGTCGAAGCCTTCTGGCAACGACTCGACCTCGGCCAGCACCTCTGCCTCCGCGGCGGCGTGGCGCACGCTGGCCATCGACTCCGCAGAGTCCGGATCGTCGAGCGCGTAGCCGATGTTGCGCGCCACGGTGGTGGAGAAGAGGAACGCGTCCTGCTGCGCGTAGCCGATGGACGCGCGCACCGTGGACAGCGGCAGGTCGCAGATGTCGCTGCCGTCGAGGAAGACGGTGCCCGGCGGGGTGGGCATGAGCCGCGGCAGGAGCGTGGCCATCGTGCTCTTGCCCGAGCCGGTGCGGCCGACGATGGCCAGTGAGCCGCCGGCGGGCACCGAGAAGCTCACGCCATCCACCACGGCGCGTTCGCCGTAGGCGAAGGACAGACCGCGCACCTCGATGGCGCCGCGCACCGAGGCGGGCGTGGGCAGCGGGCCGCTCACGATGTCCGGCTGGGCGTCGAAGATCTGCAGCATCCGCGCGTAGCCGGCGCGTCCGCGCTGGATGATGGCAGCCACGAACCCGGTGGCCATCAGCGGCCAGGTGAGGCGCATGAGCGCGAGCCAGAACGAGACGTAGTCGCCCTTAGACATCTCGCCGGCGATGACCAGCGAGCCGCCGTACCAGAAGACCACCAGCGCGCCGATGGAGCCGATGGCGCCCATCATCGGCCCCATGGTGCCGCGCACCCAGGCGAGCGACAGGCTCTTCTGCAGGTAGTTCTCGTTGGTCTGGGCGAAGGCGGCGATCTCCGACTTCTCCAGGGCGAAGGAGCGCACCACGCGCACGCCAGCCAGGCTGGCCAGCACGCGATCGCTCATCTTGCCGATGGCCTCCTGGTTCTCGCGGTTCTTCTGGAACAGCTTGGCGGAGAAGTTGCGGGTCACCAGCAGCAGCACCGGGAACGTTGCCAGGGAGGCCAGGGTGAGCTTGCCGCTGACGCGCACCATCACGTAGAGCGCGCTGGTCAAGGCGAAGGCCGAGCCGATGACGTTGAGCACGCCAAAGCCCAGGAGCAGGCGCACCTGGGCCAGGTCGTTGGTGGCCCGGCTCATGATCTCGCCGGTCGGCATCTGCCGGAAGAACGCGGGCCCGAGGCGGTGCAGGCGCGCCAGCAGGCCGGCGCGCAGCTCGTACTCCACGTTGCGGCCGGCGCTGAACACGCTGATTCGCGAGAGCACCCGCACCAGGGCGGCCGCCACGCTGGCCACGAACATCCACGCCGCCGCCCACGCCGCCGGCGTCGCCTGGGCCGCATCGACGGCATCGACCGCGGCCTTGACGAGGAAGTCGCGCTTGGCCATCAGCGTCTGCTGCGCGGCGAGCAGCACGGCACCCACGACATAGAGCTTCAGGTTGCGGCGGAACTGGGCACCGAGGCCGAGCGGATACGCGTCCGCCGCGCGGTGCTCGGCATCCGTACCCTGCGCGGAGTCGCCCGGAGCGCGCGAAGGCGGTCTCGAGCGCGCCTGCGAAGACGCTTCCTGGCAGCAGGCGACGAAGCCCGATCTGCGGCCGAGTCGCTCATCAACGAGGCTTGCGACCGGCAGCGCGGTGCGACACGGACAGCGAAGGGCGGACGCGGCCCACCGCGGGCTCCAGGTCGCCGACGTCGACGCGTGTGGACAGGAGCCCGAACAGGACGCGCGCGCCGCCGCGGCCGTCGAGCTCGCCGACCACGCCGACCTTGCTGGTGAAGGGACCGGCCAGCACACGCACGCGCGCCCCCGCGTCGATGCCGTCGGCGGGCGCCGGCTCGGCCCGCACCGCCGGCGCTTCGTCTGCCAGCCCGGCGCGCGGCGGCATCCGTCGCGGCCAGGGACGGTTGGCGTGACCGGCGCCACCGTGGCCCTGACGCGCCCGCGCCACGTCGGCCGCGCGGCTGCGCTCCGCCTCGCGCTCCGCCAGCCATCGGTCGCCCTCGGCAAGAGCGTGGGCGCGCGCGGCGGCGCGTGCCACGGCGCCAGCGCTCAGCAGGCGCGCCAGGGCGAGGCGATCGTTGTCGGGGGACCAGGCGATGGCCTGGTAGACCGGGGCCGCTGCCAGCAAGGCGTCCGCGAGCTGCTCGGCCAGCGCCGCCACGTGCGCCAGCGCCACGTCGCGCTCGAGCCGCCAGCCGATGCAGAGCGGCTGTGCTTCGCGGCGCGCGCGCGACAGCAGCGCGCCGAGCTCGGGCGGCGTGGCGTCGACGCATCGCAGCTCCGACTCGGCGCCGCCGTGGCCCACGCTGACCGCGAACTGCTCCGGCAGCGCGCGCAGCTCGCGCGCCAGGCGCAGCGACGCGCTCTCCTCACCGAGGATGGCAGCCAGGTTGTCGAGATCGATCTGCGCCTCCGGGTGCAAGGCGACGAGCACCGCGACCTCGCCGGCATCGATGCGCAACCCGAGCACGGCGTGGCGCCGGTGCACCGCCTGGCAGAGCGCATCCTCGGAGAGCGGCAGCTCGGCGATGCGATCGAGCTCGGCGGCACAGCCCGCCTGGCGCACGAAGTAGATCCACTGGCAGTCGACGCGCTTGCGGTTGCGCAGCGATGGCGCCTCGTCGGAGGCCCCCAGGTCAGCGCGCAGGCCCAGCGCCGCCAGGCGCGGTGCGGCGTCGCGCGCCCAGGCCAGCGCGCGCTCCTTGAGCTCCAGTCGCGGCCGACCGTACGCGTGGGAGGTCGCCCTCTCCGGAAGGTAGGCGTCGAAGTCGAGAGCCGAGAGCTGGAGAGCTGCTTCAGGCATGTCCGGGCCGCGCCAGGGGCGAGCCAACGCGCGAAGCGGACTTCGCGCGCGCCGCGCGCGGTCGCTAGACTACAGCAGCGAACGCGAACGAGAGCGGATACTAGCCGCTGCGTGGTGTCGCGCCTAGCTCGGCGCTGCGAGCGAGCAGGCCGTCGCTCGTTAGTCCGCGCGCGCTAGGGGCAGGTCAGCTCGCACGCCAGCTCGGGGGTGAAACCCATCTCCCCGAGGGTGATGGTGGCGCGCACCTGCCGCCCCATGGCCCGGCTCATCGTCGCCTCGACCACGCCCACCAGCCACAGGCGCAGCGCCAGCGACGCGGGATCGAACGCGGTGAGGTGGAGGGCGGTGCGGCGGCTGCCCTGTTCTTCCACCCGCCACTCGCCGAAGCCGAAGAGCCGGCTCCAGCTGGAGACGCCGCGGCGAACCGCCTGGTGCAGATCGGTGGAGGGACGTGTCGCTGGCCGCACGAAGGCCGCCAGCTCGCCGTCGACGGCGCGCCGCCCGAGGTCGCGCCAGCTCTTCACCTCGCGCAGGCCGAGGTTGGTGGCGATCTCCAGGTACGCGTCCAGCGCCTCGAGGTCGTAAGAGAGGAGAGCATTGATGGAGTCGTCCCGGAAGTCGGCGGCCCAGCGCGCCGGCACGTGCTGCACGATCGCATCGCGCGCCCCGCAGCCGTGCGCCTCCACCAGCGCCCGGTCCACGGCGCGCAGCACGGGGCCGCGCACCTGGTAGCGCCCCGCGAATCGCACCGGAAAGGGCGCAGCAGCGACGACCCCTCGAGGCGGGCCGGGGTGCGCGACGCGGCGTCGCCTCGGCCGGGCGTGCTGCTGCGCGACGTCAGCCCGGGCGGCGGGGTGCTTCCACGCCCCGGCGTGCTCGACGCCCCGGCGGCGATGCGCGGCGCGGCCCCGGATGGCGTGCTGCCACGGCCTGGCGTCTCCGGCGGGCGCGAGCTGCGGGCGATGGCCGGTGTCGGCGTGCTCCCACGACCCGGTGTGCTCGGACGCAGCAACGCCTGTCGGCGCGGCCCTGCGTCGATGGCGGCGGGCGGCTCGCGCGAAGAGCCTACGCGTGTCGCGCTGGATCGCTTGTCGCCCTCCGCCTGGCTGGACAGCGTCGGCGAACGATCGCCGGGTGCCGGCGCGCCGCGGCGCGCCTCGGCGACGCGCGCGCCACGCGGTTCGCTCTCGCCCTCGCCGGCCGGCTCGGCGATGACGTTGCCGCCCAACGGGGCCATATCGCCGACGGGAGGAGGGAAGGCGCGGACCGTCTCGGCGATCGTCAGGTCGGGCGGGCGAGCCGAGGTGCGTGCCGGGGGACGGGACGTGCGCGGCGGCGGAGGGAGGCCCACCAGGCGCGCCACCGCGGCGGCCCGGGCGTACGCGTCGGGCACCAGCACCTCGAGCTCGCGTACCACCTCGGCCGCCGTCTGGAAGCGGTGCTGGGGATCCTTCTCCAGCAGCCTGGCCACGGTGCTCTCGACGCGACGGTCGACGGCCACACCCGCGCCGCCGATGGTGGGCGCCTCGCCGTGAACCACCTTGAACGCCGTGGCCACCGCGGTGGGCGCGCGGAAGGGGCGCACGCCGGTGATCATCTCGTAGAGGAGCACCCCGACGGCGAAGAGGTCGCTGCGCCCGTCGAGCGGTGTCTCGCCGGTGGCCTGCTCCGGCGAGAGGTAGTCCGGCGTGCCGAAGACGATGCCCGTGCGCGTGCGCGGCGACGGTCCGTCGTCGGCGAGGACCTTGGCGATCCCGAAGTCGAGGAGGCGGACCTGCGCCGCTCCCTTGGCGCTCCGGGCAATGAAGACGTTCTCCGGCTTCAGGTCGCGATGCACGATGCCGGCGCGGTGGGCGGCGTCGAGCGCCTCGAGCACCGGGATCAACGTGCCCACGGTGGCCGCCAGATCGAAGCGCGTCAGGCGCGCCAGCACCACGGAGACCGCTTCGCCTTCCAGGTGCTCCATCACCAGGTAGGGGCCGGACTCGCTCATCCCGGCGTCGATGACGTCGACGATGTTCGGGTGGCGGATGCGGTTGACGGCCTGCGCCTCCTGGAAGAATCGCTGCGCCAGCTCCTCGTTCTCCGCCAGCTCCGGGTGGAGGAACTTGATGGCCACGCCGCGCCCGGCGAGCACGTTGAACGCGCGGAACACCTCGCCCATGCCACCGCCGCCGATGCGCTCCGCGAGGCGGTACTTGCCGTCGACGAGCGCACCGGTGCCGGGGGGTCGAAAGCTCATGGGCGGATGCCTTGCCACGCATCCCCGAGCGCGCGGCACCCAGGGCGTCGGCTGGTCTTACAACCACCCGCCGGTGCCTGGAAGCTCCGCGTCCCCTTTTCGGCCGCCGGTGCGCGGCAGGTGCGCGCGGTGTACTCAGTCGCAGTTGGCGCCGATGCAGGCAGCGAGCTCGCTGTCGCACTCGGCGAGGATGCAATCCGGGTCGCCGCCGCACTCCCCGAGCTGCTGGATGGCGCAGTCGAGCATCTGGTCGACGAAGAACTGCACGTCGGCGCACCCGGCGGCAATGCAGTTGGCCACGCAGCCCACGCTGAAGTCGGGCGGGTCCTGCTGGAGGTCGATGCAGTCCAGCGCGCAGGTCACCACCTCGAGGCAGCCGAGCGGATTGCACTCCCCGCAATCGGCGTTGCAGTTCGAGCAGCTCTCGAACTCCTCGCAGATGTCGTTGCCGCAGAACGAGCACACCCCGCAGTCCTGCTTGCACGAGGCGCAGCTCTCCACCGAACCGCAGATGCCATCGCCACAGCCGGTGCAGGTGCCGCAGTCGCCCGGGCAGTTGAAGCAGTTCTCGGTGGCCGGACTGCACACGCCGTCGTTGCACGTCTCGCAGACGCCGCAGTCGGCGGCGCAAGACAGACAGTCCTCGGGCGGCGCGCAGAATCCGTTCTCGCAGGTGTCGCACTGGCCGCAGTCGATGGGGCACGAGAAGCAGTTCTCGTTGGCGGCGCAGCTGCCATCGCCGCACGACGCGCACAGGCCGCAGTCGACCGGGCAGCTGGCGCACGTCTCACCCGCCCCGCACACGGCGTCACCGCAGGACGCGCACTGGCCGCAATCCTGGACGCAGCTGCCGCAGGTCTCGCCGGAATCGCAGGCGCCGTTGCCGCAGCTCTGGCACTGCCCGCAGTCGATGGAGCAGCTGCCGCACGTCTCGGCCCCGTCGCAGCTGTCGTTGCCGCAGCCGGCGCAGAGGCCGCAGTCGGAGAAGCAGCTGGCGCAGTCCTCTCCGGACCCGCAGATGGAGTCGCCGCAGCCGGTGCCGCTGCCGCCGCTACCCTCCAGCAGGTCGTACGCACCCGTGCGACCGCAGCCGGGCGCCAGGACGAGCACCATGAACACCGCGGCCAGGACGACCCCGGCCACCCTGCACGCTCGAGCGGCCGCTCCGCTCGCAAACCTGGCTCGAGTCTTCTGCGCCGCCCGCATCTTGCGCCTGCTCCCCGCCGCGGGCCCCCACGCGGCAGTGCAGCATAGCCAAGCGCGCTGGCGCGCGCGCGAAAAGCGCTATGCGAGGGCGATGGACGAAAGCGCCCCGGCCATCGCGAGCCAGCGGGCCACCGAAGTGGCGCGCCGGCCTGCGACCAGCCGGGGCGAAAGGTCGGGACGCTTGCGCGTCGCGGATCAGTACTTGGGAGCCTCGGGCGCAGCCGGAGCGTCCGGGGCCGCGGGGGCCTCGGGCGCGCCGCTCGGAGCGGCCGGGGTCTCCGGGGCGGCCGGGGTCTCCGGCGTGGCGGGGGCCTCGGGGATCGCCGGCGAGCCGCCGCAAGCAACGAGGGACACGGCGAGCATCGCGAACAGGTACTTGGTCATGAGAGCCTCCGATGCGGGGTGCATTGCGCCCCGGCGACGTGATGTCGACGGGTGTCCCCCGTCGCCATGAGCCCGAGGCGCCGAACGGAAGTCCGATCACCAAGAGCGGCTGAAGCGGTTTGAACGGCTGGCGGGAAGATTCCGCCCGCCGTGCCACCTACGAGAGGAGACGCGCGACCCGCAGAGCAGGAAGTCGACCCCACGCGAACCAAAAGCGGCAGCGACCTACCAGACGCCTGAGTGGGTCGCAACGGCTCACCGGCACCGTCCGTCGGCCCGCCGTCCCTGCCGGGGCTCCCTCGCCAGGGAAAAACGCGCGAACTGTCTGGGGAAAACTGAGCCGACGCCATGGGGTCGGGCGTCGTAGACTTCGTGGGCATGTCCGCACACGACCAGCGAGGAACGAGGCGGCTCCGGCTGGTGCCGGCCCGCGGCGTTCCCGCCGACGGAGCGCCGCGCCCGACCGGAACCTCTGTCGAGTCGAGCCGAGGCGAGTCGAGCCGGGGAGGCGACGCGTCCTCGGTCCATCCGGCGCTCGAGCCGAGTGTCCGAGCGGAACAGCCGCTCGATGCGTCCAGCACGCCGGTGCCCGCCTCCACCTCGTTTCCGTCGGACCGGGGCTGGGACGATCGCGATGGCAGCCGCGCAGCGCGCAAGGGCCTGCGACCCGCAACGCGACCCGACACCTTCGCCGACCTGCCCGACGGGCAGCTGGTGGCGATGGCCGCAACGGGCGACAGCCCGGCCTTCGAGGCGCTCTACCGGCGGCACGTGGCGTTCGCGCTCCACCTGGCCACGCGCATCGAGGGCTCCTCGCGCGACGTGGAGGACGTGGTGCACGACGCCTTCCTCCGCGCCTTCGAGCGCCTGGCCGACCTCGCCGACCGCAACGCCTTCCGCGCCTGGCTGGGCGCCATCGTGGTCCACGCGGTCCGCTCGCGCCTGCGCCGCCACCGGCTGATGAACCTCCTCGGTCTGGGGCGCTCCAGCGAGCCCGTCGACCTCGACACGCTGGCCAGCCCCGACTGCTCCCCCCACGTCCGCGCCCAGATCGCCCAGGTCTACGCGCTCTTGCGCACCCTGCCCACGGACGACCGCATCGCCTGGACGCTGCGCTCCGTGGAGGGCCACGACCTCGAGACGGTCGCGCGGCTGTCGAGCTGCTCGCTGGCCACGGTCAAGCGACGCATTTCTCGCGCTCAAAAGTTTCTCGACGACCATTTCATCCATACCGGCCTCGACAGGCCGGAGGGCTCTTCCCGGAGCCCCGGACAGGAAGAGTCATGACCGCGCGCCGCAGCGTCCCGCCGATCGATCCCCGCGACCTCCGCCACCTCGCGGATGGCGAGCGTGTGGAGCGGATCTGGGAACGCTTGGAGCCCAGCCTGGTCGTGGCTCCCCCGCGTCGTCGCGCGCACCGCCGCGATCTGGCGCTCGGCCTGCTGGCGGCCTCGCTCTCGGCGTTCGGCGTCGGCCTGGTCGTGGGCAAGGCCTTCTACGAGGCGCCGGCGCCGGTAGCCGTGCCTTCCCCGGTGACCACGGGCGTCGAGCGCGTGGAGGTCTTCGCCGCCGGCACTCAGCCGCGCGCGTACGCCCTGCCCGGCGGCGGCGAGGTTCGCCTCACGCCCGGCACCACCGTCGAGCTCGAGAAGGGCGAGGGCGGAGCCTCACCCTGCGCCTCGTCCAGGGCGAGGCCCTGGTCGACGCCGCGCCGCGCTCGGGCGAGGTGGCGGTCGTCGCCGGCGAGGCGCGCCTGGCCTCCGCCGCCGGCAGCCGCGTGCTGGTGAGCCGCGGCCCGAGCCACATGGACGTGGTGGTCACCAGCGGCACCGTCTCCCTCGAATCGCCGGGAACCCAGCGCCGCGAGCTGGCCGCCGGCGATCGCGCCACCGAGGTCCCCCTGCACACGGTCACCTCCGCCAACGCCCCGAACCCCGCGCGGCGCGATCGCAGCGCCACTCCGACGCAGCCCGAGGAGCATCCCGCGGTCGAGGCCCCGGTGGCCGTGGCCACGCCGGCCGTCCTCGACTGGCGCGCACAATGGCTGAAGGGCAACGACGCCGAGGCGCTGCGCCTGCTGCGCGATCAGCCTGGCGGCGTCGCCGCAGCCATCGTCGGCGCCAAGAGCGGCAGCGAGCTGATGGACATCTCGTCGGTCTCGCAGAGGGGCGGCGACGGCGGCGCCGCCATCCGTGCCGCCAAGCAGGTCATCGAGCGATTCCCGAGCGACCCCAACGCGGTCATCGCCGCCAACCAGCTCAAGCGCTTCTACGACAAGGCCGCCAAGAACGGCGACGCGGCGGCGCGCGCCGAGGCCGACAAGTGGACCGCGCTGCACAAGAAGCTCGACAGCGCGGCCGTGGCCGCCGGCGTGCGCGGCATCGACGCCCAGCTGTGCAACCAGTTCCGCGACGCCTGGCGCGGCGGCCGAAAGGATGAGGCAGCGAAGCTGGCGCAGGAGTATGTGACCAAGTATCCGAATGGCCCTTGCCAAGAGGAAGCCGATCGCATCTCCAAGGGCGAGGATCTCCCCGCCGACGAGGGCGCCACGCCTGCTCCACCGGCCTCGGGCGACGCCAAGCCCGCGCCCGACCAGCCCTGAGCTGGCGCTCGCGTTCGCCCTCGCGCTGGCGCTGACGCTGGTCAGCGGCGGCGCCCGGGCCCAGGAGAGCGCCGTCGCCCCGCTGGTGCCGCCGCCGCTGCCGCGCGCCCCCGAGGTGGCCGTGCCCGCGGCGCGCCTGGTCGAGGTGCGCATGTCGCTCTCTGCCGGCGCCGCCGACAAGCTCGCCGAGCCCCGCCTCCGCCGCCTGGTGGAGATCGAGCTCGAGGACGACGCGCTGCTGGCGCCGGGTACCGCCGGTCCCCTCGGCGACCACGTGGCCTACGTGTGGATCGACCTTCCCACCCCGAGCACGGCGCTCATCGAGGTGCGGATCGGCGAGCGCGCGGTGGCGCGTCGCGAGCTCGCCGTGGGCGGCCTGGCCTGGGACGTGGTCGCGCGCTTCGCGGCCATCGCCACCGCGGAGATGGTCCGCGCCCAGATGCGCCCGGTGCGCCCGCGCCGCAGCTCGCCGCCGCCGAAGCGCAGCGGCCGCCGAGCTGGAGCTCGAGGCGCGCGACGCACCGGCGGCGACGTTCACCGGCAGCTGGACGGTCGCCGGCCTGCCCAGCGCCGACGTCTTCCTGGCCGGGCCGTCGCTGGCGCTCGGGCTCCGCAGCCGGCGCGCCTCGGTCGGCGTCGGCGGAGCGCTGCTCGGCGGCGGGGTCGACGGTGGCCCGGTGCGCTGGCTGGAGGCGGGCTCTCGGCGACCATCGCTTCTGGCTCGCGCCTGGCTGGCGCCTGCTGGCCGGCGCCGGGGCGTCGCTGGCATCGCTGCGCATGGCCGAGGCCAGCGCGGTGGACGGCACCGCCGGCGAGCGCGACACCTGGTCGGCGCGCGCGACCGCGACGCTCGGCAGCGAATGGAAGCTGGCCCCGCCGCCTGGCTCGGCGTGGCGCTGGAGCCGGGCGCGGTGCTGCGCCCCGCGCCCTTCACCGATGCCGTGGGCGAAGCGCAGCGCGTCGAGGGCGTGTGGCTCGGCGGGCGCCTCTCGCTCGTCGTCGAGCGCTGACGCCAGGGCGACCGAGGCCGCAGGCGCGGCTAGCCGAGCAGGAAGGCGCGCACCAGCCAGAAGCCGGCGAGCGCCAGCACCACCAGCAACGAGCAGCCCCAGGCGATGGAGCGGCCGGAGCCGCTCTCGCCCCGGACATCGTCGAGCGTCGGCGCGCGATCCAGCGGCAGCCCATCGGGGTCGCGGCGCTCCCGCGCCTGCCCGACCGCCCCGCCGCCCGTGTCCGTGTCCGTGCCCGTGCCCGTGCGCTCTTCGGCCGCCGCCGGCGCCTGGCCTCCGTCCTTCGTCACCGACTCGTCGCTCGCCACTCGCTCCACCTCAGGGTTTGTACGGCGCACTGTATCCCGGGTCGCGCGCGGCCACGCCATGCGCCCCGAAGAAGGCGCGCAGCATGGCCAGGTCGGGCTCGAAGCGAGCGCGCTCGCGGTCGAAGAGGTCCACCAGCTCGCCCGGATCGCGCGCCAGGTCGTAGGCCTCCACCGTGGTGCGGCGCAGGTCCTCGATCACCTTGCGATCGCCGGTGATCAGGGCCCGGCGCAGGCGGCCCTCTGCCAGCAGGGGCCGAGTCAGCTCGGCGCCGTCGTCGCCGGCGAGCAGCGGCAACAGGCTCTGCCCGAGGTAGCTGGCGGGGATCGGTCGGCGGAAGATATCGAGCACCGTCGGGCCGAGATCGATGAGGCCCACCGGCCGCTCGATGCGCCGCGCGCGCACCCCCGGGCCGCGCACCAGCAGCGGCACGCGCAGCAGCTCGTCGTAGAGCGTCTTGGTGTGGTGGGTGGTGCCGTGCTCGCCGAACGCCTCCCCGTGGTCCGAGGTGACCAGCAGGTACCCGCGCCCGCGGAAGCGCTGCTCGAGGAGCCTGGACACCCGCGCCACCTGCGCGTCGGCGACGCCGATCTCCGCCAGGTAGCGATCGCGCGGCGACCCCTCGGTGCCGCCACGATCATAAGGAGAGTGGGGCTCGGTGAGGTGGACGAAGGCGAAGAAGGGCTCGGCGCCGACCTTCTCCAGGCGCGCCAGCAGCGGATCGACGACCTCGCGCCCCGGCGCGTGGCGGCGCCCGACGGCGATCATCGTCTCCTCCTGGAAGCCGCGCACCACCCCGAAGGACTGCGCCAGGAACTGCAGGCTGGGGAACGAGACCGTGGTCACGCCCGCGTCGCGGAGGAGCTCGGGGAAGCGCGGAGCCGGGTCCTCGGCGGCGTAGAGGAAGCGCGCCGCCCCACTGCCGAACGGCGCCCAGCGCTGCATCGAGAGTAGCGCCCGCTGAACACGGCGCTCAGCGACACCGCCGTCTGGCTCCCGGGCGAGACGGCGTGCAGAGCAGCGCCGCTGCTGCGCATGGCCGTCAGCGCCGGCCAGCGCGCCGCGTTCGCCGGGTCGTCGATGACGTCGGCACGCACCGCGTCGATGGTCATCAGCACCATCACCGGCGCCGCGCGCGGCGCATCGCTCGGCGGCAGGTCCGGCAAGGCGGTGCGATCGGCGAGCCAGGGTCGGCCGGTGCGGCGGCGCGGATCGAGGGCGGCGACCAGAACGCCGCCGCCAGCAGCCATGCGCTCGCCGCCCCGGGCTGGCGGAACAGCTCGCGGCGCACGCCGTTCGGTGGCGGATAGAGCGCCAGCAGCAGCTCGGCCAGGGCCGCTGCCCCGAACGCCAGTCGGCTGCGGCGGCCGAGGCGCTCCACTCGACGTACCACGCGGCCAGCGACGGCGGCGCCCGCCAGCGTGGCCGACGCCCAGCCGATGGCCGCGTGCACGGCCGGGTAGTCGTCGCGCAGCACCAGCTGGTTGGTGACCATCCCGCCCAGACCGGCGAGCGCGAGGAGCAGGGCCAGGCGAGGCCAGCGCTCCCCGACGACGGTGCCGAGGACGTGGGCGGCGGGGATGGCCAGCCCGCACAGCACCACGTAGAGCGGCCGCAGCGCCCACGACCACTGGCCGTCGGCGATGATCTCCGCCTGTCGCTCGAGGTCCGGGCCGAGCATCGCGTGCATGACCCCCATCGTGCCCAGCGCGTAGGCCACCACCATCGGCCAGCGCCCCCGCGCCACCGCGGCCCCGGCGAGCAGGACCGCCCCGAGCACCAGGCCCAGGGCCAGCGTTTGCCCCGAGGCGAAGAGGTGGTGCAGCGCGCGCAGACCGAACCCCTCGGCAGGGAGCGACACGCTGGCGGCGATGGCCACCGCATCGACCAGCGCCCAGAGCGCGAAGCCCAGCCCAGGGCCGGAGGCGATCTCGAGGTGTCTTCGGTCCATGCGCGGTGGGTCGCGACGCGAGCCGGGCTCCCTCCTACCCCGTCGGCGCGAGGCCGACGAGCAACGCGAGCAACCGCAAGGCGGCGCCGCGGTGCCGGAGGCCGCGGTTCCCGTGCCGGAGGGGGAGCGCACACCGCTCCCTGGCTCCCGGACGGACGGTTTGGTGCTTACCGCATCCGGTCCGAGCGGGCCCGATCCCGCCTGCTTCGCGGCCGCCGGCGTACACGCCAGGACACGTAAACGCCAGCGCCACCCCTCTTGGAGATCGCCATGGCTACGTTCCCGCAATGGACGCGGACGTCGAGCTGCTCGATCGCTGGCGCGCCGGCGACAGCGCCGCAGGCGAGGCGCTCTTCGCGCGCCACTTCGACAGCCTGTGCGGGTTCTTCAGCACCAAGTGCTACGGCGAGGCCGACGAGCTGGTGCAGCGCACGCTGCTCGCGTGCCTGCGGGCCAAGGATCAGTTCCGCCCAGGCGATCGCGGCGGATGGCCACGCCCTCGGCGAGGAGCGCCGCGCGTTCGGCGTCGTCGCGCGCCACCATGGCCAGGTTGCCGCGCACCGCGGCCAGCTCGACCTCGCCCGGCCCGTGCACCTCCTTGGCCAGGGCCAGAGCCTTCTCCAGCTCGGCGCGGGCTCGGTCCGGCCGGCCCGCCGCCAGCTCGACGCTGCCGGCGTTGTTGTGGAGCAATGCACGCTCGAATCGATGGGTCGGCGGAAGGCGCTCGGCCAGCGGTGCGATCAGCTCGAGGCCGTTCAGGGCGGGCGCCGCGTCGCCGCCGGAAGCGCTCCTCAGCCACATGGCGCGCGCGAAAGCCTCGACGGCGGTAGGATCGTCGCCGCTGCTCAGCGCCAGGGACGTGGCCTCGGTCATCGGCGCGACCGCACCTTGCCGCTCCCCGATCGCCATCCGCGAGCGACCGAGGACGAGCAGCGCGCGCGCGAGCGTCGGGCGGTACTCGAGCTCTCGAGCCCGCTCCACGAGCTGCTCGGCAGCCGGCACTGCGCCCGGGTCGGCCGCTTCGACGCGGACCGCCACCCGCTCCAGCTCCGCGCCCAGCGCGGCAGCGTCGGCGGCTCGATCCATCGGCGGTGGCGACACGCGGTTCGCCAGCGCGCTCGCGTCGCCGCACAGCTCGGGCTCCGGGAGCTCGGAGAGCGCCGCCACGGCTGCCGGCAGCACCGGCGTACCGGCGCCGGCGATGATCTCCAGGGTGGTGTCGAGCCGCGTCCGGGCCGCGGACATGCACGCGAGATGAAGGTCCTCGAGCGTCGCCGAGAAGGAGCCACGGCGGCGCGCGGCGCAACCTGTCTGGTGCGCCGCGATCCAGCGCTCCGACCAGCCATCGACCAGCCGCGGCACGCGAAGCGCTTCCGATACGGCGAAGGGCGTGCCCAGGCCCTCCAGGTGGGCGACAACGGACGCGGAGCGCGCGGGAGTCCAGACCGGGGCCAGCGCGGCAGACCCGTCGCACGGCGGCGGATCGACCTTCCGGCCGTGCCCCACCGCGAATCCGACCAGCGCGAAGGCCACGGGTCCAGCGACCAGCGCGCGACGCCGCCAGCGCGACGCCGGGTCGTCGGCCAGCGCCCGGAGCAGCGCGCGCAGGGTCTCGTAGCGCGCGGCAGGATCGGTGGCGCTCCCGCGCCGGACGATGGCCTCGAGCCAGCGGGGCAGCGCCGGCGCACCGCTGCGCGTCGCCGCCTCCCGCAGGGAGACCGCAAACGCGAACTGATCGCTGGCGGCCGTGGCGGCGCCCCCGTCGAGCTGCTCCGGTGCCATGTATCGTGGCGTTCCTGGCGAGAGGGCGCCGCTTCCGCGCGGTATCACCGGCGCGTCCGCGTCGGCTGGCGCGGCAGGTGCTGGCGCGTTGGGCGCATCGGGTGCACCGGCAGACGCGACGTCCGCGACCTGGTCCTCGACGAGTGGCTCCGCCAGACCGAAATCGATGACCCGCACCCGCCCGTCGGCGCCGATGACCGCGTTGTCCGGCTTGAAGTCGCGATGCAGGAGCCCGCCTCGTGCGCCGCGCACAGCCCCTCGCCGGCCTGGCGGTAGGCGCGCACCACCTCGCGCAGCGCCGGCGCCCGCGCGGCGAAGGCGCGCAGCGACTCGCCGCGCACCAGCTCCATCACCAGCCAGACCGATCCTCGAGCACGCCGACGTCGAAGACGGGGACCACGTTGGGGTGGGCGAGCCGGGCCAGCGCCTGCGCCTCCGCGAAGGCCCGCGCGCGCAGCGCCTCGTCCTCGGCGCGGACGAGCTTGAGGGCCACCTGGCGATCGAGCTCCGGGTCCCTGGCGACGTACACCGTCCCCCCGCCGCCCGACCCGATCTCGCCCACCAGCTCGTAGCGGCCGATGCGCACCGCCTCGGCGCGGCCGAACAGGGCGGCCGACACGCGCGCCCGCACCACCGCGCGCCCCACCAGGTCCGCCTCGGGACGCGCCGCCGCCAGGCGCCCCGAGAGCTCAGCGTCCTCGTCCTGGCCTCCGGCGTCCTCGCCGCGGCCCTCGGTCTCGGCGGGGTTGCTCTCCTTCATGGGCGGCGGACGAGGCGGACGCCTGCGCGGCGCGAGGGTAGCCCAGGGCGCGCTCCGGCGTCGTCGCACGCCGGAGCGGCGCGATCCCCGGCCGCCTCGGGTCGCGCCGGAAAATGGGGTGCTTCTTGCACCCGCGCTATACAGGGCCCCATGCGGCACGTGCTCGGTGGCCTCGTCGGTGCGTGGTTCCTCGGCTCGACGATGGCGCTGTCGATGGTCGCCTGCGGGGGCGCGCCCGAGCCGGTGACCGCCGCGCCACCGGCGACCACGCCGGCCGCCGGGGCGACGGCGCCGGCAGGGAGCGGCGCGCCGGCGGAGCCTGCGGCCGAGCCGCCGCCGCCACCGGTGGCGGCCCCCATGGAGGAAGCGGAGGCCGCCAAGGAGCTCGAGCGCGACGAGAAGCTGAAGGACCTGGCGCGCATCAGCCCCAGGACCCACAAGAGCTTGCTCAAGGGGTACCTCTGGAAGGCGGTCGGCGAGTGCCCCGCCGACAAGATGGTCGAGGTCGCCGCGGCGCCGGGCGTGCTGGTGACCAAGCCCGCTCGGCTGCGCGCCGAGGCCAGGAAGGGCCTGGAGGGCGCGGGGGCACTGGCGCAGCAGCGCGGCATGGCCCTGGAGGTCGCCGGCGGCGGCCCGACCGTGAAGGAGGCCGTGACCGAGTGGAACACGGCCATCCTCGGCAAGGCGCTGGAGCTGGCCAAGGCGGCGCCGCCAGCCGATCAGAAGGAGAAGACCTTCGCCGCGGAAGCGCGCAAGGCGCTCGGCGGCGAAGGCCCCAGGGGATGGGGCGAGCACCCGTGCGAATCCCAGGCCCTCGGCGGCTGGGCGGTCACCGTGCAGCTGGTCACCATCGACGGCATCGGCAAGCGCGGCCAGGTGCTGGTGAAGGCCGGCCCTGAGTCGCATTTCTCGCAGCAGGCCTACGAGGCCGCCTACTGGGACAAGAAGAAGGGCAAGAACTTCCGCACGCTGACCGAGATCATGTCCGCGGGGAAGTTCGTGCGGCGCTGCAGCGACGCGACGCTCTTCGTCACTTCGCCGACCTCGGACGGCGGCTGGCGCTGCAAGGAGGACCCGAACAGCTGGGACCCTCCGAATCGCCCCATCCCCGCCTGGCAGTGACCGCCGGCGCGCCGCGCTCTTCCGCGCGCGCATCGCGGGTCAGGTATGCGCGCGTGCGCACGTGCATCCTTGCCATGACGCGCGCGCACGCTGCCGGCACCGCCGGACGACGCTTTCGCGGCCCCTCGACCCTGCCCGGGCGAGGGAGCCAGCGCCTGCGCTGACGCTCTCGAGACCCCGGGGACGGTCGGGGGGTGACCACGGTGCGGTGGCCTCCCGGACCGGGTGGCCGCCAGGCCCACGACCCCGTGTCCCGAGGTGTCCCATGTCCGCTGTCCTCACCGAGGCCGCGCTCGCGCGCGCTCTCTCCGTCCGCGATCTCACCGACCCTGCCCGCGGCGCGCACGCCATGCAGCGGCTCGTCGACGCCGCCATCGCCGCGCTCCACCGCGCCTGGGGCTGCGCGGTGCAGATCCACCGCGCCCACCCGGTGGTCTCGGCCGCCGACAACTACGACCACCTGCACTACCCGCCCGACGGTGCGGCGCGTGACGCTCGCTACACGCGCTGGGTCTCCCCTGGCACCCTGCTGCGCACCCAGACCTCGGCGCTGGTGCCGCCGGCCTTGCGAGCGCTCGCGCGCGCACCCCGGGACCGCGACGTGCTCCTCGTCTGCCCGGGCATCGTCTATCGCCGCGACTGCGTGGATCGCCTGCACAGCGGCGAGCCGCACCAGATCGACCTCTGGCGCCTGCGGCGCGGCCCACGCCTGGGCGCCAGCGACCTGGAGGCGATGGTGGGCCTGGTGGCGACCGCGCTGCTGCCCGGCCGCGCGCTGCGCACCGTGCCCGCCGTGCATCCGTACACCGAGGAGGGGCTGCAGATCGATGTCGACGCAGGCCCTGCTGGCGCCGCGAGCTGGGTGGAGATCGCCGAGTGCGGGCTGGCGCTGCCGGCGTTGCTGGCCGAGAGCGGCCTGGGCTCGGGGTGGTCCGGCCTGGCCATGGGCATCGGCCTCGATCGCGCGCTCATGCTCCGCAAGGGCATCGGCGACATCCGCCTGCTGCGCGAGCCGGACCCACGCGTGGCGCGGCAGATGCTCGACTTGCAGCCTTACCGCCCGGTCTCCGCGCAGCCGGCCGTCGCGCGCGACCTGTCGATCGCCACCGCCGGCGACACCACGGCGGAGGAGCTCGGCGACGCGGTGCGCGGGGCGCTCGGCGATCGCGCCGACCAGGTGGAGGCCGTGGAGATCGTCTCCGAGACGCCGCACGCGGCGCTCCCGCCCGCGGCCGCGGCGCGCCTCGGGATGAGCGCGGACCACAAGAACGTGCTGCTGCGCGTGGTCATCCGCCACCCGGTGCGCGCGCTGACGCACGCCGAGGCCAACGAACTGCGCGATGCCATCTACGCCGCGCTCCACCAGGGCGCCGTGCATCAGTGGGCGGCGCGACCGCCGCGCCGCGATGAGCGATGAGCGATGAGCGAGACGCCGAACGCGGGCCCCCCTACTGGCAACAGAGGGTGCGTGGCCCGAGCCCGGTCACCTGGCCGGTCGGCGCACCGCCCGAGGACTGACAGGAGCCGCCGGCGGCGACGGCCGGCGTCCCCTCCGCCGAGCCGCTGAACATCTCCCACTGATCGCTGATGTCGACACAGGTGGTGGAGTCGACGACCACCGTGTTGGGGCCGGCGCAGCCGTCGAGGTCGAAGATGGTGTAGCTGCCGCCGCTGCACGTGGACCCCGAAGCCGCGCCGCACGCGCACGTGCCGCACTGCCGGTCGTCGATGAAGTCGCCGTAGACGATGGTCTGCGTCGGCCATCCGGCGGGACACGGCTCCTCTCCGGGGCGCCCGATGCACGCCGGCCCGTCGTAGTTGCCGCTGCCCACGGGGGCGCACACGCCGTCGGCGCAGCCGCCGCCGAACGGACCGGCGAGCTCGCACACCGCCACGCGCGTCTGCCACGGGTCGGTGGTCACCAGCGCGCCACCGCTGGTGGCACAGCTGCCTGGGTCGAGCAACGTCGACGGGCCGGTGAGCGCCGCCGACCGCGCCGAC
>JBBJMR010000082.1:0-29744 GCA_037720395.1 Polyangiaceae bacterium
CTATGCCGCGTTCCATGGTGCGCATCCTCGGTGTCTGCGGGAGCCTGCAGCAGCGCTCGGCGAACCTCGATCTACTGCGCGCTGCCGTGGCGCTGGCGCCCGACGGCGTGGAGCTCACCGTCGGCGACCTGCTCCGCGCCGTGGCGCATTTCGATCCCGACCTGGAGCCAGCGCCGGAGCTGCCGGCCGTCGCCGCCTGGCGGCGGGCCATCGCCGCCAGCGACGCGCTGCTCGTCGCCTGCCCGGAGTATGGCTTCAGCTTGCCCGGCTCGCTCAAGAACGGCATCGACTGGGTGATCGGCAGCGCCGAGCTGGAGCGCAAGGTGGTGGCCATCACCGCCTCGGTCGTGCATCCGGATCGAGGTCGGAAGGGTCTGGGGGCGCTTCGTCAGACGCTCGAGGCAGTGAGCGCGGTCATCGTCGGCGGGGCGCCGATCACCCGCGGGCCGGAGCGAGATGGGCAGCTGGTGACGCTGATCGCCGCCGTGGTCGCGGCGGTGGAGGCCCAACGAGCGGCCCGCGCCAAGGACGGGTGAGCGAGCGACGCCTGATTGCCAGAGAGTCGACCCCGGCCTTGGCCCTCGACCCCCTGTGGAGTCGACCCCGGCAGCGGCACCGGGATTTTTCCGGCGGTCACCCGTGGTAGAGGCATGATTCGCGGTTGGCGCGGGCCGACGGGCTCGGGCAGGAGCGCAGACCCCGGCACCCTCGACATGCGCCACGCGTTCTATCTGTGGTTCTCGCTGCTGGCGCTTCCCCTCGCCGCCGTCGTGCGGCGCGGCGTGGATGCGTGGCGCACGTACGAGGCGACGGGTGCCGCGGCCCAGTTCGGCCTCACCTATGGCGCGCGGCTTCCGCTCGACTGGTTGCTCGTCGGCATAGTGACCTCCGCGCTGGTGGCCGGAGCCGCCGTCTCGTTCCACCGGTACCGCTCTCGCGCGCGGTGGCTCTTCGGCGCGGCCGCGCTGGCCGCCCTGGCGAGCACGATCGTGGGCGCGCGCGACCTCGCGGCGTGGTCGGTGCTCGCGGCGATCCTCCTCGTCTTCGCCGCATCGCTATCCATGGTCGTCGCGGATCGCCTCGCGGGCGGCCACTCGCGACCCTCGTGGCTCACCGATCGCGGCGGGCGTCTTCGGGGGCTGGTCACCGGCGGGGTCCTGCTCGCCGTCGGTGTGGCCGTCGCGTTCGCCGAGGACGAGCGCGTCTTGCCCCGCTCCCGCACGGTGCGCGACGCATCCTGGATCGTCGCCATCTCCGGGGGGCTGCTGTTCCTGGTCGCCATCTTCGGCGCGCTGCTCGCGTGGGCGCGCGAGCGGCGCAGCAAGGGTGCGACGGTCGCGGTCGTCGGCTTCCTGGCGGCCCTGCTCTTCGCCGGCTTCGCGACGTACAGCCTCGGCTTCCACTGGAAGGAGACCGTGAGCCTGTGCAGGTACGGGGTGTACGGCGATTCGATCGACGATCGCCGTCGGGCGACCGCGGCCGGATCGGAGCGGGCGCGCTCGGTCTTCAGCATCCTTCCGGACCTGGTGTTCCATTTCCGGTACGAGTGCGACATGGCGGTACGGGAGCTGGAGATGATCGAGCGCGGCGAGTGCCCGCAGAGTCCGTTGAAGGGTGTTCCTTGCCGCTGCGGCGCAGAGGACTTGCCGCGCGATGCGCGATGCGAGCGGCCGGAGTGTGTCGCTCTCTCCCCGCCCAGGACGCGCTGTCCTGCCGATCCCTGGTGACGGCTCAGTGCTTCGTGTCGCGTCGCGCGATGGGTGACGGTCGCACGTGGCGCTCGCGTCTTCGAGACTCAGCGCTGACGTCGGATCTGGAGGTACTGCACGGTGTCGCGCGCGTCGAGCCGACAGCGCGAAACCGACGTCGGGGTCGAGCTCTCGATGATGGTGCCGTGTGCGCGGTGCGGGAGGGCTGCGTCCACCATCCAGGCGCCGAACACCGGCGCGCTGGTGCCCAGCCCCTCGGGGTCACCGACGACGATCCTATGCGTTTCATGGTGGACCCCGACGCTCTCCATGCATGCGTCCTGGAGCGACAGCGCCTCCACCAGGTCGGTGACGCGCATTGCCGGCACCAGCACGATGCTGGCGTCCTCGTACGCAGCCAGCCCGCCGGCCGTGATCCCGGCCTGCCCGGGCGGCGACTCGATGGCGCGGAGCATGTCCTTGGCTGTCACGGCGCGCCTCAACCGTCCGGTCAGCTCGCGGAGCCAGCGGGCGCGCACCTCGGGCAGGAACGGCGGCGCTGCCCAGTCGGGTCGGCGGTCGTACCAGTCGAGGTAGAACCCACCCGTGAGGGGCCGCGTGAAGAAGGGACCGTAGAGGAGGTAGGTGGTGGCGTGCCTATGCTCCGGTGTCTCGACGACCTCGGTCGCCGTGGTCGCCTGGCCGTAGCGGTCCCGCAAGAGCGACTCGCAGATCTCCCAGCTCCGCGGAACCGCGACCGAGAAGCTGACCAGCATGCGGTGCCGCAGGTCGTCGACGGTGGCCGCAGGGCGCTCGCGAACCGGGTCCCACCCGTACTTCGCCCACAATCGGTTCACGCAGAGAGACAGCGGCGCGGACCATGGCGTCGGCGACCCCCACGGCGCCACGAACGTGCCCATGCCGCCGTGCGGCCCGAGTGGTCCTTCCAGGCGCAGGCCGAGGGCGCTCTCCAGCTCGCCAAAGCGCCTCGGCACGTCGGGGCTGGTGAAGAGCGGTAGGTCGGCCGGGTCGACAATCATGGAGTGGCCTCGCCTCGACGATAGGTCATCTGGCGCGGACTTCTGCGAGACGGAAGAGCGGCGACGGTTTCGACCCCGCTCACCTCAGGGGCACGCTGCTCATGCCGGTGAAGTGGTTCCTGAAGTCCTCGAAGCTCAGCGTCGTCTCACCCAGGCCCCAGCCCCAGGGGTTGCGCACGGTGACCGTCTGGTTGTCGCGGTCGACGTTGGTCACGTAGTAGGCGTGCTTGGTGACCAGGGTGCCGTCCTTGAAGAGCGGCAACTCCTTGTCGCCGGAGGTCCCGGCGGTGATGGCGGCGCCACGATCCCAGGCGTCGGCGACTTCATCGAATTCCACGTCCCAGCCGAACCACTCCTCCAATCTCCGGCCGCCGTTCTGATCGACGTCCCTGCCGGTGAGCAGCGCCAGGACATCGGCCGACTGGCCGCCCTCGGCGATCTCGTCGTAGCCGCCCGCGTATTGCGCGTAGGCCTTCTCCAGGATCATCGGCCACAGCTCGCGCTGGTCGCCGTTCATGTCGCCGGGCTGTGCGAAGACCGGGTTGCCGTCCGTTGCCGGGAACTCGCCGGTGACGGTGATCTGCACGTCGTGGTAACCGCTGTCGAACGGGTCGTACCACGCGGCCTTCTCGTGGAAGGTCACCGTGTAGGTACCGTCGCCGTTGTCCTTGATCGCGTTCTTGATGATGTCCGGGTTGCCCTGCGCGATCGCGGCCATGGCGGTCATCACGAAGCAATCACCGATCATGCCCTGGGTGACGTCGTTCGGGTGGACCTCGTTGGCATCCCCCTCGCCGGTGATCGTTGGCTCTCCGGGGATCTCCTCGTAGGTGGCGTCCTTGCCGCCGGGCACCTCGCCCCACCCCGGCGGGCCGCTCGCCAGCTGCGGCGCCAAGGCGTTCGGGTCGAGGCCGTGTAGCGGCGTCGCCGCGTCCGGCGAGCCCGGTGCGCAGTCGAAGCTCTCGACACACCGCGCCTGCGCTTCGGCCTTCAGGACCGCGCTGCTGCCGAAGACACGGTAGCCGCCGAGGGCCACCAAGCCGACGCAACCGACGACCATCATGTACTCGACGAGGGTCGCCCCGCGCGAGTCGCCGACGACCGTGGCCCGACGATGCAGCTTCATCTGTGGCGCGCCACGCAGGAAGCGAGCCAGCCGGGTCGCCAGCGCCTGGTGGTGGGTTGGCGGTGACGGCTCGGTGCGCGCGGCCGCGTCTGCGGAATCGTCCGCAGAGAGCGGCAGGGTCATCGGTCATCGCGCCGAGATGCAGGCGGACCCGTGTCGCTCAGTTGCGCACCTGCTGGATCCATCCGAGGCCGAACGGATCGCACGCGATCCACATCGAACGCGCCAGCCTTGGGATGGCGGCCTGGCGCCATGGGCGAAGAGCTCGCGCACCTGCCTGGCCACGAAGCGGCCGTTCCCGAGGGCTTCGAGCTCGAAAGTCGACGAGCCGGGGCTGGTCGAGGTCCCAGGTGACGTCCTTGCAGGACTTGCCGTCGTAGCTCGGCTTGGCCCTTGCAGTACGTGGTCTCCACGGTCTGGGGGACGCGCGCCGCTGCGGCGCCTCACCCCGTCTGGATGCACGCATACGTGCGCGAGAAGTCACCGCGCGCGAATGCGTGGTCGTCGCCGGCGAACTGCAGGAGACCTGCATCCCAGAACGACATCGTCGTCTCGGCGCGCGACTCGAGCTGCAGGAGCCCCTGGCAGTCGGCCATGCGCCGCGTGTTCGTGGCCAGATCCGACCGGAACCATTCGATGGCCTCGCGTTCGGCGAGCGACACGTACGGACCCGGCATGGGCTTGCCGGTGAAGGGGTTCGTGCCAGCGTCGAGCTCGAGATACGGATAGCAGGGCGCCTTCCCGTTCGCGTGCAGGTACGCCGGCCCCAGCACGTCGTGAGAGAAGTCGTCGGGGTGGCCGAGGACGAGGGTCCGGTGGTCGCGCACGAGCGCTGCTCGGAGTGTGCGCAGGGGCGGGCTCGTATTCGTCCATGTCGCGGTCGCGCGTGAACGAAGGGAGCGTCGCGATGGGAGAGAAGCGCATCGCCAGCTCGGGAAAGCCTGGATGGTAGTGGCCGTTCACGACCTCGTCTTCGGCGGGCGTCGGTGCGCGCACGAGGTCGGATCGATCATGGAGAACGACGCAATGGTCGATGTGTATCGCCGACTCGTCCGCGCCGAGGAAGAAGGAGAGGAGCCCCATCCTGGGAAGGGACGCCCCGGGCACGCTGGCGAGATCCTCGAGGTCGATCTGGGCGACGAACGTCATCTTGCGACCGACGAGCTGCGGAGGGGTGGACGCGCCTGCGCCAACCGTCGGCCACCTCGCGCTGCGCGGAAGGTCCGGGTCACCGCCGACGCGCGACATTCCCACGCGGCCCGGCTGGACGGGCTCGAGCTGGGCGCCCAGGGCGGGGCGAACACCCACGCGAAGTTTCTCGGCGACGTCCGCGAGCCCGAGCTCGGTGACTTTTTCGACGAACAGCGCTTCCACGCTCGGATGGAGCTCTCGCATCGTCTGGATCTCCCGACCGACTCGGGTTGCACATTCCGCGCCGTGCCGCGTGCCCGCTCGCGCAAGCCCCGGAGGGGTCAGCGTGACGGAGTGGGCTCGCTCGCGCCTGGCAGAACCTGCCGCAAGTCATCCACCCGCACCGAGAGAACGACCGCGTCCCCAACCGACTGCACCATCCCGACGGGGATCTCGACCGCCCCCGCGTGAAACATGCTGCGGTCGACGCCCAACCGATCGGCGATGTCGCCTCGCAGCTTCACCTGGAGGGACTCCACCCGCCACGCCTCGGCGTCGAGGAAGAGAGCAGAGATCTCACCGACCGCCAGCCCGTCTGAGGAGATCACGGTCCGGCCGCGGAGATTGTCGTCGGAGAGCCGCATGGCCCTTCTTACCACGTGGCTCGCGGGTAGGCATGGAGCCAGTCACCATGGGCATGTCCAGGTCGAACAGCACCAGGTCGACGAACCGTGGCGGTCACGCCGGGCGCACGAAGCGCGGCGACGAGCCTGCGTTGGCCTCGCGGAGCGGCGAGGGTGGCAAGCCGAGGACGGAGGCGGGGGGAACGGCGTCGTGTCTCGGCGCATCGCCGCCGATGACGTGCCACTCCGGCACGCTGCGCACGAAGATGTGCTCGAAGCGCACCTCGGCGAGCGCCGCCGCCTCGAAGAGCGCTGCGGAGACGAAGAAGCCGAGCTCTGGCAGGTCGTTGACATCTGCGTAGATTGGCGCGTGGCAGGTGGCGCAGTGCCAGCGCACCGTGTTAGGCGACGACCGGTAGCCCGAGAGCGCATCCTCGCGGCAGGTGATGGTCAGGGCCTCGCGCGGCACGAGCACGCTGCTCGCCGCGCCGCCGCCGGCGATCCGGGTGCAGGTGGTGCAGTGGCAATGCACGCCGCCGCGCCCGAGCGCCGCCGCCGCGACCCCCACCGCCCCGCAGGCGCAGATGCCATGCATCGCGTCGAAGCTAGCGGCCGGCGCCATGGGCCACAACACGGGCGTCGTCGGTCTTCCTCGGTGTGCGCAGTCTGGCGCGTAGTACGGACAAGCGCGCGTTGCCTCACACCCCCGCTGCGCCGATGCGGTGCGGGTGTGCGTAGACGTTGAACCCGTCGCCGCGCAGGAAGCCGACGATGGTCATCCCGAGCCGGTCGGCGAGCTGCACCGCCAGGCTCGACGGCGCGCTCACCGCGCACAGGACGGTGAGCCCGGCCATGGCCGCCTTTTGCACGATCTCGAAGCTCAGCCGTCCGGAGACCATGCCCACCTGCGCGTCCAGGGGTACGGCGCCGTCGAGCACGCGCCGCCCGATGAGCTTGTCGATGGCGTTGTGGCGGCCCACGTCCTCGCGCACCATCAGCAGCTGGCCCTCGGAGGTGAACAGGCCGGTGGCGTGCAGGCCGCCGGTGCGCTCGAAGACGGCCTGCCCCTGGCGCAGCGCATCGGGCAGCGTGCGCAGCACCTCGCGGCGCAGCACCGGCCCGCCGGAGAGCGGGGCGGCGCCGGTCTCGACGTGCTCCAGGGCCGCCTTGCCGCAGATCCCGCAGCTCGAGGTGGCGTAGAAGTTCCGCTGCAGCGAGGTGGCGTCGAACGCGCGCGACAGGCGCACCGTGACCACGTTGCCTTGCCCGCCGGCCACGGGCAGCCCCCGCGTCGCCGGGCGCGCCAGGTCCCCGCGGCCGCGCAGCAGCCCCTCGGTGAAGAGGAAGCCCACCGCCAGCTCCTCGTCGTGGCCCGGCGTGCGCATGGTAACCGCCACCCGCGTCTCGGGTTGCTCCGGGCCCTGAACGCGGATCTCGAGCGGCTCCTCCACGGCGACCACGTCGCCGCGCCGGGCCTCGTCTGCGCCGCGCACGGCGAGCAACTGGATGTCCTTGGTGGCGCCCTCGGCGGCCATGCCTGGAAGCGTACGCGCTCGGGCGGCGGCGTGCCCAGGCCAGGCGCCGCCGTGGGGCTGCCCCGGCGGGCGCGCCCGCCGTCAGCGCCCGGAAGCTCCGCTCAGCTCACTCGAAGCGTACGACGCCGAGGATGCGCGCCGCCGCGCCGCCCTTGAGGTGGACCTGCATGACCGGGCGCGCCCCGTTGCTGCGCACCGTCCGCAGGCGCATCACCGCGTACGAGGGGTCGTCGGGGATGCGCACGCAAGCGCGCCCGTCGCGCCCCAGCGCCACGCTCTGCACCACGTGGTCGTCGTCGTCCTGGACCTCCAGGGTGCCCGCCGTCGCCAGCCCGTGCTTGATGCCCAGATCGACGCCGCACAGCGCGCCGGGCCGGATGGTGAGCTCGTCGAAGCTGGTGGCGCGCTCCAGGTAGACCTGACCGATCTTGCGCTGCCGGCCGATGATCGTCTCCACCAGGTACTTCGCTGCCGCCGGGTCGGTGTACTGGCCCGCGGCCACGGCGGCCTCGATGTGCCGTCTCTCGAAACGCATGGTGATCTTCGCCGCCCAGTAGCTGTCGGCCTCGTCCGTCTCGAAGAACGGGAAGTAGGGGTACGCCTCGCGCCACTCCTCGGGGTCGAAGTCGGCCACCGCGAAGGCGCCCACCGCGGGCCACGGGGTCTTGATGCGGTCTTCCCAGGGGCGCCTCCAGAGGCCGAACGTGATGAGCCCCTTGGGCTGCGCCTGCCAGTCCCAGTAGTGCTCGTAGCCGTCCTCGTCGCGCCGCTTCTCGCCCCAGTGGCCGCCGAGCGCCTCGCCGAAGTCGATGAGGTAGTGACGGACGAACTTCCTGCCGTCCTGCTCGACGTAGGCGTCGAAGGTGTTGTCCTGCTTCATGTCGGTGTGGCCGAGCCACGCCGCGAAGACGCGCAGGCCGCGCAGCGGGCGGCGATGCTGGTGGGGGATCTTGTCGTTGGGGTCGTCCTTGCGGACGCCCTCCGGCGACACGCCGCCCACCGGCTTGCCCGGCAACAGCTCGCTGGAGAGCGCGCGCCAGCTGCCATCGGGCAGGCGCGGCGAGGTGTCGAAGACCGCCTTCAGCTCCTTCTCGGTGAACGGATGCTTGTCCTCGAGCTCGTCCTTGTAGGTGGCCTTGGGATCGATCACCAGGTCGTCGCGGCGCAGGATGAAGACGTTGTCCGAGGGCACGTTGTACCCCATGGCCCAGAAGAGCCGGATGATGGCCGCCGCCGACCCGGTCTGCATCTCCGGGTTGTCCTTGCGGTCGAACTTGACCAGGTACTTGCTGCCCTTGGCGTCGACCACCGTGAAGCCCGCGTTGCCTCCGCCCACCTTGGCGCCGGTGACGCGCAGCGGGGGCGTGGGGCGTTTGTCGCTGGAGCCGCGGGTCACCTCCGCCGCGGAGACGTCGCGCATGCCGATGCGGTTCTCGAACCAGGTGGAGTCCGGAACCTCGTCGAGGGCGTTGATGTCGTGCGCCGTCTCGTGGTCGTGCAGCTCCAGCGATCGGTTGAGCCGCCGCATGGCGAAGATGTCGGCGAAGTACTGGAGCTTGAGGTACTCGTTCTCCTCCGGCTCGGCGATGTGGCGGGCATCGTCGACCCGCCAGATGACTGGCTGGTCCTTGAAGCGCAGCTCCGAGGCGCAGCCGCCGAGCCCCAGCGCCGCGGCGCCGAGGAGCGCCAGCGAGGCGACGCGCGCCGCGCGTGCGGCGACCTTCCCGAGCTCGCCCGAGACACGCGGCTGCTTCATAGCTGCTCGTTCCTGCCGCTGAAGGCGCGCAGCGGGTCGGTGGTGAAGTAGACGTTGATCCCATCGCCGTAGGCCACGTCGAGGCTGAAGAGGACCGTCTTCTTGCTGCGGATGATGAAGCCGCCGCCGCCGCCGAGGCGCCACTTGTCCATCTCGAAGAGCTTCTCGTAGCTCGGCGCCGGGCGCCCGGCATCGATGAACAGCGCGCCGGCCAGGTACTCGTGGATCGGGTAGTGGTACTCGACGGTGCCCACCGCGGTGACGCGATCGCGGAAGCGATCCAGATCGAAGCCGCGCAGGCGGTTGGGGCCGCCCAGGCGCGGCAGGTCGGAGAAGGGGATGTCCTCGTCGGGCGCGAAGCCCACCGCCTCGTTCACGGCGCGCAGCACCAGCACGCGCGTGCCGCGGAAGAGGTCGATGTAGACGGTGGCCTCGCCGCCGAAGTGCCCGTAGCTGTACTCGTCGAACCTCGGCACCGCGCCGCCGAAGACCTCGATGTACACGCCGGAGCCGGTGGCCCCCTTGTGATCGCGAGTGTCGAGGATGGCGCGCCCGCCAAGCTCCAGCGTCTTCACCGTGTCGCTGAAGCCGACGAGCTGCGAGGTGTCGTAGACCTCCTCGATGGAGACGTCGTCCGAGTCCGTCTCCCCGAACTCCCGGCTGTTCCAGACGCCGACACCGCCGAGCTTGAACTCCGACCCCGGCTTGCCGAAGGTGTACCCGACGCCGCCGAGCAGCAGCGCGCGGCGCTGGCGGAACTTGGTCTCCACCGCGCCGTCGCGCGGCCCGAGGTTGACGCCGGTGTCCAGCTCCGGCGCGTCGTCTCCGTAGCCTTCGAAGAGCAGGCGCGGTTGCACCTCGTAGCGCGTCAGGGTCTCCACCCACCACGGCGAGCCGAGGAAGCGGTCGGCCTCGAAGGCCACCTCGTAGGCCTGGGTGAAGCGGCCGCCGAACTTGGCGTCGATGTGCGCCTTCTCCTCGTGGCCGCCGAGGTCGTCGTGGAAGGCTTGCACGCCGACGGTCGGACCCTGCGATGACAGGAAGGAGAAGCTGGGCACGATGCCCGCGGTGCGCGCGTCGTTGTAGAGGATGTCCTGGACCTCCTCGATGATGTGGTGGCGCTCGGTGAAGCGCAGCCCGTGCTGGATGGGCCAGAAGACGACCTGCAACACCACGTTGGGGATGGCCAGGATGGAGCGCGGCGCCAGCAACGCCCAGTCCTCCGGCTCGTCCTCGGGCTCGGTGGTCAGGCCGCGCGAGTCTCCCGGCGGGGAGATGGCGCCACCGGCGGTCGGCGAGGGGGCCTCGGCGGGGGGCGCCTCGCCTGCGGGCGGCGCGGGAGCCGGGGCGGCCCCAGGCGGCGGCGCGGGCGGGGCGGCCGGGCGGGGAGGCGGTGGTTGCTGCGCGTACGTCGCGCCCGCGGCGAGGACGACGCTCAGCGCCAGGGCGCAAGTCAGGAAGTGCGTTCTCGCAGGCACGGTGGGCGGTGGCGTCGGGACGCGCGGGACGAAGCTAGGCGACTACCGGACCTCGCGTACCAACAAAAAGCGCCAGGTCGACGGTGGCAGGTCCCCCCCCCCGCATGGTCCGGATCGATGTCCGCCGCGGCCGTCCGGTTGCGAGGCATTCGGGTGATGCCTTACGCAGGCCGTCGATTGTCGGTCCCGGCCCACGCAAGGTCGGACCCTTCGCGCGCAGCGCGGGGCGGGCGGTTGCGGCTCCCGGCGGGTGGCACTACCCGACCGCCATGACCTTGCGCCGAATGGCCGTATTGCCGCTCGCCATTGCCGTCGGCTCGCTGGCGGCCTGCGGTGCTTCCGCAGAGATTGTCCCGCCTCCTCCGGCGCCCCCCGATCCCAACGGCGACGTGGCCACGCCCGGTACAGCGGAGCCCGCGCCCGGGGCCCGCCGGGCCAGCGCGCCGCCGGTGTTGCCGGCCAGGCCGACGCCGATGCTCAGCTACCCGGGCATGAAGACGCCAGAGAGCGTCTACTACGACGCGGCCACCGACCGGTACCTGGTCAGCAACATCCAGGGCAAACCGCAGGAGGCGGACAACAACGGCTTCATCTCCGTCCTGTCGCCCGATGGCAAGGTGGTCACCCAGAAATGGATCGCCGGCGGGCAGGCCAAGGTCACGCTGCACGCGCCCAAGGGGACCGCCATCCAGGGCGGCGCGCTCTACGTCGCCGACATCGACACCGTGCGCGTCTTCGACGCCAAGACCGGGGCGCCCAAGGCGGAGCTGAAGATCGACGGCGCCACCTTCCTCAACGACGTGGTGGCCACGCCGGACGGGTCGGTGTGGGTCAGCGACTCGGGCGTCAAGATGGGCGCCGCCGGCTTCGAGCCGAGCGGCAGCGATGCCGTCTACCGCATCGAGAAGGGCAACACGGTCAAGACGGTGATCAAGAGCCCCGACCTCGGCGGCCCCAACGGCCTGCTTCCCGCGGCTGCGGGCGGCGTCTGGGTCTCCACCTATCGAGGCGCGGAGCTCTACCGCGTAGACGACAAGGGCGTGAAGCAGGACGTGAACAAGCTGCCCAAGGGGACGCTCGACGGCCTCGTCCAGGTCGGCGACACCATCCTCGTCGCCAGCTGGGACGCGGAGACCATCTATCGCGGCAAGCCCGGCGGCACCTTCGAGCCCGCGCTGGTCGGCATCGAGTCGCCCGCCGACATCGGCTGGGACGCCAAGCGCTCGCGGCTGCTGGTCCCCCTCTTCGACAAGGACGTGGTCGAGGTCTTCGAGATCAAGTAGCCCACGCGGCGATCGATCGGGAAGCGCTGGGCGCGGCTCACCGTAGGAGCATTTTACCTTCCCCGCAGGGACCGGGACGGCGAAGGATCGCGCTGCCGCGAAGGCCGCCCTGGAGCGCTCCAAGCAAGGCGAGGCGGAGATGTGCGAGGCGGGGAACGCGGCGTGGTGCTCGAAATGAACGAGACGTCGCCCAGGAAGAACCGAGCGGCGATCGCTACTCGTCCACCACGGCCATGAACATGTCCGTGATGTGCTGGTGCCCGGCCGGGTTGGGGTGGATGCAGGTCAGGTCGAACCACTGCGGCGTGTTCGGCCCGCGGTAGCAGGGCGCCGTCGGGTCGTCGGACGCGAAGCCGTGCCCGCAGAAGTCCTCGAGCATGAAGGTCATGTCCACGCCCCAGTCCACGGAGATGCGCGCGTACTGCTCGTTGGCCCAGATGACCATGGCCTTGAGCTCGTCGGGCGCGGGCACCGGCTGATCGAAGCCAGCCAGCGCGGAGACGTCGCACGACTGCACGTCGCCTGTGCCGTCGGTGAACTCGTACATGTTGCCGTAGACCACGAAGACACCGTTCGGGAAGCGCCCCGGCTCCTTGATCCAGGCGATGGCCGCCTCGAAGTCGGCGACGAAGCCCTGCGTCGAGGTCCACAGGTCGGCCATGGGCACGCCGGCGATGGCGTCCTGGGTGAGCGAGGAGATGTCGTTGCCGCCCATGGTCATCACCACCAGCGTGCGCTTCGACTGCTGCGCCAGCGGCATGCAGGTCTCGAGCTGGGTGTTGTCGGCGACCAGGTCGTCGGTGCGCGCGCCCCACTTGGCGCAGCTGGCGAAGTCCCCCTCTTCTTGAATGAGGGAGACGCCGTCGAGGAAGTTCACTGTCTGCCAGAGGAACGACGGCGCCGTCAGCCCGAACTTGGAGGCCAGCGCGGCGGCGAGCTTGCTGCGGTAGTAGTCGCCGGACGCCGTGGGCGGCGTGCCGACGGTCACCGAGTCGCCGACGAAGACCACGCGCTCCACGCCGGTGATGTCCTGGTGGTTGGTGCCCATGCAGTGCGAGCCGACCACCGGCATGAACTGGTCGTAGTTCGGGCCGCCGAGCGGCGGGGAGACGAAGTCGTCGATGTAGCAGCCGGCCACGGTGAAGGTCTCGCCGCCGCCCATGCCGCCGCCACCACCGGCGCCGGCGTTGCCACCGCTCGCCTCGCCGCCCGCACCGGCGCTGCCGCCGCTGGCGCTGCCGCCCGTCGAGCTGGCGCCTCCAGCACCACTGCCGATGGATGTCGACGCCGCGTCGCCGCCGCTTGTTGCGCTGCCGCTCGACGAGGCGCTCGTCTGCGCGGGGTCCTCGTCGCTCGAGCAGGCCGCTAGTGCGTTGGCGGCGCTGCACAAGAGGAGCGCGCTCGCCCTCCACGCGTGGCGGCGCTCGAGCCAAGGACGATTTCGCATGGCAACGAGGATAGGCACGCCGTGCCCGCCGCCAGAAGCCCATGTGCCCTACGCTCCGCGTCAACCACGGCGGGCCGTCGCATGATGGCGGTGCGCGCGATCCAGGCAAGAAGCGACAAGCCCCGTGTCCGCAGGCACTTGCCCTACGGTTCTAGCGAGGACCGCGTTCGCGCCGGGGGCGGCGTGGCGCGCCCGCTGTCACTGGTGGGGCACTCCTCGTCGCTGCCAGACGCCAGGCTCGGCACACGCGGGGCCCGGAGCGACTCCAGCGTCGGGTGGGTCCCCGACGTGCGCGTGGCGGCGACGTCGTTCGCGGGGGGGCGCAGGGTCAACGTGCGATGGAGGACCTGCAGGAGGCGGTCGAGCACGATCGGCTTCTTGAAGTAGCCGGAGGCCACAGGCGCGGTCGCCAGCACGCGGTCGCCGTGGGCGGTCATGACGAGCACGGGAGTCCCAGCCAGGGCCGGATCCTCGCGCACGGCCGCGACGAACCCCCAGCCGTCCATCTCCGGCATCATCAAGTCCACGATGGCCACGTCGACCGGCGCCGTCCGCATGATCTCCAGACCCTCGAGCCCAGTGCGCGCGGTGATCACCAAGTACTCCTCGTCGCCGAGGATCGACGCCAGCGCTTCGCAGGTCGCTTCGTCGTCGTCGATCACCAGGATCACCTGGCGCCTCAAGAGCAGCGGATCGTTCATGGCGTCCTTCCCGAGGTCGGGGTCCTTCGACCCATGACCTGGTTCGGTAGGCTCTTTTACAAGTGACGTGCCACCGCAACCGCCACCCGCCGCGTCAGGTCAGGAGAAAAACCGCGCCGGGTCCGCGCAGTTGCGAGGTGCTCCTGCGGCTTTTCAAGCAAGGATGCGCGTGTGGCCGGGGCGCATCGCCTCACCTGGGGCCAACGCGCACGGCCGATCGTCGTTTGCCGAGCCGCGGCGGTATGGAGGGGGCTCCTCCGGGCGGGTCGACGCATTTCCGCCCCGGGCACCGGCTGCACACCCATCTCGGCCGGGCGCGCGGCGTGTGCACCGAACGCCGGGACACAAAAGCGCGAGGCGCGCCGGCCGAAGCCAGCGCGCCCGCGTTCCGCCCCGGTGGGGCTCAGCGTCGCTCGATGGCGCTGATGATGATCTCGACGCGGCGATTGTTGGCGCGGCCCTCGGCCGAGTTGTTGTCCGCCACGGGGCGGCCCTCGCCGATGCCGACCGCGGTGATGCCGTCGGCCTTCACGCCCTTGCCGACCAGATAGTTGCGCACGCTTTCGGCGCGCTTCTGCCCGAGCTCGAGGTTGTGCTTGTCGTCGCCCTGGGAGTCGGTGTGACCTTCGACGACCATCTTCGAATCGTCCTGCTGCGGCTTGAGGGCCTCGGCCACCTGGTCGAGCTTCACCTGTGCCGCGGCGAGGATGTCCCACTTGTTGGTGGCGAAGAGGACGCTGCCCGGCAGCACGATGACCGTGCCGCGCTCCTCCTGCTTGACCGCCAGCGCTGCGGCGACGGCCAGCTTGTCCATGGCGTCGCGCATGCGCTTCTCGGCCGCCTCGCGCGCCTTCTTCTCGGCCGCCAGCTGCTCGGCGGTCATGTTCAGCGCCTGCTTGTTCTGCGCCAGCTCGCCCTTGGCGGCCGTCAGCCCCTGCTGCGCATTGGCCAGGTTGCGCTGGGTGAGGGAGCCCATCTCCTTCTGCGCGGCGTCGCGCTGGGCGTTAGCAGACGCGGCGTTGCCCTGAGCCTCGGCCCACTCCGACTTGCGCTGGGCCACGTAGGCCAGATCGCGCGTGCGGGCGGACTCGGAGTCGTCGAGGTAGGCACGCTCTGCGGCGTCCAGGCTCACCTTGGCTTCGTGGACCTGGGCCGGGGTCAGCTTGCCGGCCTCGCCCGACTGGGCCTTGCTGTAGGCGGCGCGCGCGTCGACCAGCTCCTTGGGGGCGGGACCGGTGGCGCAGCCGCTGATGACGACGACCAACGCAAACTTCCCGAGACGACTCAGCCAGCTCATTTCGTTGCTCCTCCGCGGATCTTCGCGACCTGATCGAGCGCGGCCTGAGCCTCTCCGCGCGCCTTGCTTTCGCGCGCCAGGGCCAGGGCCAGCTCGGCATCGGCCTGCGCGCGAACGAGGAGCATACGCGCGTTCTCGTTGTCATCGTTGGCAATTGCCGTCTTGGCCTTGGCGATCTGCTCGTCGGCGAGGCGCAGATGCAGCGAGGCCGCGGGCACCTGGTCGGCGCCGACCTCGCGTGCGCCGCGCGAGGCAGCCTCCGCGGAGGCCATCTTGTCGTTCGGAGGCGGGGCGCCACCGCAGCCGAAGAGGACTGCGCTCAATGCAATCGAAGCTACGACGTACCTGATCATCTTCAGCCTCCAGGGCGGTTCCTGCGTGCGGCGGGTCAGATGTCGGAGGCGGACGCTCCGTTCCGGCGCCAGCGAGCCGCCTGGCGTGCAGGCGAGCGTGGGCGTCCAGGTGAGCGCCGTTCCTCCAGGTGTGACAGCAGCGCCCAGCCGCGCACCGCAATGCGGCCCCGAGCGTCGGGAGGCTCAAGCGATGCCTGGCGCGCCCGAAGAAAGGCAGCGAGGTGAGGCGAACCGGTACATCGGGCGTGAACCCGGACGCGACCGCCGCAGGGGCGACATCTGGCCATGATGAAGCCGGTGCGCCCGCGCTGCGCGCCGACGTCTGGCGCCAGCTCCTGGCCGAGAGGCGCAGTCCCAGCGATCCACCGCCGGCCACCATCCGCGGTCTCTACGTGGGGACGATCCCTCCCAGGTCGGAGGGTGCCCCGATGCTCGTCAAGCTCCGCGACGCCGACGGAGGCCCGGGGGCCGGGGATCGGGTGACGCCGCCCATCGTCATCCCCGAGCCGCCCGCCGCCCCCTCGCGCGTGCGCACGCGATCACGCCGTGCACGGAGCGTCCTGCTCGTCGCCGGCGCGGCGGCCCTGGGGTGGACCGCCATCCTCGTTTTGCGGCACAGGGCGCCACCGGCAGAGCCCCCGCCCCTTCCGCCGCTCGCCGAAGCAAGTGGCGCGCAGGCGGCGTCGACGCGCTAGCGCCGCCCGCAGCCCGAGCCGCACCCACGCCGCATCTCAGAGCACCATCGGCAGCTCGAGGTAGCGGCCGTACATGCGGTCGCGGTGCGCCACCAGGGCCCTGGGCACCTCGGCCATCTCGTCGCGTGTGCTGGCGAATGCCGCGCGGACCAGCGGCAGCATCGGGCAATCGCTCTCCGGCATCAGCTCGAAGATGTTCACCGCCGTTGCCGAGTAGATGTCCAGCGCGGTGAGCTGCTTGCCGAAGTAGTGCTCGCGGCCACCAAGCGCGTCCGCGAGCAGCGCCCAGCCCTCGGCGACGCGGCGCCGCGCCACGTCGATGCGCTCCCGCACGTAGCCGTACCGCTTGGCCAGGTAGCCGGCGATCATCGGCGGGAACCCGCGCGCCCCGTCGGTCTCCAGACCGAGGTGGACGGTGATCAGGCGTCCCGACCAGAGCAGCCCACCTTCACCCATCACCTCGTGGGCGAGCCCGAACATCCTGGCGCGGTCCTCGGCTGCCGCCGGCAGCAGCGAGGGCGAAGGCGCGACGCGCTCGGCGAGCTCGAGGATCTCCGCCCACCCGGTCCGCGCTGGCTCGTCGTCGAACATCGCCGCTGGCACGTTGCGCGCCCGCGTCCAGCCCAAAACCTCTCTGTCGCGCGGCGCCATGCGCAGGCACACGAAGGGTGCGCCCTTCACGCGGAAGATTCCCTTGGCCGCCTCGGACCAGGGGCTGGGGATGCCGCTCGCGACCACCAGCCGTACCCCACGCGTGGCGCGCGCCGTCTCGAGGTCCACGAACGTCGTCGGTCCGCTCATGCGCGCACTGTATCAGCCACGCGAGGCGTCCCCTCGTCGCCGCGAACGAGGTCAGCCGTCAGCGGGCGGGCCGAAGCGCGGCACGACGACTCAGATCAGCGCGCTGGGCGCGGCCCGCTTGGTGTGCTTCTGGTAGGCCTCGAGCTCGCTGTTCAGCGTGCGCTCGTCGAGGACGCCCATCTGCACCAGCACTTCGCCGATGCGACCGCACCGCCGCTGCTGCTCGCCGAGCAGCTTCCCCACCTGCTCGGCGGTGAGAACGCCGAGCTCCACCGCCACGTCCCCGAAGCGATCGTCGCTGATGGCTTGCTGGTCGAGCACCTGGAGAACCTGCGCCTCGCCGATCATCTTCTGCTCGATGGCGATGCGGGCGATGGGGACTCGCCGCGTCCGCTGGCGATCGAGGGCCTCGAGCAGGTTGCGCGGCGTGACCAGCCCGCGGTCGATGAGCCATGTACCGAACATCATCAGTGCTCGTCCTCCCTCCAATCGCTCAGGCGCGTCGCGTGGCCGACTTGCGCTTGAGCATCTCCACCAGCGTAGTCCGATTCATCCCCAGGAGCTGCGCGGCCTTGGTCTTGTTCCAGCCGGTGCGCGCCAGGGCCTGGCGTACCAGGTTCGTCTCGTACTCTTCCACTGCTGCGCGCAGGTCGATGCCCGCCGCGGGCAGGTGGTTGGGGTTCACTGGCGCGTCCGCCTCCCTGGCGGTGCGCACTCGCTCCGGCAGGTCCTCGGCGCGGATCAGCGGCCCGGGCGAGAGCAGCACGGCCCGCTCGATGGTGTTCTCCAGCGCGCGGATGTTGCCCGGCCAGTCGTAGGCCTTGAGCCGGGCCATCGCCTCCTCGGTGAAGCCGCACACGTCCGGCCGCCCGGAGCGCACCGCCGAGGTGCGCAGGAAGTGCAGCGCCAGCAGCTCGAGGTCCTCGAGCCGCTCGCGCAGCGGCGGCAGGTCGAGCTGGATGACGTTGAGGCGGTAGTAGAGGTCCTGGCGGAAGCGGCCCGCGGCCACCTCCTCCTCCAGGTTGCGGTTGGTGGCCGCCACCACCCGGATGTCGGCGTGCAGCACGCGATCGTCGCCGACCATCGAGTACTCGCGCTGCTGCAGGAGGCGCAGGAGCTTGACCTGAAGGGCGAGCGGGAGCTCCCCCACCTCGTCGAGGAAGAGCGTGCCCTTCTCAGCGGCGCCGACGCGGCCCTGGCGCATGGCCACCGCACCGGTGAAGGCGCCCTTGGTGTGCCCGAAGAGCTCGCTCTCCAGCAGGCTCTCCGGGATGGCGCCACAGTTCACGGTCACCAGCGGATACTCGCGGCGCGGGCTGGCATCGTGCAGCGCGGCCACCACCAGCTCCTTGCCGGTGCCGCTCTCGCCGCTGATGAGCACCGTCGTCGGCGAGCGCGCGATGCGATCGATGGTCGCCAGCACGTCGCGCAGGGGCGCGCTCCTGCCGACGATCTTGCCCTTGCTGGTCAGGCGCAGGGTGACGGAGATCTTCTTCGGCGGCGGCGAGGGGCGCGTGCCCGGTACCGGCTGGAAGCCGGCGTCGGCGCCGCGCCAGGCCTCCTTGTCGTCGCCGATCATGCCATTCCCCCGGCGAGCTTCTTGCGCTTCACCATCTCCACCAGCGTGGTGCGGTTCACGTGCAGCAGCTGGGCGGCGCGGTTCTTGTTCCCGCCGGTGCGCTCCAGGGCCTGACGGATGAGCTGGCTCTCGAAGGCCTCGACCGCGGCCTTGAGATCGATGCCCGCCTCCGGGAGCTTCACCTGACCTGTGACCGTCTCGGCGGTGTCGCCTCGCACGCGCAGCGGCAGGTCGTCCCGGGCGATGCGCCGATCCTTGGCCAGCAGCACCGCGCGCTCGACCACGTTCTCCAGCTCGCGCACGTTGCCCGGCCAGCCGTAGCCCAGCAGCGCCGCCTCGGCGTCGATGGCGAAGCCCGTCAGGTCGTCGCGCCCGCTGCGCGCCGAGGCGGTGCGCAGGAAGTGGTGCGCCAGGAGCACGATGTCGAGCCGCCGCTCGCGCAGCGGCGGCAGCTCGACGTGGATGACGTTGAGCCGGTAGTAGAGGTCCTCCCGGAAGCGGCCCGCGGCCACCTCGACCTCGAGGTCCTTGTTGGTGGCGGCGACGACGCGGATGTCGCAGCGGTAGGTGACGGTCTCGCCGACCGGCGAGTACTCGCGCTGCTGGAGAAGGCGCAGCAGCTTGACCTGCAGCGCCAGCGGCAGCTCGCCGACCTCGTCGAGGAACAGGGTGCCGCCCTCGGCCGAGGCCACGCGGCCGGTGCGCGCCGTCACCGCGCCGGTGAAGGCGCCCTTCTCGTGCCCGAAGAGCTCGCTCTCCAGCAGGTTCTCGGGGATGGCGCCGCAGTTGACGGTGACCAGCGGGCCCTGCGCGCGCGGGCTGGCGTCGTGCAAAGCGGCTACGGTCATCTCCTTGCCGGTGCCGCTCTCGCCCGTGACGAGGACGGTGCACGAGGAGCGCGCCACCTGATCGATGGTCGCCAGCGCCTCGGCGATGCCACCGGTGCCGAGGCCGATGAGCTTGCCGCGGCTCGTCGGTCGCAAGGTGAGCCGCGCACTCGGCGGGGCTGCGAGGTCGGGAAGCATGGACGGCATGTCGTCTCCGTGGTGCGGGACGGGTCGCTCTCGAGAGAGCAACGGTTGTGCCGTCAGTCTAACCAACCGGAAACTGTGGGTGCAAATCGAGTGTGGTGTCGGTATCGACCCACCCGGTGCGGTCGAGCCGGGGCCGGACCGCCCGCCGAGCGCCAGAATCATGGCGCACGGGGTTTGACGGGGCGGGTCGGCCAGACCCCGGACGGGTCACGCCGACCCGGCAGCGCGCGGCCTTCGCGCGAGCGGGTTGTGCGCCCTCGGCCCCCATCGATCGTCGCCGACGCGCTCACTCCCAGCGGTTTTGCGCCGACACGCCGGCAGGCGTATCACCGCTCCGCGCGTGGTTCAGGCGGCGGTGAGGGCGCGCATGGACGTCAGCAGCTGGCTGACGTCGAGCGGCTTGCGCCAGTGCCCGAGGACGTCGGCGTCGATGCGCGCTGCCTCCGGCGGCAGGGCGCTCATCACCACCACCGGCACGTTCTTGAGGCGCGACGACTTGTCGCGCGCGTGCAGGAACTCCCAGCCGGAGCAGAGCGGCATCATCAGGTCGAGCAGGATGAGCGCCGGCAGCTCGCCCTCGTCCAGCGTCTGCAGCGCGGCGCGCCCGTCGTGCGCCTCGACCACCGCAAAGCCCTGGTCGGCGAGGATATCGACGATCGTCCCGCGCAGGTCCGGGTCGTCCTCGACGACCATCACCTTGTCGCCCGGCTTCAATGGCGCGGGCTTGTCCAAGTCTCCCATGTCACTCCCTCCCCACGTGCGCGCGCAGCCGGTGCATGGCCTCGGTGTGCAGCTGACAGATGCGTGACTCCGAGACTCCGAAGATGGCGCCGATCTCGCGGAGGGTGCAGTCCTGCTCGTAGTACAGAGAGAGGATCTGCCGGAGGCGATCGGGCAGCCGCTCGATGCCGTCGGCGATGGCCGAGCTGAGCATGCGGCGGCCGGCCTCCTCGTCGGGCATCATGCGCTCGTCGCGCGCCTCGACCTCGTCGATGTCCAGCATCTCCAGGCGCGCCATGCCGGCGGTGTGCATCTGGCCGAGAAGGTCTCGGTACGCCTCGAGCTCGATGCCCAGGTCGGCGGCGATCTCGTCCTCGGTCGGCGGCCGGCCGTAGTGGCCGATGAGGCGGCTGATGCTGCGGGCCACGCGCTTGGAGGCATTGCGCAGCTTCCGCTTCTGCGGGTCGAGGCTGCGCAGGTAGTCGAGCATGGCGCCGCGCACGCGGTGCATGGCGTAGGCCTCGAACTGCTCCGGCGACGCCTCGCCCTTGGCGCGGGTAAGCGCCTCGACCATGCCCAGCCACCCGTATCCCACCAGCTCGTCCACGCCGACGTGGGCCGGGACCCGCCTCGCCATGTGCATGGCTGCGCGCCGCACCAGCGGCAGGTAGCGGTCGTAGTCGGCGCGGGTGATCGGACGTGCGGCGGTGCGGGTCGGCGGAGTCGGTTCGTTCTGCATCACTTGGGCTGCCCAGCACCACTGCAACGACGGTGCCGCCAGCGATCGGGGCCCTCGACGCATGCGCCGGGTGCGCGCGACCTCGATTCGGGCCAGGATCTGCGGTGCGCGGCGATGGCAGGACGTCGACCGCGTCAACGTCCCGACGATGAGCGTCAAAAACCCGGCGCCTGGACGGCGGCACGCAAGTCCCGCCTGTGCTTCATGAATCGGGCTTCGACCGCCCGGGCTCGAAAATCGCCTCAAGGACCCGCGCCCGCGCCCGAACCTACATACCGGGACGTCATGCGAAACCGACAGCACGCCCGAAAGAGCTCGATATCCGGTCTCGGTCGCCCTTCGGGAGGCGACAGCGCAGAGGTGCGCCGCGAGTCCGGCCTGATCCGTCGCAGCACGACGGAGCGCTTGGAGGTGGAGACCCCGGTCCTCACCATTCCGCCGCTCTCCGCGCCGGGTGATCGGATCGACTACATGAAGGTGGCGCGCCTGCGCGCCGCCATCGAGGCCAACGACCTGCCCATCGACGCGCGGGCCATCGCCGACAAATTGGCGGTCACCGGCCTGGTGCCGTTGCCGGGCGGTGAGCCCTCCGCCGACGAGGCCCCGGCCTCGAGCCAGGCGGCGCCGCTCGCCTCCGAGCCTCGACAGGAGCCAGGTCTCCTGGCGGAGCCTCGACAGGAGCCAGGTCTCCTGGCGGAGCCTCGACAGGCGCGAGGTCTCCGGAGCCTCGAGCCTCGAGCGTCGGACCCGCCACGCCGGCGCACCAGCCGCCGCCCGCGCAAGCCCTAGCCGCGCTCAGCGCGGCCGCTCGCGGTCCAGCTCCTCGGCCGCGGTGAGCGGGTCGGGGCAGACGACGGGCACCAGGCGCGCCGGGTCCGCGCTCCCCTCGCGCATGCAGGTCTTGCCGGCGATGCGGATCCGCTCGCCGACCTCCAGGTACCGCGGGCATGGCGCGGGCTCCGCAGTGGAGACCGCCTCGCCCTCGACCGAGTAGACCTCGCAGCGCGCCGGCGTGCGCGCCATGAACCACTTCTTCGCCGGCCGCCGCGGCGGGTCGGGAGCCGCATCGCCGGACGCGGGCGCGGCGTTGCTCGAGGGAGACGGTGCCGGCGCGGGATCGCGGTTGCAGCTGACGGCGGTCGCCAGCAGCACGAGCACGGGCGCGGCGCACGCCGCCGCCCTCGTCACCGGACCCTCATCGGGACGGGAAGGCGAGGATCGAGAACTTCGTCAGCCAGAAGTCGGCGATGAGGATGGCGATGGACGTCACCACCACGGTGCGCGTCGTCGCCTGGCCCACTCCCTCGGTCCCGCCGCGGGTGATCATGCCGAAGTGGCAGCCGACGAGGGCGATGATGGCCCCGAAGATCGGGGTCTTGTACATGCCGCTCAGGAAGTCGCGGAAGTTCACCGAGCCGAGCGCGGTGCGCAGGAAGAAGCCCGGCGGGATGGCGAACTCCGTGGCGCAGATGAGCATGGCGCCCGAGAAGCCGAGCACCAGGGCGAGGGCGCCGAGCACGGGCATGGTCAAGGTGCTGGCCACCACGCGCGGCACCACCAGCTTCTTCACCGGGTCGGCGCCGAGCGCCCGGATGGCGTCGATCTGCTCGGTGACCGCCATGGACCCGACCTCCGCGGCGATGCCGGCCCCGATGCGCCCGCCGACGATGATCGCCGTCAGGGTGGGAGCGAGCTCGCGCGAAAAGGAGAGGCCGATGATGCGCCCCGTGTACTCCATGCCGCCGAACTTCTGCAGGCCGAATGCGAACTGCACCGCCATGACCATGCCCACGAAGACGGAGGTCACCGAGGCGATGCCCAGCGAGCGCACCCCGAGCGACTCCATCTGGTGGAGCGTCGACTTGAGCTCGAAGGGGCGGCGGAACATGACCCGGAAGACGTGCCAGGTCAGGCGCCCGATCTGGCCGAGGTGGTCGACGAACGACTCCGCGACCTCGATGAGCTTCGGCTGCTGGATGGGCGGCGGCGCGAACGACGGCCGCCCCGACGGCGGCCCGAAGGAGGGCCGGCCGGAGGAGGAGGGCGGGGGCTCGTCACGAATCATTGCTGGGCACCGTGCCGAAGCCGCCGACGAAGCGGCGGAACTCACCCACGCCGGCCTGGAAGCGGTCGGGGCTGGCGAAATAGTAGAGATCGTAGACGCAGCCGTCCTTCTTCAAGACCCAGATGTCGAAGCGCATGGGCACGCCGTCGAGCCTGGCCATGGCCTCGGTGTGCAGCGCCTCGCGGCCGTCGAAGGGGACGGTCTCCTCCTTGATGACGTGGCGATCGGTGAACTGCATGAACAGGTGCTGGGTCAACGAGCGCAGCGGCACGTCCTCGCCGTCCTTGCCACATCGGCCGTCGACGGCGATGGTGGCGTCGCTGCTTCGATCGCGGAAGGCGAGGTCGGCGTCGGAGATGCCCAGCGTCTCCCAGCTCCTCGGCTGCGCCGGCACCCGGAAGGCGTAGCCCTCGCCCCGGTAGACGGAACCGTCGAACGGCGCGGCGCTGCAACCACCCAGCGCGATGAGGGCGACGAGCAGCGGAACGAGCGGGGGTCGAAGGGGCAAGTGGATCCGGGGCGGCGTCCGGCGTCCTCGCCGCACGCGCGACGAGCCGCGCGGCCAAGGTAGCAAAGCACGGCGTCGGAAGGGCAACGGCGCAGCGGCCACCCTGCGCCCGGTGTGCGCAACGCTACGGGCGGCGCCTCACCAGGCCCACGGATCGCGGCCGCGCGGCTGCCCCGGCCGGCGCTGGGGGAAGCGCTGCGGTGGCCGCCAGCCGTCCCACGTCAGCTGCTGTCGCCGCTGTCGCTCCTCGGTGGCCTTGACGAAGACGCGCACCGCGAAGAGCCCGAGCACGAAACCGCCGAGGTGGGCGAAGAAGGCCACCCCGCCGCCCTGCGTGCCCAGCGACGCGATGCCGTTGAAGAGGTTGACCACGAAGTACTCGAGGATGACCGCCCAGGCCGGCAGCTCGAAGAAGACGCCCAGGAAGAGCCAGAGCGGCAGGATGGGATTGAGCAGCAGGATGGGAGAGCGGGGGTAGAGCGTGGCGTAGGCCGCCAGCACTCCGCTGATGGCGCCGGAGGCGCCGACCATGGGGATGCGCGAGCTGGGGTCGATGAGCAGCTGGGCGCCCGCCGCGCCGACGCCGCAGAGCACGTAGAAGGCGAGGTAGCGGGCGTGCCCCAGCGCGTCCTCGACGTTGTCGCCGAAGATCCAGAGGAAGAGCATGTTGCCGGCGATGTGCAGCCACCCGCCCGGATCGTGCATGAACATGCTGGACAGCACGGTGACCGCTTCCCCGGCCGGGTCGCGCACCAGGCGGGCGGGAACGAGGCCCCAGTCGAAGACCAGCTGCTCGGCGGGGTACCCGGCGGCGATGGCCGAGCGCATCCACAGGAACGCAAGGACGTTCGCCGCCAACAGGAGATAGTTGACGTAGGGGACCGTGCGGGAGGGGAGGCGGTCGCGGAGCGGAAGCATCGGCCGTGCCTAGGTGCTGACGCGTAGCATGGGAACGAGTATCCATAAGGCAAGCCTGCCTGCCGGGCTCGAGCTGTCGGTCATCGGCTCGCTCGCACGTCCGTCCCACCGAACCCGATGCCCGACCTACGCCTCCGGCTCCACGACACCCTGACCGCCAAGGTCTGCCCCCTCGTTCCGAAGAACCCGGAAGAGGTGCGCATCTACTGTTGCGGGCCGACGACGTACGACGTCGCGCACGTGGGCCACGCCCGCGCCGCGCTGGCGCCCGACGTGCTCGTGCGCCACCTGCGCGCCCAGGGCATGCAGGTGACGTACGTGCGCAACATCACCGACGTCGACGACAAGATCCTGGCTCGCGCCGCCGAGACGGCAGAGCCGCCCATGGAGCTCTCCGAGCGCATGGCCAAGCTCTACAAGGAGGACATGGCCCTGCTCGGGTGTGTCGCGCCCGACGTCGAGCCCAAGGTGAGCGAGCACGTCACGGAGATCGTCGCCCTCATCGAGCGGCTCGTCGCCGTCGGCTCCGCCTACCCGCAGCGCATGTCGAGCGGCCTGGTGGACGTCTACTTCTCGGTGCGCTCCTTCCCCGGATACGGCAAGCTCTCCAAGCGCAACCTCGACGACCAGCAGGCCGGCGCGCGCGTCGAGGCTTCGGAGGAGAAGCGTGACCCGGCAGACTTCGCCCTCTGGAAGGGCGCCGCCGCCGACGCCTGGGGATGGGACAGCCCCTGGGGGCGGGGCCGGCCGGGCTGGCATATCGAGTGCTCGGCGATGGCCGCGCGCTACCTGGGTCACGGCCTAGACGTGCACACCGGCGGGATGGATCTGGTCTTCCCGCACCACGAGAACGAGATCGCCCAGAGCGAGGCGGCGCACCCGGGCGACGGTCCGTTCTGTGGGCTGTGGATCCACAACGGGTTCGTCAACGCCGACAAGGAGAAGATGGCGAAGTCGCTCGGCAACTTCGTCACCATTCGCCAGGTTTACGATCGCAACGACCCCGAGGCCCTGCGCTACTTCCTGCTCGGCGTGCACTACCGCGGGCCGATCGCCTTCGACACGCACAAGCGCGACGACGGGCGGGTGGTCTTCCCCGGCGTGCTCGAGGCCGAGCGCCGCGTCGACTACCTCTACGGCACGCTGGCGCGGCTCCGCTCCCTGCAGGTCGGGTCGAGCATCTCCACCCTGACCACCATGCACAAGGAGCTGGTGCCCTTCGCGCGCCTGGCGCACGAGGCCCGGCCGCGCGTCGACGAGGCGCTCGACGACGACCTCAACACCTCGGTGGCGCTCTCGGTGGTCGCCGAGGTGGCCACGGCAGCGAACGAGTTCGCCGACTTCGCCTTCCGGAAGAAGAAGGACAGCGAGATCGCGCAGGCCACCCCATCGTCGCCGGGCAGCTGATGATGGCGCTCAAGTCGACCTCGATCCGCTCGGCCTCCTCAGGGCGTCGGCCGAGGTCTACGGGGCCCGCACCCGCGAGCGTCGCCTGGGCCTGCTCGGAATGACCGCCGAGCAGGTGGAGGCCATGCTCGCCGAGCGCACCGCGGCCCGCAGCAACAAGGACTTCGCGCGCGCGGACGCCCTGCGCGCGAAGCTGGATTCGCTCGGCTTCGAGATCGCGGACGGGGCGGCCGGCACCACCTGGCACCTCGCCCCTGTTTGAACAGCAGGGGCGTGCCGCCCCTGAGACCCGCCGGATGGCGGTTGGAACGCACTGCAAGCGGGGTGCGTTGCCCAGGCCGGGGCCAGGTCAAGAAACGGGCCAGGTCGGTTGTCGCTGCTCGCCGGCGTGCTTACGCTGCGTGAGCTGCGCGCCGAACGAACACCCTCGGCGGCATCCAAACCGAAAATGGCGGGAGACCTCTACTCGATCCTGGGCGTGCCGCGGAACGCCGGCGACGACGCCATCAAGAAGGCTTTTCGCAAGCTGGCGATGAAGTACCACCCGGACAAGAGCCCGGGGAAGGCGAACGAGTCCAAGTTCAAGGAGATCAATCAGGCGCACGAGGTGCTCAGCGACAAGAAGCGCCGCGCGCTCTACGACGAGTTCGGCGACGAGAGCCTGTCGGCGAACTTCGATGCCGAGCGAGCGCGCGTCATCCGTCAGTACGGCGGCGCCGGGCCCCGCGCGCGGGCGGGCGGCCCCAACGCGGGTGGCTTCGATGTGCAGGAGGTCTTCGGCAACGGCGCTGCCGGCGGGGCCGACTTCGGCGATCTGTTCGGCGACCTGTTCGGCGGCCGTGGCCGCGGCGGAGCGCGCGGCGGGGCCCGGGCGGTGCGCCCGCAGAAGGGTGGCGACGTCGCCTCCTCGGTGACCATCGACTTCGAGGCCGCGGTCAAGGGCACCGAGCTCAGCCTGCAGCGCAGCGACGGCGGCGAGCCGGTCGTCGTGCGCGTGCCCCCTGGCGCCGCCGAGGGCAGCCGGCTGCGCATCGCCGGCCAGGGTCAGCCCGGCTTCGCGGGCGGGCCGCCGGGCGATCTGATGCTCGAGATCCACGTCACGCCGCACATGTTCTTCGAACGCAAGGGCGACGACCTGCACCTCGACGTTCCGGTGACCATCGGCGAGGCATACCGCGGCGAGAAGGTGCGCATCCCCACGCCGACCGGCGACGTGACGCTGAAGGTGCCGCCGCGCACGCAGACCGGGCAGGTGACGCGCCTCCGCGGCCGCGGCGTCGTCCGCAAGGGCAAGGACCCGGGTGACCTCTACGTGCGCTTCCTGGTGCACGTGCCCACGTCGGAGTCCGACGAGGTGGCCAAGGCCATCGAGGTCCTCGACCGGCACTCGCACGATCCGCGTGCCGATCTGAAGTTCTGACGCGACGAAGAATCACCCCGGAGACACGGAGGAGAAGAAGTCTGTCTCGTCTCCGTGGCGAATTCTCAGGCGGCGGCGTCCTGCGCGGCGCGGATGGCGGCCAGCGCAGCGCGGGCCTTGTTACGCGTCTCGGCGGCCTCCAGCTCGGGAACGCTGTCGTGGACGATGCCGGCGCCCGCGGTGACCTCGAGCTGCCCGCCGCGCGCCACCACGGTGCGGATGGCAATGGCCAGGTCGAGCTCGTCTCGGTGCATCCAGCCGATCGCCCCGCCGTAGATGCCGCGCGGCCCGCCCTCGAGCTCGCGGATGATCTGCATGGCGCGCACCTTGGGTGCGCCGCTCAGGGTGCCGGCGGGAAAGCAGGCGCGCACCAGGTCGATCATGGCCGCCTCCGCGCGGTGCTCGCCGACCACCTCGCTGACGATGTGCATGACGTGCGAGTACCGCTCGACGCCCATGTTCAGCGACAGCTGGATGCTGCCCGGCTTGCAGACGCGGCCCAGGTCGTTGCGGGCCAGGTCGATGAGCATCACGTGCTCGGCGCGCTCCTTGGGATCGGCGAGCAGCGCCGCGGTGAGCGCCGCGTCCTCGGCCTCGGTTGCGCCGCGCGGGCGGGTGCCGGCGATGGGTCGCAGCACCATCTGCCCGTGCTCGACGCGGACCATGGTCTCCGGCGAGGCGCCGGCCACACACATCGCCTCGCTCATGGGCACCTCGGCGAAGTCGAGGAAGTACAGGTATGGCGACGGCGAGAGGACGCGCAGGGCGCGGTAGACGTCGAATGCGTCGGCGTTGCGCGCCGGGGCGGTGAAGGTGCGTGCCAGCACGATCTGGAAGGCGTCGCCGGCGCGGATGTACTCCTTGGCGCGCTCGACCCGCGCGCCGTAGCTCGCGTCGTCCATGGAGACGGAGAGGTGGAGCGGGGTGGCGTTGGCGTCCGGCACAGGGAACGGGCGCAGCTCCGGGCCGTGCGTCATCTCCCAGGCGCAGCGGTCCAGCGCATTGTCGGTGCGGCCGGCGAGGGTCATCGTCTGGCGCAGGTTGTCGAAGACGACCACCGTGCAGTCGCGCATGACGCGCGCCAGGTCGGGCTCTCTTGGCCAGCTCTCGATCCGGTTCGGTGCGTGCACTGCGTCGTAGGCCAGGTAGCCGACCACGGCCTGCGAGACGCGCGCAGCCAGGCTGTCGGTGCGCACCAGCCCCTCGGCGTGTGCGCCGAACAGCGCGAGCGCGTCCTCGTCGCCCGGTGAGGCGATGGCTTCGGTGCGCGCGCGGTAGCCGATGATCGAGTAGCGCCCCCAGCGCTCGCCGGGCACGACCGACTCGAACAGGAACGAGCTGCGGCCTGGCGACTGCGCGCGCAGGGCCGCGTAGGCGCGCACCGGCGTGAGGTGGTCGGCGGCCTGGGTGCGGGTGACGACCTCCATGCCCGTGCTGCCGGCTGCTCAGTACTGCCCGAACAGATCCTGGATGCGCGACTCGAGGGCGACGGCGATCTTGTAGAGCGAGGAGATGGAGGCCGACGACTCGGCGCGCTCGATCTGCGACAGCAGCGAGACGCTCAGGCCGGTGCGGCGCGCCATCTGCTTCAAGGTCAGGTCCTTGTCCTTGCGCAGGTTGCGGATGGTGTCGCCGATGACGCGGTGGAGCTGCTCCTCCGGCGTGCGCGCCAGGCCCTTCTTGCGCATGACGCGGGCCAGCACCTCGCGGAACTCGTCCACGTTGAAGGGCTTCTTGATGTAGTCGACGGCGTCGAGCTTCATCGAGGCCACCGCGCTCTCCAGGTTCGGATAGCCGGTGAAGATGACCACCGCGATGTCGCTGTCGATCTTGCGGATGCGCTTGAGCACCTCGATGCCGTCGATCTTGGGCATCATCAGGTCGAGGATGATCAGGTGGTATCCGCCGGTGCGGATCTCCTCCTCGACGAGCGTGGCATCGCTCATCGCCTTGACCTGGTAGCCGTCGCGCTCCAGCAGCGTCTGCATGTAGTCGCAGATGGCGCGATCGTCGTCGACGATGAGGATCTTGACTGCGGGGAGCTCGATGGCCAAAGGTCCTCCTGTGCGGCGCTGGCCGCTCGGCTGCGTTGCGAGGTGCCCGACCGCGACACCCGACTTCACTGGAATCCGCCCCCAGGCGACGGTGGTGATTCCAGTGACACCGCAACGGCGGCGAGGCAAGCGCAGGTTGCTCGGCCCGCGTAGACGCGCGAAATTCAAGGAATCTCCCGAGGCCGAACCTACGGGGACGCTGGACGAGCGCTGCGCTTGACAGCGACGACGCGGCCGTTCATGTTGCGCGCCCGCGCCGCCGGGCAGCCGGTGTCGTGGAAACGGGGCGTAGCGCAGCCTGGTAGCGCACCTGGTTCGGGACCAGGGGGTCGGAGGTTCGAATCCT
>JBBJMR010000306.1:0-10441 GCA_037720395.1 Polyangiaceae bacterium
GCGTTACCCCGAGGCGTTCCAGAAGGCGTTCGGCGAGCCCACGGCGGAGTCGTTCCGGCGCGCGCTCCGGAAGGGACGGGATACCTACATCGCCGAGGCGTGCTGGCACTGCCACTCGCAGTTCGTGAGGCCGGTGTCGAACGAGGATCAACGGTTCGGCAAGGTGTCGTGGGCCGCGGAGTACAGGAACGAGATGTTCCTGCCGCATCTCTTCGGGACGCGACGCGTCGGCCCGGATCTCATCCGCGAGTCCGGTCGCCACTCCAACGACTGGCACGCCGCCCATTTCTTCGACCCGACGCTGGTGTCGCCGGCGTCGGTGATGCCCCGCTACTCGTGGTTCTTCGACGGCGATACCCCGAACCAGACCGGGCTGGCAGTGATCACCTACATGCAATGGCTCGGCAGCTGGGCCACCCCGGAGGCGCTGGCGCGCGCCGAGCAGGAGAAGGCCCAATGACGGAGCTTCGCGACCGCACCGCGCGCCGGCTGGTCATCTACACCATGATCGTGGGCCTCGTGCTCACGGCGATGGCCTTCGCCTACAAGATCGCCGCCTTCATCTGGACGCTGTCGAGCCCCGACTTCCGCGGGACCTTCGACGTCGGGATCACCGTCTACTTCGTGGTCAGCGCGGGCTGGCTGTGCCTGCTGGTCTGGGCGTTCCTGACGGGGAGGCTCAAGGACGTGGAGCGCACCAAGCTCGAGATGCTGCGGCAGGAGGAGGAGTATGAAAAGCTCGGAATCTGAACCGAGGCGAATCGAGGACTCGCCCCCCTTCGTCGAGGACGATCGACGCGAGACCTACCTCCCGTATGGCGCCGGCGGCGTGCCCTTCTACATCGCCATCATCTGGGTCGGGATCATCGCCGCCTACCCGCTGTTCATGTGGCTGCGCGCCCTGCCGGATCTACGCCGGTGGATGGGGCCCTGAGCGGCTGCGCGCACTGCGGCCTGCCTGCGCCCGCGGGCGTGAGGTTCTGCTGCTACGGCTGCGAGCTGGCGGCGCGGATCCAGACCGAGGCCAGGGAGGACCACGCCGGCCTGCTCGGCACGCTCAGCTTCACCCTCGTCCTGTCGATGATCGTGATGATGCTCTCGCTCTTTCTCTACGCAGAGGACGTGTTCGTCGACGCCGCCGGCGATCGAGAGCTGGCCTGGATGCGCACGGGCTATCGCTGGGCGTCGCTCTGCCTGGCCACACCCGTCCTGGTGCTCGCGGGTGGGCCGCTGCTGCGCCGAGCGCTGGCGGAGCTCTCCGCCGGCCGCCTCTCGATGGACGCCCTCATCGTCTCCGGCGCCTCCGCTGCGTTCGCGCTCTCGACGTGGCACGTCCTCGGCGACCGGGGCGGCATCTACCTCGACTCGGCCACCGCTGCCCTCGTCCTCGCGACCTTCGGGCGGTACCTCGAAGCGGTGGCACGCTCGCGCGCCAGCCGCGCACTGGGACCTCTCCTGGAGGTGTCGCGCTCGAGCGCGTATCGCCTCGCGGACGACGGCTCGAAGCGGACCGTGGCGGCCGCCGAGATCGCGGTCGGCATGCGCATCGAGGTGCCGGCCGAGCAGGTCGTCCCGGCGGACCTCGCGCTCGACGCCGAGGCGGCCGAGGTCGACCTCGCCGTGCTCACCGGTGAGTCGCGGCCCGTTGTGCTCGCGCGCGGCGACACGGTGCCCGCCGGGGCGGTGGCCGTGGGGGCATCGATCGTGGGCTGGGCACTCCGCCCGGCGCATGACTCCGCCCTCGAGCGCCTCGCGACCCTGGCGCGCGGACTCACCGCGCGCTCGTCTCCGACGCTGCGCTGGGCGGATCGGTTCGCGACCGTGCTCGTGCCGGCCGCGGGCCTGCTCGCCGCCGCGACGTTCGTCTACTGGTCGTTGAGCGCCACGCTCGAGAAGGGCGTCGTCACCGCGCTCGCGGTCGTCCTGGTCGCGTGCCCGTGCAGCTATGCCATCGCCTCGCCGCTCGTTCACTGGATAACGCTCCGCACCGCCTTCGCGCGCGGGGTGCTGGTGCGCAGCCCCGACGTGCTCGAGGCGCTCGCGCACGCCCGCACCGTCGCCTTCGACAAGACCGGGACGCTCTCCGGCACCGAGCTCGCCGTGACCTCCGAGTTCCTGGCGCCGGGCATGGGCCGGGAGGAGATCATGGGCCTCGTGTGCTCCCTGGAGGGCGACGCAACCCACCCCATCGCGCGGGCGCTGCGGAGGGTCGCGGGGGACGCCACGCCGGCGCCGCTGACGAGCCGCCGGTACGTCCCCGGCTCCGGAGCCCTCGGCACGGACCGGGGCGGGCGGGCCCTGGTCCTCGGCCGTGGGCCCGAAGGCACGATCGTCCTCGAGCGTGACGGCGCCGAGCTCGCGCGCTTCGAGCTGGCCGAGACGCTCCGGCCCGAGGCTCCGGCCGCCGTGGACGAGCTCCGCCGCCAGGGTCTGCGCGTCGTCATCCTGTCCGGGGACGCGCCCGATCGCGTGGCGCGCGCCGCCGAAGCGCTGCGCGTCGACGGGAGCGCCGGGCTCGGCCCCACCGACAAGCTCGCCAGCCTCCGCGCGCTCGGCGACCACGTGGTCATGGTGGGCGACGGCCTCAACGACGTGCCGGCGCTGGCCGGTCGCGCGACGAGCTTCACCCTCGGCGAGGCGGCGCCGCTGGCGAAGGGCGTCGCGCAGGTGACGCTCCTCGAGCCCGACCTCCGGCTCGTTCCCTGGACCATCGCCAAGGCACGTCACGCCGTCCGTCTGGTCAAGTGGCTGATCGCTGGCTCCACGGTCTACAACGTGGTGTTCGTGGCGCTGGCCGCGTCGGGCGCGCTCATCCCGGTGTTCGCGGGGCTGAGCATGCTTCTCTCTTCGCTGATCGCGCTCGCCTTCGCGGTGGGTGTCGGCACCGATCCGCGCGCCGACGACGCGGCCGCAGGGCTCGGGCTCGAGGCCGCCGCGCCATGCTGACCTCCCTCCTCGGAGTGACGCTGGCCCTCGGTCTGCTCGGGGGCCTTCACTGCACCCTCATGTGCGGGCCTCTGATCTCGCTCGCCGCCACCGCCGAGCGGTCCCGCAGCCGCGGTGCGCTTCGCTACCTGGCCGGGCGGTTCTCTGGCCACGTGCTGGCCGGCGCAGTCCTGGGACAGGTCGGCTCCGAGGCCGGGCGGCGGCTCTCCAGCTCGGGGCTCCAGCTGGCGGTCGCGCTGAGCGTCGCCGGGTTCATGCTGATTCGCGGCCTCCGACTGATCTTCTCGACGCGGCGCCCGCCGTCGGATCTCGTTCGCCTCCGCCGCCGGCCGCGGTCCGAGCGCCTGCAGGCGTTCGTGGGGTCGCTCGTTCCGCGACGCGCGCTACCCCTCGGTCTCGCGACGAGCATGCTGCCCTGCGGGCTCCTCGCCGGAGGATGGGCGCTGGCGGCGAGCGCCGCGCACCCCCTGCATGGGGCGGCCGTGATGGCGGTGTTCTCGGTGGCGACGGCGCCGGGCCTGCTCGCGGCGCTGCTCGTCGGCCTGCGCATCGCGCACCTCGCGTCGCGCGTCCCGGCGGCGTGGCAGGGTGGGCTCTGGTGCGTGCTGGGCATCCTCCTCGGCCTCCGCCCATGGTTCGAGCGCCTCCACGGCTGCTGCAACTGAGGGGACCCATGGCCGAGCTCCGCATCTCGTACCTTCTGCCGGCCGCGAGCCCCACGCGAGCGGTCTTCGTCACCGACTACGGTCTGCGCGGCGGGGAGCTCCTGGTGGACGGCGCGGTCGTCCTGGCGGCGCCGTCGCACGCGGCGCTCCAGCAGGGCGTCGTGGGCGCGCTCCGCAGCTCCGGCCAGGCCGTCTGCGCCCGGTCGGAGGGCGACTTCGACGTGCGCATCTGGGTCGACGGGATCGAGGCGGTGCGCGAGGACGCACCGGCCGCATTCCGGGGGCGCGCCGCCCGGCTTCACGCCGCGCTCGCCCTCGCCGCGTCCGCATCCGGCTTCGTGGCCAGCTGGCTGTACGTCGTGCGGGCGCGCGCCTCGGGCGACGCCTGGGCGATGAAGATGGCCCTCCACATGGCCGGCTGGCACCTGCTCCTGACGCTGGCCCTCTTTCCGGCGGCGCTCTGGGGTGGGCGGTTCGGGCTCGCCGGTGTGCGGGTCACGGCGCTCGTCTTCTTCGCGATCCACGCGGCCATCGCGCTCGCCAACCTCGGTCCGGAGGCGGAGGGCAGCGCGATCGCCGCCCTCAACGCGACAAGTGGGCTCGCCTTCCTGGCCACCGCGCTCGCGCGGCCGCCCGCGGGCGCGCGGCGCGGATCATCGGGTCCCTGACAGACCGCCCTCGTGCTCGGCACGCTCCGTGCTGCCGTTGGTCGTCCAGTCCCGGCACCGCCCGATGCATTCGGTGCGCGCTGGCGCAGGTTCTGCGCGGTGACGTCCGCCCTTCGGCACCGCCAGGCCTAGCCCAGCGTGGCACACGTGATGCGACACGGTCGGATCATGTCCAAGCCGATTCCTTCGATCCAGAAGTACATGACGACCTCGCCGCACTCCATCGGCGTCGATCAGCCGCTCGCTCGGGCGCACGCCCTCATGCGCGAGCACACCATTCGCCACCTTCCGGTCCTGACCGGCGGCAAGCTGGTCGGCATGCTCACCGACCGCGACCTGCACCTCATCGAGTCACTCAAGAACGTCGACCCGGACAAGGTCCTCGTGGAAGAGGCGATGTCGACCACGGTCTACGCGGTCTCGCCGGAGGCACCGCTCGACGAGGTCGTGTCGATGATGGCGGAGCGCAAGTACGGCTCCGCGGTCGTGATGCAGAACGACAAAGTGGTCGGGATCTTCACCACCGTGGATTGCTGTCAGGCGCTAGCGGAGCTGCTCCACGGGCGTCTGGCCCGCTGAGCTCACTGGACGCCGCGAAGGCCAACGACGCCAGGCGGCCTTCGGCAGTGGTATCGTCCGCTCGTGTACCGCGAGGCAGAGCCGCGTGACGACGAGGACTCCGGCGCGCGCATCGCGCGGCCCGCCGAGTTCCCTGTCCGTGCTGCCGCGCAGGTGATCGATCTGGTGTTCGGGGTCGCGCTCGGCATGGGGGTGGGAGTGATCACCGGCATGGCACTCGCGGTGGTCGCGACCAACGGTGCGCTCGCGGTGGGATGGGAGACGAGGCTCGGGCGCCTGGATGTGACCGGGGTCGCGCTCGGTATGGCCGGGTCGCTCCTCTACCACACGCTCAGCGCGTGGCTGGGCGGGGCGAGCGTCGGTAAGTGGCTCTGCGGCCTGCGTGTCCACACGGCGGAGCTGAGCCTCGATCGCACCTTCCTGCGGGGGCTGCACCCGTGCACCGCGCGCGGCGCCCTCATTCGCTCCCTGGCGATCTATGTGGACGCGATGCTCTTTGGTGCGGTTGCGTACTTCACCATGATCAACTCGGGCACGCAGGCACGACTGGGCGATCGATGGGCTCGCACCATCGTGGTCGTGGCCAAGGAGACCCGGGGCGCGCAGCCGCGGAGCCCGGCGCTCGGCGTACTCGCGGGCGTCGCCGCGTGGGCAATCTGCCTGGCGCTGCCGATGATCCTCAGGGTGCTCTGACGCGGCCCTGGCCGCCGGGCGCGAAGTCCTTCAGCCCCTGAGCATCGCCAGCAGGTCCGTCGAGCCGGGGTCGTCGTCGGTCCTTGCACGCTCTCGACGGAGCTCGTCGAAGTCCGCGTAGAGCTCCTGGTCGAGCGACCGGATCGCCTCATGCGCTGAATCCAGCATCGCCCGAGGCGCCGGCGGTCCCGCCCACCTCCGCCCTTCGACGAACGGGCCCGGTACGTCGCGCCGAGCTGCAGGCGGTGTCGTCCCGCAGGCGTCCGCTCGGCCGAGCGCGTCCGCCCACGAGCACGGACATGTTCTTGGCGTTGTGCTGACCGCCGAAGTCGGCGCCTGGTGGCGGATCCCCGCCGCGGCGGCGGCCGATTCCTTTCCGTGGTGGCCAAGGTCTACATGCCTGACGGTGCGGCCGCCGATGAGGCGACCGCGACAACGCCAACCGAAAAGACGAGCTGATCGCCAATGAGCATCTCCACCACGATGTGCGCCCTGCAGCAGACCTCCCTGAAGGGTCCGAAGGACATGCGCTTGATCGTCGACGCGCCGGTACCGGTGCCTCGCCGCGGCGAGGTCCTGATCCGCGTCGCTGCCGCCGGCATCAACTTCGCCGACATCTCGAGGGCCTACGGCACGTTCCTGAACGGCCCCCAGCCACGTCTCCTGGCCCACGGCGTGCTGGCCCTGTTCCACGCGGTCTCGCTCACGACTGGCTCCGCAACGAAAGCCTCCCCATCGCCGACGTCGCCGAGCGCAGCGGCTACGCGTGGGAGGCGTCGTTCGGTCGCGCCTTCAAGCGCCACCACGGCATCTCGCCGGGCGCGCCAACCAGCTTCCCGGACTGACGCAAAGCACGCCTCGTCTCACTCCGTCACGCTACGACGCGGGATCGGTCTTCGCAGCCGGCGCCGTCACGGGGAGGAACGTGCCGGCCTTCACGCGCTCGCCACCGGCCGACGCGGGCAGCGGCCCTGGCCAGACGGTGATCTTGGCGTCGCCCACGACCTGCCCGCGGCCCTTCACCCACTGGTCTCGCTCGTGGACCCACTCCAGGACCGCGGCACGCGCCTCGGCGGTGATCGGCCGGAGGTCGGCCGGGTCGGCGATCTCGAGATCCCGGTCGTAGCGGAAGTGCACCTCCATCGGCCGGTCGACATCGGCGTTCGCGCTCGCCGCGCGATGGGTCGCGGCGCTGGAGGCTTCTTCCTTCTGTGCTTCGGCGTTCCTGGCGTGCGCCTCGGCGTTCAAGCGGGTCTCTAGCTGGCGCTCGCGCTCGCGCTCCTCCGGGTCCAGCTGGCGCAGTGCGGCGCGCAGGCGGGCGTCGACGGCGGGATCGAGGCCGAGGTTCGCGACACCGAGCACCTCGACGAAGTCTTCATGGGTGGGCCAGGTGAGCAACCAGCGTGCCTCCCCGAAGGGCTGCGGCCGCCGGGATTCCTGGCTCGATCGAGGTCGCGGGATGGTGCTGCCACAGTTGCGCGCCACGTTGCGCCACAGTTGCAGGCAGACCTGGTGGAGCGGCGCGCCGGACCCGGGAGCGCTCCCTCCGGCGATTCAGCTCCTCGCCGACGAGCCGGAACGGGCGGAGCGCGAGGAGGGCGTCGAGCGGATCCACACCGGGCCGCCAGGTGCGTGCGTGTGGGCGGCGAATGATCCACCGCTGCCGGACAGCAGGGGCGAACCGGAAGTTTGGTCGCGGCAAGCGCGGCAGGATCGATACCATCGAGGCGTGCTTGCGCTGCGTCGCTGGTCGTGGACAATCGGTGCAACCATCGCGGTCGGCACCGCGCTGGCCCCGGCGCGTGCCTCGGCAAAGCCGCTGAACGAGGCCGAGCGCACCGAGCGCTGCGCCGCCATCCGCGATGTCGCTGCGGACAACGGCATCGCCACTGGCTACCTGCTCGCCGGCATCGCCAGCGCCGAGACCAGCCTCTCGCACTGCTGGACGGAGCTCGACTGGGCCTGCCAGGGCCCGGCGTCGCCGGATTGCGATGGCGGCCCCGTGGTGGCTGGCGCCGGCGATGGGCCCTGCAGCCTGCAAGAGGGCGGCCTGGGCATGTTCCAGTTCGATGGCGGCACCTTCGACGAGACCATCGCTCGCGACGGCGACGGCGTGCTGCTGCTCTCCGGAAACATCACCCGGGGCGTCGATTTCGTCGTCGATATGGTGATGCGCTCCAAGTTCACCGGCGCCGAGACGCAGGAGGAAGCCAGAGCGTGGCTCAATTCGGTGGTGGTCGGCGGAGACCACTGGGACGACTGGATCGATACGGTGACCCAGTATTACAACGGCTGCGTCCCCGGCCAGTGCAGCGCCTACGCCGATCGCTTCGCCCATTACGACGACCACGGCCGCGCCGTCTTCCAGGACCAGGGCGCGGACTTCTGGCAGGCCGAGCTGGGGCAGTGCGCGCCCATCGGCAGCAAGCAGGCCGTGCTGGAGGAGACCGATCCGTGCTTCGTCAAGGGTGGCCCGCTGCCGTTCTGGCGCGTGGGCATCGGCGGCGAGAGCAATCTGCACGTGTGGACGGGCACCACCGACAACGCCGACCCGGCGAACTTCGCGCAGTGGATGCTGCAGTTCGACCACCCCGGCGAGTACAAGCTGGAGGTCGCGGTGCACAGCGGCACCTCGACCCAGGCCCGGTACCTGGTGGAGCACGCTGGCATGACCGACGAGGTGGTCATCGACCAGGCGGCGGCGGATGGCTTCGTCGAGCTCGGCACCTTCGACTTTGCCGCCAGCGGCTCGCAGCGCGTGCACCTCGGCGACAACACCGGTGAGGCGGGCGGCGAGAAGCTGGTCGCGGATGCCCTGCGGGTGACGCCGCTCGACATCTCCGGCGGCGGTGGCGGCGGCGAGGGCGCCGGCGGCGACCCAGGTGGCGAGGGCGGCGACGGCGTGGGCCACTTCTCGGGTGGCGTGGAGGGTGGTTGTGCGACCGCCCCGGCGATGCCGCGCGGCGAGTCGAGGTGGTTGGCTCTGTCGCTCGCGGCCGCGGCGGGCGCGCTGGCACGCCGCCGGCGGGCGTCAGGGTGGGTGCGGGTTCCGGCCTAGGCCGAGGTCTGGCTGGTGGGTCGGCCGCTCGCTGCCACCCGGTGCGCGGCGAGACCGAGGATGGCGCCGCCTCTTCACGCCGGCGGCTTCGACGAGCCCGTGCCACCGGTTGCCGGGGCAGCGACTGCGTCGAGCACGGCGGCCATGATCGGGTGATCACCCGCGTACCGCGAGCGGTGCAGGTAGCCGAGCTGCGCGGGTGGTCGCGTCACCAGGACCGCGCCGAGCTGCGTCAGGTCGCCGAAGAGGCCGGTGATGCGGTGTCCCTCCGCCCGCGCTCGTGCGAAGGCCCGCTGGCTGCCGCCATTGAAGAAGGTCTTCATGTACCCGCCGGCAGCTCCGGCGGCTCGATACGAGGCGCGCTCCGGGTCGGTGAGCACCATGCAGCCATCGCGTGGCAGGCCCTTGGCCTCGAAGAAGCGGCGCGCTTCGTCCGTGCTGCCGTTGCCAACCAGCACCACGCGCGCGCCGCGCTCGACGATCGCCGGCACCGCCGCCAGGACGTCGTGCACCATCTGGTGGCAGAAGAGGCAGCCAAAGTGCCGCAGGAAGGCGGTCACCGTGGGCCCGCTCGACCACAGATTCCGTAGCCGGACCAGCTCCCCATCGAGGGAGAGCACCTGAACCGCCGCCACGCGGGCCACCCACTGCTCGCCATCGACGCCGGGTTCCTCGGATGTCACGTGCGGAGCATGCGCTGCCACAGGCACCCTGCCAAGCAGAGCCGGCACATCGGCGACGGCATGCGCCTGCGCGTGCGCTCGCTCGCCAGTGGTCGGTGAGCACGCGCCCTCCCCATCCGCGCGGGGAAGTAGGATGCGCGGATGCTCAAGGTCTACGGCTTCTCTCGAGTGAACAAGATGGCCCGCGGCAAGACGCGCGACCTGCGCGTGCTGTGGGCGCTGGAGGAGATGGGCCTGCCGTACGAGGTCGTGGGTATGGACCACCCGAAGCACGACCTCGACACGCCTGCGTATCGCAAGCTCAATCCGTTCGGGCAGATTCCGGTCATCGACGACGATGGCGTGGTCGTCACCGAGTCGGGCGCCATCCTCCTCTACCTCGCCCGCAAGAGCGGCAAGCTGATGCCGCGCGACCTCGCGGGCGAAGCGCAGGTCCTGCGCTGGTGCGTCGCGGCGCTGACCACCATCGAAGTGCCGGTGTTGGCCGCGTGGTTCGTCGATCTGAACGATGGCAAGGGCACCAAGTCGAGCGACGCGCTCCACCAGTGGTCGGACATGCGCCTGAAGCAGCTCGATGGCTGGCTGGCGGGAAGAGAGTTCGTCGCCACCGACGCGTTCACCGTCGCCGACATCCTGATGACGCACGTGCTGGGCGCGGGAACCGACGAGAGCGTCGTCGAGGACTATCCGAACGTGCTTGCCTTCCAGACGCGCTGCATCGGGCGGCCGGCCTGGAAGAAGACGTTCGACGCCTACTGCGACCGCGTCGAAGCGGCCTGAGAGCTCACCTGGCCGCTGCCGCCGCCCGGGCCGTGTCCTGCGCGGACAGACTGACTCGGGCACCGTTGCGCCGCCGCGTGCCTCTCCGCCGGGGCATGCTTCTCGACCGGAGCGGGACGGCTTGCAGCCCTCTTCTATCCCGCCCTGGCCGTCAGCTCCCTGCGGGCGCTGGCCGTGGTGACGCAGGTCGGACGCTCGAGGTGTCCGGGAGGGACACCATGCGGCTCGCCGTGGCTTCCCAGAGCGCCAGGCGAAGGCACGCCCGGATGTCTCGCGGCCAGAGCGTGGTCACGACCGGGTCCTGCAGCTCGGGCAGCGCCGCCATCGCCTCGGGCAAGCGGTAGAACGGGATGCGGGCGTTGAGGTGGT
>JBBJMR010000083.1:0-29527 GCA_037720395.1 Polyangiaceae bacterium
CGCATGCGCCACCTCTTCCGCATGCTGCTCGAGGTGTCGCCCACCGACCTGTCCATCCTCATCACCGGCGAGACGGGCACCGGCAAGGAGCTCGTCGCCCAGGCGGTGCACGAGGCCAGCTCGCGCAAGACCGGCCCCTTCGTGGTCGTCGACTGCGCCTCCATCCCCGGGCCGCTCGCGGAGAGCCTGCTCTTCGGCCACGAGAAGGGCGCCTACACCGGCGCGGTCGACCGCCGCACCGGCGCCTTCCACGACGCGCACAAGGGCACCATCTTCCTCGACGAGCTCGGCGAGCTGCCGGTCGAGATCCAGCCCAAGCTGCTCCGCGCCCTGAGCGAGAAGAAGGTCAAGCGCGTCGGCGCCAACATCTACGACACCGTGGACGTGCGCGTCATCGCCGCCACGCGCCGCGATCTGGGGCGGAGCATGAACGCCGGGCGCTTCCGGAGCGATCTGTTCTTCCGCATCGCCCAGATGCGCATCGAGCTGCCCTCGCTGCGCGATCGCCGCGAGGACATCGCGCTTCTGGCCACGCACGTCTGCCAGCGCATCGACAAGGGCGAGCGCACCGCCGACGTTCTCGAGCTGCTCACCAAGACGCTGTCCAACCACGACTGGCCCGGCAACGTGCGCGAGCTGGTGAACGTGGCCAGCGTGGCCGCCAGCCTGCCGCCCGGCGCCGAGAGCGTGGCCTCGCTGCTGCCGCTCGAGGGCGGAGGCGACGTGGTGGCCGCCGCCTCACCGTTCGGGGAGGCCAAGCGCGAGGCGGTGTCCTCGTTCGAGCAGCGCTACTTCGCCGAGCTGGTGCGCGCCACCAACGGCAACGTCAGCGAGATGGCGCGGCGCAGCGGCATGGAGCGCCACCACGTGCGCTCCTTCCTGAAGAAGTACGGCCTCACCGCGAAGGGCAGCTGAGCGCTCCGCATCGAGCGCGTGGCGCGGGGCTCAGGCCCCGCCGTTGCCGCCGCCGCCGTTGCCTGGCACGCCGCCGGCGCCGCCGTTGCCCGGCGTGCCGCCGTTGCCGCCGTTGCCCGCGCCGCCGGCGCCGCCGTCTCCACCGCCGCCGCTCGAGCTGCTCGGGCCGGGCCCGCCGCCGCACGCCTCGATGCCCGCGCAGTCGCTGCACTCGCAGCTCTCGGCGGCCGGGTTGCAGACGCCGTTCTTGTCGCACCCGTCGCACGCCGGATCGTCGGTGCAATCGCCGCAGAGGCACACCTCGTCTGCGGTGCAGGCGGGGTTGTACTCATCCTCGTTCTCGGGGTTGGGATCGCTGCACTCCACGCCGTTGGTGCCGATGCACGCCTGGTTGCCGGTGTGACAATCGGCGCAGGAGCAGTCCTCGCCCGTCGCGGCGGCATAGTTGCAGGCGCCGTCGTCCGCGCAGCGGTCGTTGCACGCGGCCAGCGGCGCGCAGTCCTCGCACTCGCAGGTCTCCGCGGGCGACGCGAAGTTCTGGCAGACGCCGTCCGGGAACGCGTCGAGACACGCCGCCGGGTTCAGGGTGCCGGTGGTGAAGTTGCCGGTGGTGCTCGCCGCCACGCCGTCTCCTTCGGCGTCGCTGCCGCATCCCATGAACATGCCCACGCCCATCGCCGCCGAAGCCGCGAGGACGGTGGTCAGGAAGGCAAGGCGCGTATCGCGCCGGTTGGCGAGGAGGGCGCGGCGCGTGGAAGGGCGGGGCGTGCGGGAAGCTCGGCGCATCTCACGAGCATCGGTTACCCGGAGCGAGCCCGTCAACTGGACGTGCACGCGTCCAGCGAGACTCCGTGCTCCGGCCGCGCCGCGCGTACACGTAGTGGTCGAAGGTGTTCGATGCGCGCACCTTGCCGGTGGAACCGGAACGTCTCCGCGAGCCGCGCCGCGCCGTGGTCAGTGCCGGAAGGGCGACTCGCCCGCGGCCACCGCGGCGTCGATGGCCACCCGTTCCTCGTCCAGGAAGTTGCGGATGGCGCGGTCGAAGCGCGCGTTCCGGAGGTGATGCACGCTGTGGGTGACGGTCGGCACGAACCCACGCGCCACCTTGTGCGAGCCGCCGGCGCCCGGCTCGAAGCGCGCCAGCTTGCGCGCGATCGCGTCCTCGATGGAGTGGTAGTAGCAGACCTCGAAGTGCAGGAACGGTAGCTCCTCGGTCGCGCCCCAGTAGCGGCCGAACAGCGCGCTCTTGCCGGCGAGGTTCACCGCGCCGGCGATCGGTTTGCCCGATGCGTTGCGCGCCATCACCACCTCGACGCCGGGCACCTTGGCCGCCACCTCCTCGAAGAAGGCGCGGTTCAGGTAGCGCCGCCCCCAGCTGAACTTGTCCACGGTGGCGACGTAGAAGCGAAACGCCGCGTCGACCACGGGCGGGGTGAGGTCCTTGCCGCGCAGCGTCTCCACCGTGACGCCCTGCGCGGCGACCTCGCGGCGCTCGCGGCGCAGCTGCGCGCGGCGCTTGGAGCTGAAGCCGGCGAGGAAGTCGTCGAAGCTCGTGTACCCGGCGTTGTGCCACTGGAACTGGACGCCATGGCGATGCGCCATTCCCGCCGCCGTCAGCGCCTCGGCCTCCACAGCGGTGGGGAAGAGGACGTGCGCGCTCGAGATCTCCAGCGCCTCGCTGACCTGGCGCAACGTCTCGGCCAGCGCCGCCAGCAGGCGTGGTCGCTCGGCGGGGTCGGCGACCAGCACGCGGTGCGAGGTGGCCGGCGTGAACGGCACCGCCACCAGGAGCTTCGGGTAGTACCGCACCCGGAAGCGCGGCGCGGCGCTGGCCCAGGCCCAGTCGAAGACGAACTCGCCCTCGCTGTGGTCCTTCAGGTAGCAGGGCGCGGCGCCGATCATGCGCCGGGCGCCGTCCTCGCCCTCCCAGAAGCTGAGGTGATGCGGCAGCCAGCCGGTCTCCTCGCCGACGCAGCCGGTCCGCTCCAGGGCGTCGAGCCACGTCCAGCCGAGGAACGGCACGTCGCTCGCTCCGTCCAGCGCGTCCCAGTCGTGGGCCGGGATCTCCTGGATGCTGCGATGGACGCGGACCTCGATCATCGGTGCGCCCTCGGAGTCGCACGACATGCGAGGAGGGCGCGGTAGTCTAGACTCTGCGCGATGCCCGACAAGGCCGACAAGCCCGACAAGCCCGATACCTCCCTCGGTGAGCGCTTCCCCCGGGATGCGGCGCAGCTCGGCGCCCTCCGCCAGGCGGGCGTGCTGGCGGCGCGCGACCTGGCTGCCTTCATCGACCGATCGCCCACGCCGTACCACGCCGCGCGCGAGGCCATCGCCCGCCTGCAGGCCGCCGGGTTCCAGCCGCTGTCCGAGCGCCAGGCCTGGAAGCTCGCCGCCGGGGATCGTCGCTTCCTGATGCGCAACGACGCCACCGTGGTGGCCTTCGTGGTCGGCGAGGACCATCCGGCGAGCGCAGGCTTCCGCCTCATCGGGGCCCACACCGACTCGCCGAACCTGCGCGTCAAGCCGAACGCCGACCTGCACCGCAGTGGCTTCCACCAGCTCGGCGTGGAGATCTACGGCGGGGTGCTGCTCACCACCTGGCTCGATCGCGATCTGTCGCTCGCCGGCCGGGTCATGGTCGATCGCGGCGGCGGCAAGGCGGAGACGCGCCTCTGCGACCTGGAGAGGCCGGTGGCGCGCGTGCCGAACCTGGCCATCCACCTGAACCGCGGCGTCAACAGCGATGGGCTGGTTCTCAACCAGCAGAAGCACATGGTGCCGGTGGTCGCCCTGGGCCAGGGCGAGCTACGCCGCGAGCTCGGGCGCGCGCTGGACGAGCCGGCGGACCGGATCCTGGCCTGGGACCTCTGCCTCTACGACACGGCGCGCGCGGCGCTCGGCGGCCTGGCCGAGGAGTTCGTGTTCGCGGCGCGCCTCGACAACCTGGCCAGCTGCCACGCCGCCGTCGGCGCGCTGCTGCAGAGCGCCGAGCGCACTCCGCGCGCCAACGCCACGCGCGGCATCGTGCTCTACGACCACGAGGAGTGTGGCAGCCGCAGCGCCGCGGCGCCGCGGGCAGTATCATGCGCGACACGCTGAGCCGCGTGGTCGAGGCCTGGGGAGACGCCGAGCCGCAGGGGTTCGCCCGGGCCATGGCGGCCTCGACCTTGATCTCGGCGGACATGGCGCACGCCGTGCACCCGAACTACGCCGACCAGCACGACAAGGAGCACGCGCCGGGCATCAACCGCGGGTTGATCATCAAGAGCAACTCCAACCAGTCGTACGCCACCGACGCCTTCACCGCGGCCAGCTTCGCCTCGCTGTGCCGCGAGGCAGGGTTCGAGCCGCAGCGCTTCGTGGTGCGCAGCGACCTGCCCTGCGGGAGCACCATCGGCCCCATCACCGCCGCCGAGCTGGGGATGCGCACCGTCGACGTCGGCGGTCCGATGCTGAGCATGCACTCCTGCCGCGAGATGTGCGGGACGCTCGACGTGCACCTCGCGCTGGAGACGTACCGGTTGTTCCTCGGGTAGTCGGGCGCCGGTCACCGGGTGGCCTGGCCGCCTTCGCCTAGCGCCGTCGTCCGGTCGTAAGCAAGAGGCCTGCCGCTGCGTAAACACGGTGGCGCCAACGCCTGAAATGTGCCCGCATACGCAGATTTGCGGCCCACGAGGGGACAAATGCGCTAGACCGCGTCCGGGGCCACTGTCGAAAGATCGACGGTCCCGGATGCTGCGATGCTGCGCTACCGAGCCGACCTCAAGACGCTCCTGTTCGTGGCCACCTACTTCGGCCTGGTGGCCGTGCAGTGGGTGTACGCGCCCACCGCGCTGTGGCTGGCCATCCCGCTCCTGGGGGTGACCTGCATCTTCTCCTTCTTCGGGGCGGTGGCCACGCACAACACCGTGCACGCGCCGGTGTTCAAGCAGCGCTGGGCGAACCGCGTCTTCCAGGTGGCGCTGACCCTGACCTACGGGCACCCGGTGAGCGCCTACGTGCCGGGGCACAACCTCAGCCACCACAAGCACACCCAGTCGAAGCGCGACGTGATGCGCACCAGCAAGACGCGCTTCCGCTGGAACTTCCTCAACGGGCTGCTGTTCATGCCCCGCGTCGGCGGCGACATCTTCCGCGCCGACATGCGCTACTTCAAGGCCATGTATCGCCGGAACCCGCCGTGGTTCCGGCAGATGATCGTCGAGGCGACCATCTTCCTCGGCTCGATGGGCATCCTGCTCGCCCTCGACTGGAAGAAGTTCCTGCTCTATGTGCTCATCCCGCACCAGTACGCGGCGTGGGGGATCATCACCATGAACCTCCTGCAGCACGACGGGGCGGACGAGGACACCGAGTGGAACCACTCGCGCAACTTCGTCGGCAAGTTCGTCAACTGGTGGACCTACAACAACGGCTACCACACCATCCACCACATCGAGCCCGGCCTGCACTGGAGCCTGCTCCCGGCCGAGCACCAGAAGCGGGTGGCGCCGTTCATCCATCCCAACCTCGACCAGCCGAACTTGGTCCGCTACCTGTGGCGCACCTTCGGCTGGCCCGGCCAGCGCCTGCGCTACGACGGCGCGCCCCTGGTGCTGCCCCAGGAGGGCCCGGACGAGGAGTGGATCCCGGCGCCGAAGGAGACGCCGACGGACGTCTCTTTGGGCGCCATCGCTTGAGCTGAGCAGCGCGCGTGATCGAGATCTTCCTGATGTCGCCGCCCGGCCCCGGCTGGGCGCTGCGCGGGCGCGCCAACTTCCGTAGTCGCGAGGCGCCGCCGGTGGACGCCGCCAAGGCGCGCGGCGAGTGGCTGCGGCTCGCCGAGGAGATCGAGGCGCGCGGCGGCACGGTGGTGGCGCTGCCGCCGCCGGCCGGGGAGCTGACCGGCATGCCCTACGCCGCCGAGTGTGGCCACGTGGTCGTGCCCGCCGCAGGCGGCGCGCCACGCTTCATCCTGCCGCGCATGGCCTCGCCGCACCGCCAGGGCGAGGGCGCGCACTGGCAGAGCCTGGCCCGCGCCCTGGGCTTCGACGTCGTGGCCCCGGGTGCCGGCGTCTGGGAGGCGCAGGGCGACGTGGCCGAGATGGATGGCGCCACGCTGCTGTTCTTCGGCGGCCGCACCGACCGCGCCGGCATGGAGGCGGCGGCCAGGCACATCGAGGGCGAGCTGCTCCGCATCGAGGTCCGCGAGCCGGCGTTCCACGGCAACATGGCCGCCCTGCCGCTGCCCGAAGTGGGCCGTATGCTCATCTGCCCGGACGTGGTCGTGGGAGACGGGATGGCCCGGCTCCAGGAGCGCTTCGGCGACAAGGCGCTGGTCCCGGTGAGCGAGGCGGAGATCAAGAGCTACGCCACCAACGGGCTGCCGCTGGGCTTCTCGCTCCTCGCGCCCAGCGTCGTCCCGGAGCGCGTGCGCACGCTGTGCGAAGAGCTCGGCATGCGCGTGGTCTCGCTGGACATGGGCGAGCTCTGCGAGAAGGCCGGCGGCGCGTCGCGCTGCCTGGTGTCGCGCGCGCGCGTGCCGGACGAGGTGGCCGCGCGCATCCCGGCCGAGAATCGCCTGGCCGCCGTGGCCGCCGGGATCCGCGGCGGGTAAGCGCGTGGACGAGCTCTGCGCGGACTTCTTCGCGCGCCACCCGGACCTGTCGCTCGGCGCGCTCGGCGCCCGCGCAACGGAGCGGCGGTCGACACGCGGCCCTTCGGGCAGCCGCTCACCTATTACGCCGCCGAGGATCACCTCGACCTGGTGGAGCGGTACCGCGCCGCCAACGGGTACGCCTTCCCGGGAGAGCTGGCGCTGCCTGGCTGGGTGCTCTCGGACCTCTACCTCCTGCCCGGCGCCATCGGCCTGCTCCTGTGCCCGGCGCGCTCGCTGGCGGTGCCCCTGCGCAAGCGCCTCGCGCTGCACGCGGACGACACGGCCATCGCCGCCGCCTACCTCGGCGCGCCCACCGTCACACCAGGGCTGTTCATCGGGGTCTCGTTGATCAGCCTCCTGCCCGGCATCCACGCTGGCGCCTGGGTCAAGGCCATCAGCCTGCGCATGCTGCGCGCGACGCGTATGCGGGGCGTCGCCCAGTGGCAGAACCCGAGCGTGCGCGTGCACACGCGCATGGGGCCGCTGCGGGTGGTCGGCGCCGTGCCCGGCACCCACGAGTTCCGCCACAAGAGCTTCGTCTACGAGACGGACCTCGGCAACGAGGCGCGCTGGCGCGACGCCATGGCACGCAAGCTGAGCATCGCGCCCACGCGCCGCCTGCCGGCGGACGACGCCTCGGCGCTCAACGATCTGCTCACCCGCGCCGAGCAGGGGGAGCCGATCCACATCGTGCCGCCCGGCCTCGACGCCCGGGACGGGCTGCTCGTCCGTGAAGGCCCGCTGTGATCGGCGACGCCGCCGCGTCGCACGACGCGAACGAGGCGCAGGCGACACGAAGCGTGGGGTCGGTGTAGAACGACGGAAGCATGGCGCTCACCAAAGGCGTTGGCTTCGTCAACGTGCGCGCCTTCGTCACCGAGCGCCACGGCACGCCGGCGTGGCGTCAGCTCCTCGAGGCGCTCGACCCCGGCGACCGCGAGCTCTGGGTCGGTCTTGTGCCGGTGGGCTGGTACGACCTCGGGGCCTACGCGCGCCTCATCCGCGCGCTGGATCGCCTCTACGGCAGCGCCGATCTGGGGCTGGTTCGCGACCTGGGCCGCTTCGAGGCGGAGCGCGACCTGACCACCATCCAGCGCTTCTTCCTGAAGCTGGTGCGCCCCTCGATGGCCATCGAGCAGACTGGCAAGTACTGGTCGCGCTTCCATGACAGCGGCCGCTGGGAGATGGAGCGGCGCGGCGACCGCGAGGTGCGCGGGGTGCTCACCGGCTGGGGCGTGGTCGACGAGGCGCTGTGCATCGAGCTGGTCTCCTACCTGGCGCGAACGCTGGAGCTGGTGGGCGGCAAGGACGTGCGCATGGATCACCCGCGCTGCCGCGTGAAGGGCGCCGACGCCTGCGAATTCCGCCTCTTCTGGCGATTGGAGAAGGACGGACCGGGCGAGGGCTGAGCGCCGCAGCCGCGCCCTGGCCGGGCGGCGCGCAAGCCCCTACGTTCCGGGGCATGTCCGAGCTGTCGGTGCGCGTGGTCGGCGTGGGCGATGCATTCACCGCCAGGCACCACAACGCATGCCTGCTGGTGGAGGGCGGCGGCACCCGCGTGCTCGTCGACGCGCCGCCGGCGCTGGCGCGTGCCCTGGCGGACCTGGGCGAGCGCGGCGGCCCGCGCCTCGGGCTCGACGACGTCGACCACGTGATCATCACCCACCTGCACGGCGATCACATGGGCGGTCTGGAGCAGCTGCTCTACTGGCGACGCTTCGTCACCGGGCGCAAGGCGGCGGTGTGGGCCATCGCCGATGTGCTGTCTGGCCTGTGGGACAAGCGCCTCGCCGGCGGCATGGACCGGCTCATGGACGACCAGGGCGAGGTGCACCCCATGGCCCTCGAGGACTACGCCGAGGTGCACACCCTGCCGCCCGGCACCAGCCACATCGGCGGGCTGGCCATCGACTGGCGGCCGACCCTCCACCACGTGCCCACCTCGGCGCTGCGCTTCGAGGTCGCCGGCGCGCGCTTCGGCTACAGCGCCGACACCGCGTTCGACCCCGCGCTGGTGGCCTGGCTCGCGGAGAGCGAGCTCTTCTTCCACGAGACGAACCTCGGCGTGCACACCCCGCTGGCCTCGCTGGTCGCGCTGCCGGAGGCGGTGAAGGCGCGCCTGCGGCTCATCCACTACCCGGACTTCCACGACGTCGAGGCTCGCCCATCCGGTGCGCCCGGGAGGGGGAGGCCTACACGCTCTGAAAGAAAGCGGGCGGTAGCGACGAAGGGTGCCACGGCCCCGGATCCTTCCTTTGTCGCTACAGGCGCTGGACCTCGGGGCGGGCTGGGCGTATCCCCGCGCGTGGGGCTGTCATGGGTGAACTCGTCGGCATCATCGCCATCCTGTGCTTCTTCGGCTCGCCGGTGGCGATCATCTGGGCGGTCATGCACTTCCGCCACCGCGACAAGCTCCTCAAGCTCGAGGAGGCGCGGCGCCCGTGGGCGGCGCAGCTGGAGGTCGGCGACCGCGAGAAGAAGCAGCTCGAGGCGCGCATCCAGAACCTGGAGACCATCGTCTGCTCCGTGGATTTCGAGCTGAATCAGCGGCTGAACCGCCTCGCGGCTGGGGTGATCGCGGAGAAGACCGCCCTCCCGGCGGCCACTCCGGGCAGCGGGCGCGCGGCCTTCGACGCCACGTTGGCGCAGACGGGCCCGGTGCCGTGCGGCTCGGGTACCAACGGCGGCACGGGCTTCGGCGACCGCATCTACGCCATGGGCTACCTCGAGCCGGGCCGGGTGGTGCTGGGACGCTACCGCGTGGAACGCGAGCTGGGGCGGGGCGGCATGGGCGCGGTCTACCTGGCCAAGGACTCCAAGCTCGGCGAGCAAGTGGCCCTGAAGGTCATCTCCTCGGCGCTGGCCGGTGACCCGGAGCAGGCGGTGGCGCGCTTCCATCGCGAAGTGCAGGCCTCGCGTCGGGTGACGCACCCCAACGTGGTGCGCATCCACGACCTGGGCGAGGAGGGGCCGCTGCTGTTCCTCTCCATGGAGTACGTCGAAGGCGAGACGCTGGCCGCGCGCATCCGCCGGGGCGGGGCGCTACCCATCGCGGACGCCGCGCGGGTCATCGGCGAGGTGTCGCGCGGCGTGGCGGCGGCGCACGCGGCAGGCGTCGTGCATCGCGACCTGAAGCCCCAGAACGTGCTCCTCGCACCGGGCGGGGTGAAGGTCATCGACTTCGGGCTGGCCACGACCAGCTTCTTTGCCGGCATGACGGCCACCGGGATGATCCTGGGCACGCCCGAGTACATGGCCCCGGAGCAGATCAAGGGCGGCAACATGGACGTGCGCGTCGACGTCTACGCGCTCGGCGCCCTCGCGTACCACGTGCTCTGTGGGCGCCCGCCGTTCGTGGGGGAGACCCCCATCGCCGTCGGCTTTGCGCACATGAACGAAACGCCGAGACCCCCGCGCGAGCTTCGTGCGGAGATCCCGGCGGTGATGGAAGCGGCTGTGCTCAAGGCGCTGTCCAAGGCGCCCGCGGAGCGCTTCGTGGACGCCGCCGCCTTCGACCGCGCATTCGCGGCCGCCGGCGACGGCGTGGCTCAGCAGCAGTCGGCGGTCAGCGTCAGCCGGTCCACTTGAGCGGAGCGGTGTCGTTCTTCGCCGGGCGGCGGTTCTCGTCCACCGATGCCTCGGCCTCAGGCGCCTTCTGCTCGGTCGGCGGCGCCTTCTCCTGCTGAGCGCGACGTGCGCGCTGCTGCTTGTCGCCGCGCGACTCGCCGCCCTTGCGCCCGATCTGGGCCATGTGCGCGCGATCGCCGCTCACTGCTTCGCCCCCGCGGCGCCCGATCGACGCCATGTGGGCCTTGTTCTGACTGACCCGCTGGCCGCCCTTGCGGCCGATGGCAGCCATGTGCTCACGGTTCTGGCTCACCGCCTGACCCCCGCGCTTGCCGGCCGCGCGCGCCTCCTCGGCGGAGAACTCGTGCGCGGTGCCCTTCTCGTGTGCAGCCTTGCCGCCCTTGCTGGCGATCTCGCGCTGCTTGTCTTCGTCCATCGAAGCGAAGCCGCGCCCGTCACCTTCAGTCGACACCGTCTGACTGTCGGAGGCCGCAGGCATCGAGGCTCCGGCAGGAGTCCTCGCATCTGTCGAGGCTCCGGTAGGAGACCTCGGCCCTGTCGAGGCTCCGACATCGGACTTGTGCTCGCCGTCCCTCAGCTCCTTGTTGTCGTCGCTCATGGTGTCTCCCTTCGTGTCCCTCCACACAAGGGCATGGAGCCGAGCGGCGTGCCGTCAAGCGGGCACGAGCGAAGGTCGCCCCTGGATCTGGACCCGAATCCGTTCGCCGCGGACCGGCCGCGGCGCGGCATCCCGATGTCACCCGGCGAAGCTGCTTCGATGCACGAACCCGGTCCGTGGTCGCGCGCGGTGAGCGCGGCCTCAGCCCCTGGCGGCGAAGTCGTTCATGAACGACACCAGCGTCTCGATGGCCTCGATGCTCACCGCGTTGTACGCGGAGACGCGGATGCCGCCCGTGGACCGGTGACCGGCCAGGCCGACCATGCGCTTCTGGCTCGCCTCGGCGAGGAAGCGCTTCTCCAGCTCCTCGCTGGGGAGGCGGAAGACGATGTTCATCGTCGAGCGACTGGCCTTCTCCACCGGCGCGCGGAAGAAGTCCGGCTTGGCGTCGATGGCGCCGTAGAGCTTGTCGGCCTTGGCGCGGTTGCGGCGCTCGATCTCGCCCAGGCCACCGATCGACTGGGTGTAGGCCAGGACGTTGCGCACCAGGTAGATGCCGAAGGTCGGGGGCGTGTTGTAGAGCGAGTCGTTGGCCGCGTGCGTCGCGTAGCGGAAGATCATGGGGATGTCGGTGCGCGCAGCATCGACCAGGTCCTTGCGAACCAGCACCACGGTGACGCCGCTCGGCCCGATGTTCTTCTGCGCGCCGGCGTAGATGAGGCCGAACTTCGAGACGTCGACCTTGCGCCAGAGGAAGTCGGACGACATGTCGGCCACGAGCGGCACCTTGCCGGTGTCCGGAAACTCGTGGAACTGGGTGCCGAAGAGGGTGTTGTTGCTGGTCATGTGCAGGTAGGCCGCGTCGCCGTCGAGCTGGAGCTCGGACTGCTTGGGGACCCGCGCGAACTTCTTGTCGGCCACGGTGGTCGCCGCCACGCGCGCGGTGCCGACGCGCTTGGCCTCCTCGAGGGCCTTCTCCGACCAACCGCCGGTGACGATGTAGTCGGCGCTCTTTCCCGTCGGCAGCAGGTTGAGCGGCACCATGGCGAACTGGTGGCTGGCGCCGCCCTGCAGGAACAGCACGTGGTAGTCGTCGGACACGCCGAGCAGCTCGCGCAGGAGCGAGATGGCCTCGCGGTGCACGCCTTCGTAGGCCTTGCCGCGGTGGCTGTGCTCCATGATCGACATGCCGGTGCCTTCGAAGTCGAGCAGCTCGCGCTGGGCACGCTCCAGGGCGGGCAGGGGCAGGCCGGCGGGACCGGCGTTGAAGTTCCAGGCACGCGTCGGCTTGTCGTCGCTCATGGGAGCCCGGTTATACCGCGGCGCCGAGCCCCGGCAACCGGCCACGGCCGTCACGCGAAGTGGGCCATGCGTCGCGTCCGCAAGCGGGGCGTGAGCGGCGCCGCCGTCCGGTGGTAGAACGACGCACCGTGCTGCCCGCCTCGATGCCCCCGCTGCGCACGGAGACCTGGCTCGCCGCCGCGCACCCCCGGCTGGCCGGGACGGTGCCGTGGCGTCCGCTGGCGCACGTGCCCACCCCGGTGCACGACTGCGGCGCCATCGCCGACTGGCTGGGGCGCGATGGCGTGTGGTGCAAGCGCGACGACGCCATCTCCCCCGTCTACGGCGGCAACAAGGTGCGCCGCTACGAGCATCTCTTCGCCGAGGCGGAGCTTCGCGGGGCGCGCGCGCTGGTCACCGCCGGCGGCTTCGGCTCCACCCAGGTGCTGGCCACGGTGATGCTCGGCCGCGCCGCCGGGTTCGCGGTCAGCGCGGCGCTCTTCGAGCAGCCGGCGACCACCTTCGCGCGCCGCACCCTGCTCGGCGGCATCGGGGCAGGTGGTGACCTGATCTACGGCGGCGGCTACGTGATGACCGCGCTGCGCACCCTCCTCGCCTATCGGCGCGCGGAGCGGCCGTACCTGATCCTGCCCGGCGCCTCGAACCCCATGGCCAACCTGGGGTACGTCGACGCCATGCTCGAGCTCGACGGGCAGGTGCGTGCCGGCGCGCTGCCGCGACCGGACGTCATCGTCGTCGCCGCCGGGAGCTCCGGGACCACGGTGGGCCTGGCGGTGGGCGCCGCACTCCTCGGCTGGCCCACGCGGGTCGTCGGCGTGCGCATCACCGATCGCATCGCCTGCAACCGGGCCACCGTGGGCGCGCTGGCCGCAGCCACTGCGCGCTTCCTCGGCAAGCGCGCGGCGTTGCCCGCGCCCCTGCGCCGCCGTGACGTGCGCTTCGACATCGAGCACCGCGCCGCCGGTGGCGGGTACGGCCACCCCACCCCGGAGGCCATCGAAGCGGTGGCCCAGGTGGAGCGCCTCACCGGGTCGCCGGGCGAGATCACCTACACGGGCAAGGCGCTGGCGGTGGTGCGGCGGGTGTGCGCGGAGCAACCGACGGCCAACGTCCTGTACTGGCACACGCTGAGCGGCATCTCGCCGCCCTTGCCCGAGGACGTGCTCGAGCGCGTGCCGGCTCCGATGCGACCCTTCCTGGAGGGCCCGGTGCCGGTTTGACGAGCGCTACTTGGCGCGGAGGCTGTTCACCAGCTTGTCGAAGTCGGCGCGCGCGGCGGTCACCGTCTTGTCCGGGCCGGTGAGCTTGAAGAAGTAGGGCGTCTTGGTGTTGACGATGGCGCCGAGCAGCGCCCAGCTCTTCTTCGGTTCGGCGGCGGGCATTCCAGGCATGCCGGAGGCGAAGGTGCCCTTGACCTCGACGATGGTCACCTCCAGGTCGCCGACCTTCTTCGTCTCCGTCTTGGTCTCGCCGGCGCGGTCGGTGAACTGCTGCTCCCAGCGCTTGACGTTGGCGTCGATCCCGCCGCCGGCCTGGCTGACGCTCATGTCTCCGTCGTCCTTGTCGCCGGCGGCCTTGGGGATCTTGTAGGTCGCCTTGCGCATCGGGCTCGGGTTCTCCATGCGCTCCCAGGCCGCGGGCACGTCCCAGGCGATGTCCGCGGGGCCGGTGGCGGCAGCGGCGGTGGCGGTGGCGCCGCCGGCCGGGGCGGGGGCCGCGCTCTGTGCGGGCTTGCTCGTGCTCGGGGACGACGTCGGGTCGGGCTCGGGCGTCTTCTCGCAGGCGGCGAGGACCAGGGCGGTGGCGAGCAGGCAGTGCGACAGGGAGGGCTTCATCGCCGCGCACGCTAGTACAGGAACGCCGGAGCTCAATCCGAATCCGAGCGGGAGAGCGGAGCGCAGGGGAGCGCGAGCGCAGGGGAGCGGGAGCGCAGGGGAGCGGGAGCGCAGGGGAGCGGGAGCGCAGGGGAGCGGGAGAGCGGGAGCGGGAGCGGAAGGCGGCTGTCAGTAGCCTTCGACCTTGGAGATGATCTCGTTCATGATCTCGCGCGTGCCGCCGCCGATGGGATAGAGGCGCGCGTCGCGGAAGAGCCGCTCGACGACGTATTCGCGCATGTAGCCGTACCCGCCGTGGATCTGCACCGCCTGGTCGCAGACGAAGCCCACCGCGTCGCTGGCGGTGTTCTTGGCCATGGCGGCCAGGCCCGCGACCTGCTCGCCCTTCTGGTGGCGCACCAGCACCTCGTACGTGAGGGAGCGCGCCGCGGCGATGCGCGAGGCCATGTCCGCCAGCTTGTGGCGGGTGACCTGGAAGCCGGACAGCGTCTTGCCGAAGGCGCGCCGCTCCTTGGCGTAGGCCACCGACTCGCGGTAGGCGAGCTCGGCGATGGCCACCGAGTTGGCGGCCAGGAAGAGCCGCTCGGCGACGAAGTTGGTCATGATCGGCACGAAGCCGCCGTTCTCGTCGCCGATGCGGTTGGCGACCGGCACGCGGCAGTCGGAGAACGACAGCTCGGCCGTGTCCGAGGCCCACCAGCCCATCTTCTGCAGCTTCTTGCTGACGGCGTAGCCGGGCGTCTCGCGCTCGATGACCAGCAGCGAGATGCCGCCGTGCCCCGGGCCACCGGTGCGCACGGCGGTGGTCACGATGTCGGCGCGGCAGCCGCTGGTGATGAAGGTCTTGCTGCCATTGACCAGATAGTGGTCGCCGCGGCGCTCGGCGCGTGTGGCCAGCGCCGCCACGTCGCTGCCGCCCCCGGGCTCGGTGATGGCCAGGGCGGCGATCTTGTCACCGCGCAGGACGGGCGGGACGAAGCGCTGCTTCTGCTCCTCGGTGCCGAAGCGCAGGATGGGCGGCAGCGCGATGCCGTGGCTGCCCAGGCCGACGGTGACGCCCACCGACTTGCCCTCGAGGATCATCTCCTCGCTCAGGGCCAGCGCGTGAGACAGGTCGCCGCCGCCTCCGCCGTACTCCTCGGGATAGGCGATGCCCAGGACCCCGGCGGCCGCGGCCTTCCTGTAGAGCTCGCGCGGGAACTCGTTGGCTTCCTCCCAGGCGTGCGCGTTGGGGAGGACCTCGGCGCGCGCGAAGCGACGAGCCTGCGCGCGGAGCTCGGCGTGCTCGGCGGTCTCGTGCAGAGGCGTCGGCGTCATCTGGGTCGTGGGCTCCCGACCGGAGCCCTGCTACTGGCCTCAGCCACCCCCGGCGCGCGGTGGGGACGCGCCCTGGCCGGCGGGCATCGGGGCCATGCCCTGACCACGCTCGAGTATGGGCCGGTTCGCATCCGGCGGGGTCTCGGGGGCGGCACGCCCCTGCTGTTCCGCCCTCTCGGCCACGACGGTGATCTGCTCGGGCCTGCTCAGGTCCGCGCAGCCGGTGAGCAGCGCGGCCGGAGCCGCCAGACAAAGGAGGATGAAGAGCCGTCGCACGGCGCGAAAGGTAGCACGATTCCTGCCAGGCCGGCGCCCGTGCTACGCGTGCCGCCCATGGATCCGGAGCTGCGGGCCAGGTTCAACGCCGCGTACGACGAGCGCTTCTATCCGCGGTACGTGGCCCGGCTCGAGGAGCGGCTGGGTTGCAAGATCCCCTTCCGCGTGGCGGAGACGCCGCTCTTCTTGCCTGCGCAGCTGCGCGAGCGGCTGGCCACCTCGGCGCGCGAGATCATCGCCGCCATCTCCGACCCGGCGCTCATCGAGAAGATGAAGCGCGCCATCCCGCCGGAGCTGGACGTCCCCGGCATGGACGCCTTGCCCAGCTGCGTGCAGGTCGACTTCGCCATCACCCGCGCCCCGGACGGCGGGCTGGAGGGCAAGGTCGTCGAGCTGCAGGCCTTCCCCTCGCTCTACGCGCTGATGGTGGTGCAGTCCGACGTGCTGGGCGAGCGGCTCGCCGAGATGCCCGGCATGCCCCAGGCGTGGAGCATCTACTTCGCCGGCGACCGCCAGCGGTTCATCGAGCACCTGCGGCGCGCGGTGGTGGCCGGGGAGGACCCGGCGGAGGTGGTGCTGCTCGACCTCGATCCGCCGGCGCAGAAGACGTACCCCGACTTCGCCGCCACCAAGCAGCTCATCGGCGTCGATGCCATCTGTCCGACCGAGCTCGTCAAGGAGGGCAGGCGCCTCTACCGCGACGTCGGCGGCAAGCGCGTCCCGGTGCGGCGCATCTACAACCGCATCGTCTTCGACGAGCTGGCGGTGAAGGGCGTTCCGCTGCCTTTTTCGTACCGCGACGACCTCGACGTCAGCTGGTGCTCGCACCCCAACTGGTACTGGACCTGGTCGAAGTACACGCTGCCATCCATCGATCACCCCGCCGTGCCACGCGCGCGCCGTCTCGGCGACCTGGAGCGCGTCCCCGAAGATCTGTCCCGGTACGTGCTCAAGCCGCTCTTCTCCTTCGCCGGCTCGGGGGTCAAGGTCGACGTCACGCCCGACGATCTGGCGGGCGTACCCGAGGCGGAGCGGGACAACTGGCTGCTGCAGGAGAAGATCGTCTACGAGCCGGCCCTGCGCATGCCCGACGGCGAGGGGGTCAAGGGCGAGGTGCGGATGATGTTCCTGCGCGCGCCCGAGGAGCCGGCCCCGACGCTCGTCCTGCCGCTGGTCCGCCTGTCACGCGGCAAGATGATCGGGGTGGACCACAACCGCGACCTGGCCTGGACCGGCGGCAGCGTGGGGATCTGGCCGGCCTAGAGCACCGAACGGTGCTCTAGCGCGACGAACGGTTCGCTAGCGCAGCGCGGGGATGGCCAGCTGCCAGCACCCGAGCAGGAGCCCGAGGGCGATGGCCCCGAACAGCGGCTGGACCCACCAGCGCGGCGCCGCCGCCACCGTGTCGTGGACGCTGACCACGCCGCCCCCGGGGATCGAGGCTGCTGCCAACCGGCCGCGCGCATCGTGGCGGCCGCCGCTCCGCGCCTGCCACAACCCGGCCACCAGCCCGATGGCGCCGCCGCAGACCAGGCCCCAGAGGTGGGCGCCGAGGTCGGTGCGCGGCCCGCCGGCGCCGAGCGCGCCGAGCAGGGCCAGGCCGCCCACGGCCGGCGCCACCAGCTCGACCCAGCCGCTCTTCCACGCGCCGCCGAGGCGCCGCCCGCTGCGATCGACGAGCATCTGGGTGGCGGCCAGGACGCCGATGGCGCCGAAGACGGCGGTGGAGGCGCCGATGGAGGCGTGTCCGCCCTGGCCGCGGGCGGTGTGGAACACCGCATTGATGAAGTTGCCTGCCGCGCCGGCGCCGAGGATGGCCAGCGAGCCGCCGCCAGGACCGAGGCGGCGGTGCACGGCGGAGCCGAAGATGACGCCGGAGATGACGTTGCCCACGACGTGCATGGCGTCGGCGTGCAGCGTGAGGGCGGTCACCGCGCGCCACGGCTCGCTGCCCACCACCAGCTCGGCGACCGAGGTACCGGCGCTGAACCAGCGCACGTGCCGCGCGGGGCCGGTGATCATGAAGAAGGCGGCCAGCGCGGCGAAGGTCAGCGCGGCCACGGGTGAGGCCGGGAAGCGCGGGCGCTCGCGCACGCGCCGCGGCGGCCAGTCGCGGTTCTCGGTTTCGTAACGAGCGATGGAGGCGGCGGCGCGCACGCCATCGTCGTCGCGCACGAAGAGCATCCAGCCTTCGGCGCTCCAGCGCAGCACGTGCCAGATGGACATGGACTGCAGGACGAGGGCCCAGTCGCGCGCCCGCCGCTCGGAGTGCACCGGACCCAGCGAGCGCAGGCCCCACGGCAGCGCGGGGGAGCCGCCCTCGCCCTCGCCCTCGCCCTCGTTGCCGTCCGCTGCGCCGGGGCGCGGCGCAGCGACGCTCGCCGGTTCGCTGGACCAGGGAACCAGGGCCGCGGCGGCCGCTGGCCGGGCGACCAGCGGTTGTAGCGACGAGGAGGGGTGGGCCGCGTCGGAGCTGTCGTCGTCGCCGCCCAAGGTCGGGTGAACCTGCGGACTCGGGACGTCCCTGTCAACGCGGTGGCAGGCGCTCGGCCGACGTGTGGCCTTGTGCGCGCGGCGGCGGCGGACTACCCCGGGGTTCGTGTCCACCGCCGTCAGCCAGGGCATCAAGGTCACCGTCTCGACGTCGTATGTCGCGGCGGAGTCATCGCCGTCCGCGCACCGCTACGTGTTCGCTTACACCATCCGCATCAGCAACGAGGGACCGGACACGGCGCAGCTCCGCAGCCGTCACTGGATCATCTCCGACCAGAGCGGCAAGGTGGAGGAGGTTCGAGGGCCGGGCGTGGTCGGCAAGCAGCCGGTCCTGCGGACCGGCGAGCACTTCGAGTACACCAGCGGCTGTGTGCTGGAGACGCCGCGCGGCACGATGCGCGGCACCTACCAGATGCAGCGCCCCGACGGATCCATGTTCGAGGCGGTGATTGCTCCCTTCGCGCTCGCCTTGCCGTATTCGTTGAACTGAGACGCGGCCCGCGCCGCCCCTGTCGTCCCAGCGACGGGAACCCCCGCTGACCCTCGCGCTCACCGCCCGCCGTGGCTTCCAACGACGAACGCCCTCTGCTGGGCCCCATCGGGCGCCGCTTCGTGCCGCTGGAGCTGGCCCGTAGCGGCGGCATGGGGCGCGTCTACCGCGCGCGTGACCTGTCCGACGGCAGGACGGTGGCGCTCAAGGTGCTCGTGGCGCGCGGCAGCCGCGACGTGGCGCGCTTCGAGCAGGAGGCGGCGCTGCTCTCGGCGCTGGTCCACCCGGCGATCGTCCGCTACGTCGCCCACGGCAAGGGCGAGCGCGGCGAGGACTTCCTGGCCATGGAGTGGCTGGAGGGCGAGACGCTCGCCGAGCGCCTCGGGCGCGGCGCCCGCCTCGACCTCGGCGAGACGATGGCCCTGGCCGAGCGCGCCGCCGGTGCGCTGGCGATGGCGCACGGGCGCGGCGTGGTCCACCGCGACATCAAGCCGAGCAACGTGTTCCTCGTCGGTGGTCGCGCCGCCGAGGCCAAGGTGCTGGACTTCGGCATCGCGCGCAGCGGGCCCGCGCTGACCTCGGCCTCGGGCCGCATGCTCGGCTCACCGGGCTACATGTCGCCGGAGCAGGCGCGTGGGGGGCGCACGCTCGACGCCCGGAGCGACGTCTTCGCGCTGGGCTGCGTGCTCTTCGAGTGCCTGGCGGGGCGGCCGGCGTTTGCCGGCGATCACCTGATGGCCGTGCTGGCGCGCATCCTGGTCGAGGATCCTCCTCCGCTCCGCGACCTGTCGCCCGAGGTCCCGGCGGAGGTCGAGGCGCTCGTCCGGCGCATGCTGGCCAAGGATCCTTCGGCCCGGCCGCACGACGGTGCCGCGCTGCTCGGCGAGATCGCCGTCGCCCGCAACCGCGCGCTGGGCGCGGAGGCTGGCGCGGCGCCGGCGCAGGCCATCGGTACCGCCGAGCAGCGGCAGCTGACGGTGGTGGTCCTCGCCGACGCGGCCGCGCTGGCCGCCGCCGAGGCGCCGGCCCGCTCCGCGCCCGGCGTCGTCGATCCGCCGAGCTTCGTCGAGGATCCGCGGCGCTGGCGCGAGCTCGGGGCGCTGGTGGCGCGCTTCGGCGCCACTGTCGGGGCGCTGGGCACCGACGCGGCGCTCATCGCCTGCGCCACGGGCGAGACGGCCGACGACCGCGCGCGCAGCGCAGCCACCTGCGCGCTGGCCGTGCGCCAGCTGCACCCGCCGCTCCGATGGCCGTGGCCAGCGGTCTGGGGCTGCTGGAGTCGGAGGTGCCGACCGGCGGGGTGGTCGAGCGCGCCGGGCGCCTGCTGGCCGAGGAGGTGGCGCGCTGGCGCGCGCGCGCCGAGGCGCCGGACGAGACCACCATGGGCCTCGAGGTGCAGTTGCCGGTTCCGGTGGACGCCGAGACTGCGGCGCTGCTCGATGGTGCCTTCGAGGTGGCGCGCCAGCGGGGCAGCTGCTGCTCTGCGGGCAGCGACACGGCGATGCGCGCGCGCGGGCGGCGCGCGGCGCGCTGCTGGCTCTGGCCGGGCGCGAGCGCGAGCTGCGCGCGCTCGACAGCCTGGTCGACGAGTGCATCGAGGAGCCGGTGACGCGGGTGGAGCTGGTGGTCGGCGCGCCCGGTATGGGCAAGACGCGCCTGGCGCTGGCCGCGCTCGACGCCGCACGCGCCCGTCACCCGTCGCTGCGCGTGTGGTGGCTACGCGGGGACGCCGCGCACGCCACGCCCTTTGCCACCATCGGTCCCGGCCTGCGCGCCGCGGCGGGCATCGCGCCGGAGGCGCCGGTTGTGCGGGCGCTGCGCGGTGACGGCGGCACGCCGCCCAGCGGTCGGCCCGCGCTCGACGCGCACCGCCAGAAGCTGGCCGCGCACCTGGCGCAGCACGTCGGCGCTGCGGAGCTGCCGCGCGTGGCCGCCTTCCTGGGCGAGGTGGCGGGCATCAAGAACCCGCTCGGTGAGAGCGCCGAGCTGGCTGCCGCGCTGGTCGATCCGGCGCAGATGGGCGGGCGCATCGTGGCCGCATGGCAGGGCTACCTCGCGGCGTACTGCGCTGCGCACCCGCTGGTCGTCGTCCTGGACGACGCGCAGTGGGCCGACCACGCCTCGCTGTCGTTGCTCGACGCGGGGCTGGCTGCCGTGCCGCGGCTGCCGCTGCTGGTGCTGGCGCTGGCCCGCCCCGAGGTGCACACACTGCACCCCGCGCTCTGGAAGGAGAGGGCGTTCGAGGAGCTGCGCCTCGGCGAGCTCTCGCCCCGCGCCGCCGGCCAGCTTCTCGGGGATGCGCTCGGCCCGCAGGCGCCGCCGGGCGAGGTGGAACGGCTGGCCGCGCTCGGGCGCGGCAACCCGCGCACGCTGATCTCGCTGACCACACACGAAGGTGACGCGCCGCTACCGGCGGGCTCGGAGTCGCCCACGCCCGCGCTGGCGCTGGCGGTGGCCACGCTGGAGCGCCTGCCGCCGCTTGCGCGCCGCGCGCTGCGCGCGCTGGCCATCGTCGGCGCCCCGGCGCCGGCGGGCGCGGTGCGGCACCTGCTCGGCGATCGCCGCGAGGACGCCGGCAGCGCCGTGGAGGACGCGCTCCAGGCCGGCGTGGACGCCTCGCTGCTGACGGCGCGCAGTGAACCGGGGCGGCCGCGACTCTTCTCCTTCCGCGATGCGCTGATCGAGCGCGCGGCCCATGCCGCGTTGACCGAGCCGGACGCACGGCTGGGGCACCGGCTGGTGGCGGGGTGGCTGGCCGGACACGGGGGCGACGCGGCGCGGATCGCGATGCACCTCGAGCGGGGCGGAGCCGCGGCCCAGGCGCTGCACGAGCGGGTCCGCGCCGGGCACGCCGCCCTGCTCGCCGACGAGCTGGCTGATGCCGCACGGCAGGTCGATGCCAGCACCAGGCTCCTGGCCAGCCCAGGGTTGTCGCTGGCCTCGGTCGGGGACCTGCGCGTGCTGGAGGCCGAGGTGCAGCGGGTCTCCGCCGCGTACGTGGTCGCCCGCCGCGCCGCGGAGGAGGCGATGGCCGTGCTGCCGCGTGGCGCCGAGCCATGGCTGCGCGCGGCGCGCGAGGTGGCGGCGAGCTGCGTGCACCTGGGCGATGACCAGCGCCTGCAGGCCCTGGCCGCCGACCTGACCAGCGTGCCCGCCGCGGCGCTGGCCAGCGCGCCGGCGGTCTGCGCCGTGCTCGGTATCTGCGAGGAGCTGTGGCACGCGGCGCTCCCGTCGGCGAGCCAGCAGTGCGCCGCGCACTTCGGGCTGGTGATGGCCGCGGCGGCCCGCGTCGACGTCGAGGTCGGGGCCGCCGCCGAGGAGGTCCGCGCGGCGCGCGCGCTGTTCGGCGGCGAGCCGCAGCGCGCCTTGGCCCACGCGCGGGCAGCGCTGGCGGCGCGGCGCGGCGGCACCGCGGCGCGCGCGACGCGGCGCGCCGCCCTGCTCGAGGCGCGCGCGCTGGCAGCGCTCGGGGATGGCGGCGCGGCTCCGGCGCTCGAGGCGGTCATCGCCGCGGCGGCGTCGCGCGCCGACCTCGAGGCGCGCTCGTGTGCCGGCGCCTTCCTGGCGCTGTGGCAGCTCGAGCACCAGGGCGCGGCGGCGGCGTGGCCACGCCTGGAGGAGGCCCTCGACCGCGCCGTGGAGCAGGGAGACCGGCGCACCGAGGCGCGCGTGCGCTGCGGCCTGGCGCGGGTGCTCGCGCCGCAGGGCAGCCGCGCGGGGCGGTGGCCCACGCCGAGCGGGCCCTGGCCATCATCGCCTCGCCGGCGCAGCAGGCGGCTGCCCTGGCCACGCTGGCGCGCGTCCACCTGCACGCAGGTGCCTCGGGCTCGCCCTGGCCAGCGCGCGTCGCGCCGACGCGCTGCTGGAGTCGGCGCTGGGGGAGCTGGGCGAGGTGGAGGCCACGGTGCGACTGGTCTGGGCCGAGACCCTGCACACCGCCGGCCGGCGCGGTGAGGCGCTGGCCGTGGCCGCCAACGCGCGCGCGCGCCTGCTGGAGCGAGCGGCGCGCATCGACGAGCCGGCCCTGCGCCAGACCTTCCTGCACGCCGTGCCGGACCACGCGCGCACGCTGGAGCTGGCGCAGGCCTGGGCGTGACGGAGGTTCGCTGCCCGAAACTCGGTGACTTCAGGCTTCAGGAGATCAGACGTCGTGCCTCGATCTCTCGAGGTACGGCCTCGCGCCCCAGGCCAGCTCGGGTCGACCCGAAGCCTGAGCCTGACGCCTACTTCACTGCATGGCGGCGAACTTGAACGTCAGCTCGCCGTTCTCGGCGTCGACGGTGACCAGGCCACCGTGCTCCAGTGCTCCGAAGAGCAGCTCGTCGCTGAGGCGGCGCTTCACGTCCTGATCGATGACGCGCGCCAGCGGCCGCGCGCCGTTCTGCGGGTCGTATCCCTTGTCGCCCAGCCAGGTCTTGGCCGCCGCGGTGACCTCCAGCGTGACCTGGCGGTCGGCGAGGAGCGCGGCGAGCTCCTTCACGAACTTCTCGACGATGCTGCTCATCACCGCCGGGTCGAGCGGCTTGAACATGATGCGTGCGTCGAGGCGGTTCCGGAACTCGGGGCTGAAGAGGTTCTTGTAGGCGCGATCGTCGTCGCCGCGGTTGCCGCGTTCGCCGAAGCCCAGGCGGGACTGGGCCATGTCGCGGGCACCGACGTTGCTGGTCATGATCAGGACCATGTGGCGGAAGTCGCTCTTCTTGCCGTTGTTGTCGGTGAGCGTGCCGTGGTCCATCACCTGCAAGAGCACCTGGAAGACGTCCTCGTGCGCCTTCTCGATCTCGTCCAGCAGGAGCACGGCGTGCGGGGTCTTGGCGGCGGCCTCGGTGAGCAGGCCGCCGCGGTCGAAGCCGACGTATCCCGGCGGGGCGCCGATGAGGCGCGAGACGGTGTGGCGCTCCTGGTACTCGCTCATGTCGAAGCGCAGAAAGGAGATGCCCAGGCTCTGCGCCAGCTGCTTGGCCAGCTCCGTCTTGCCGACGCCGGTCGGGCCGGTGAACAGGAACGAGCCGATGGGCTTCTCCGGCGCGCGCAGCCCGGCGCGCGACATCTTGATGGCGCTGGCCAGCTGCTTCACGGCCTCGTCTTGCCCGAAGATGACGCCCTTCAGCTCGCTCTCGATGTTCCTGAGCTGGCTCTTGTCGTTGGCGGTCACCTGACGCGGCGGGATCTGCGCCATCTTGGCGATGACCGTCTCGATGTCCACCACGTCGACGACCACGCCTTCTCCCTTGGAGAGGCGCGCGGCGGCGCCGGCCTCGTCGAGCAGATCGATGGCCTTGTCCGGCAAACGCCGGTCCTGGAGGTACTTGGCGGAAAGCTTGGCCGCCGCCTCCAGCGCCTCCGGGGTGAAGGTCACCTTGTGGAACTCCTCGTAGTGCTTCTGGAGGCCGGCCAGGATCTTGGCGGTGTCCTCGACGCTGGGCTCGTTCACCTCGATGCGCTGGAAGCGCCGCGCCAGCGCGCTGTCGCGCTCGAGGTGGCCGCGGTACTCCTGGAAGGTCGTCGCCCCCACGCAGCGCAGGCGCCCGGAGGCCAGCGCCGGCTTGAGCAGGTTGGAGGCGTCGACGGTGCCGCCGCTGGCCGAGCCAGCCCCGATGATGGTGTGGATCTCGTCGATGAAGAGGATGGACCCCTCCTGCTTCTCGAGCGCCTTGAGCACGGCCTTGATGCGGTTCTCGAAGTCGCCGCGGTACTTGGTGCCGGCGAGCAGCGCGCCCATGTCCAGCGCGTAGACGGTGCTCTTGGCGATGGCCGAGGGCACGTTGCCCTCGTGGATCTTCCGCGCCAGCCCCTCGACGATGGCCGTCTTGCCGACGCCGGCGTCGCCGATGAGCATGGGGTTGTTCTTGCGACGGCGGGCCAGCACCTGGATGGTGCGCTCCACCTCGCGCTCGCGGCCGATGAGCGGGTCGATGCGGCCCTCTGCCGCGAGCTTGTTCAGGTTCTGGGTGAAGGCCTCGAGCGGGTCCTTGACCGGCTGCGAGCCAGGCTCGCTGTCGTCGCCGTCGACCCCGGGGTTGCCCTCGCGGGAGAGGTCGTCCTCGCCCGTCTTGGAGATGCCGTGGGAGAGGTAGTTCACGACGTCGAAGCGGCTGACGCCTTGCTCGGCGAGCATGGAGACCGCCGGCGACTCGCGCTCGGCGAACATGGCCACCAGCACGTTGCCGCCCTTGAGCTCCTTCTTGTTCGAGGACTCGACGTGCATCGCCGCCCGCCCGACGACGCGCTGGAAGCCCAGCGACAGCGAGGGGTTGTTGTCGGCGTCCTCGGGGAGCGCCTCCATCTCGTCGTCGAGGAACCTCTCCAGGCGCTTCTGCAGCACCTTGGGGTCGGCCCCGGCGTGGCGGAGGATCTGCATCGACTCGTCGTCGAAGCAGAGCGCGTACAGCAGGTGCTCGACGGTCACGAACTCGTGCCGCCGACGGGCCGCCTCACGGGTGGCCAGCGAGAGAGCGATCTCGATTTCGGGGCTCAGTTGCATGCTCATTCCGGTTCCGCGGTGACGCGCAGGGGCATGCCTTGCTCCCTGGCGTACGTCATGACCTGGGCGACCTTCGTTTCTGCCACATCCTTGGTGTAGAGGCCCGCCACCCCGTGTCCTTTGTGATGGACGCTGAGCATGACGTGCGTCGCCTCCGTCTCTGACTTGTGGAAGAACTTCATCAGCACCAGGATCACGAATTCCATCGTGGTGTAGTCGTCGTTGTGGAAGACGACCTTCCAGCGGCGGACCTTCTCGAGCTTCTTCTTCTTCTCGACGGCGAGCTCGCCTTCGCGACTCGGGTCTTCCTTGGGCTCGTCTGCCATGACTCGGGGCCGAGGATAACCTCTCGCGCGGCGCGGCGCTCGCGCCGCCACGCGCTCGCTCGCGAGTAAGGCGCTCGGTTGCTCGTTCACGGCGAGAGCGGCCGGATGCCCCAGATCTGCTCGGCGTACTCGCGTACGGTGCGGTCCGAGCTGAAGCCGCCGACGCGGGCGATGTTCAGCGTGGCCATGCGCGTCCAGCGGCGCCGGTCGGCGAAGGTCTCGGCCACACGCCGCTGGCAGTCGGCGTAGGCGGCGAAGTCGCGCATCACCAGGTACTCGTCGCGCCCCATGAGCTCGTCGACGAGCGGGCGGAAGAGGTCACGCTCCTCGGGGCTGAAGAAGCCCGAGGCCACCAGGTCGATGACCTCGCGCAGCTCCTCGTCGGCGTTGTAGCCGGCTCGCCCGCTGATCCCCGCCCGCTTGTGCTCGGCCACCTCGTCGGCGGTGAGCCCGAAGAGGAAGAAGTTCTCGGCGCCGACCGCCTCCCGGATCTCGATGTTGGCGCCGTCGAGCGTGCCCACCGTCAGCGCCCCGTTCATGGAGAGTTTCATGTTGCCGGTCCCCGACGCTTCCATGCCGGCGGTGGAGATCTGCTCGGAGACGTCCGCGGCCGGGATGATGCGCTCGGCCAGCGAGACCCGGTAGTTGGGGAGGAAGGCGACGCGGATCGGCGAGGCGTGGCGGTCGCCGTTGATGACGTAGGCGATGGCGTGGATGAAGCGGATGATGAGCTTGGCTTGGCGGTACCCGGGCGCCGCCTTGGCCCCGAAGACGAAGGTGCGCGGCTGCACCGCCTCGCCGCGCTTGGCGCGCAGGTAGAGGGAGACGATGTGCAGCGCGTTGAGCAGCTGCCGCTTGTACTCGTGCAGCCGCTTGATCTGGCAGTCGAAGATGCTCCCGGGGTCGACCTCGATGGCGCAGAGGTCGCGCACGATGCCCGCCAGGCGGGCCTTGTTCCCGGCCTTGACCTCGGCAAGACGCGTCAGGAAGGCGGGGTCGTCGGCGAAGGCCTCCAGGCCGCGCAGGCGATCGAGGTCGGTCACCCAGCCGTCGCCGATCTTCTCGGTGATCAGCGCGGAGAGGCCGGGGTTGCAGGCCAGGATCCAGCGTCGCGGGGTGACGCCGTTGGTCTTGTTCACGAAGCGCTTCGGGTACAGCTCGTGGAAATCGCGCAGCAGATTCTTCTCGATGAGCTCGGTGTGCAGCTTGGCCACGCCGTTGACGGAGTGCGAGCCGACAACCGCCAGGTTGGCCATGCGCACCTTGCGCTCCGGGCCCTCCTCGATCAACGACATCCGCGCCACGCGCGCCTCGTCGCGGGGGAAGGCGTCCATGACCTCGCGCAGGAAGCGTCGGTTGATCTCGTAGACGATCTCCAGGTGCCGGGGCAGCAGGCGGCCGAAGAGCGACACCGGCCAGCGCTCCAGCGCCTCCGGCAACAGCGTGTGGTTGGTGTAACCGAAGGCCCCCACCGTCTGCTGCCAGGCGAGCTCCCAGGGCACGCCATGCTCGTCGAGGAGCAAGCGCATCAGCTCGGCGATGGCCACCGCCGGGTGGGTGTCGTTGAGCTGGATGGCGACCTTGGCGGAGAAGGAGCTGAAGTCCTGGTGCGTCTTCTTGTAGCGCCAGACGATGTCGTGGATGGAGCAGGCGACGAAGAAGTACTCCTGGCGCAGGCGCAGCTCGCGGCCGGCTTCGAAGTTGTCGTTGGGGTAGAGGACCTTGGAGATGACCTCCGAGCCGTTCTTGGCCTGCACCGCGCGCACGTAGTCGCCGGCGTTGAACAGCGAGAAATCGAACTCCTGATCGGCGCGCGCCGCCCAGAGGCGCAGCGAGTTCACCGTGTCGGTGCGGTAGCCGGCAATGGGGGTGTCGTAGGGCACGCCGAGCACGCGCTCCTCCGCGTGCCAGACGACGCGGAAGGCGCCGCGCCCGTCGGCGACCTGCTCGGTGCGACCTCCGAAGGAGACGGCCACCGTGTACTCGGGCCGGGCGATCTCCCACGGGTTGCCGAAGCGCAGCCACTCGTCGGCGCGCTCCACCTGCTGACCGTTGCGGATGGCCTGCTCGAAGATGCCGAACTCGTAGCGGATGCCGTAGCCGTGGCCGGGCAGACGGAGCGTGGCCAGCGACTCCAGCAGGCAGGCCGCCAGGCGCCCGAGGCCGCCGTTGCCGAGGCCGGCGTCCGGTTCCTGGTCGACCAGCTGATCGAGGTCGATGCCCATCTCCGCCAGCACCTGGCGGTACTCGCCCTCGATGCCCAGCGCCTGCAGGTTGGTGATCAGGGTGCGGCCGAGGAGGAACTCCGCCGAGAGGTAGTAGGCGCGCTTGGCATCGGCCTCGTAGTAGGCGCGCTGGGTCGCCGCCCAGCGCTGCACCAGGCGATCGCGCACCGACAGCGCCAGCGCCACGTAGCGGTCGAAGGCGGTGGCGGCGTCCAGGTCGCGCGAGCGCGAGAACTCGACGTGGTCGGTGAAGGCGCGCGCCAGCGCCACCGGGTGCATGCCGGTGCGGTCGTCCTCGACGCGCACTCTGGAGAGCGGGGAGCGTGACGACGACCCGACGGAGGGCGGACTTGCCATGGGGCGACGAGGGTATCGCCAGGGAAAGGGCGCCGTCATGTCGCGTCTGGGGCGCGGCAGCATCTCCCCACGCCCTGGACAATCTGATACGACGCGTCGGTCGTGCGGGCGGCGCGGTCGATGCGCGCCCGCGGGACATGTGCGGGTTGGATAGACAGGGCCGGCCGATGGCCGAAGCCAAGGGAGAGCGTGGCGCATGACGAGCAAGAACCGGACGCGCGGGGTGACCGCTGTGGCCTTGATGGCCGGGACGCTGTTCTTCGCGGTGGCCGGGGGTGGCTGCGGCCTCCTCAACAAGGAGAAGAAGCCCTTCGGCGAGGAGTGCAAGATCGACACCGACTGCGAGTCGCTCAAGTGTCAGACCTTCGGCAGCATCTGCACCAAGACCTGCGGGGTGGACAGCGAGTGTGGCGGTGACCTGGTCTGCCGCGACGACGACCAGGGCGCCGGGCATTACTGCGCCAAACCCGTTGGTCAGGCGCCGAACGGCGTCTGCAACAACGCCTCGGATTGCCAGCACGGCCACTGCCTCAAGCGCGTCGGCCAGCAGGACGCGCCGGGCATCTGCTCCAAGCTGTGCGCGGCGCCCGCCGATTGCCCGGCCGGGATGAAGATCTGCGACGCCATCTCCGACAGCGGCGCCATCAAGTTCTGCCTCCCCGGCGACGAGGCCACACCGCCGGCGGCACGCCCGGTGTTCGCCCCGCAGCCGAAGAAGGTCGTGGTCGACGGTGGGGCCAAGATCGATGCCGGCGGCAACCCGCTGGCCCCGCTCACCCCGGTCGACGCCGGTGCGGCCGCAGTCGATGCGGGTGCTGCTGCGGCGGATGCGGGCGCTGCGGCCGACGCGGGCGCTGCGGCCGACGCGGGCAAGGCCGATGCCGCCGCCAAGGACGCCGGGCGTCCGGTCATCAAGCTCCCTCCGAAGAAGTAAGCTGAGGCCGATGGAGGAAGCCCGGTCCGGCGAGCGCGCGCGGCAGCACACCGCCGCGCGCGCGCCCGGTCCGGCGCTGGCCAACGGCGCCCATGCCGCCGTGGCTGGGCGAGCGCCCGGCAACGGACGCGGCGCACCTGGCGGCGCCGGGCGCTGGCGGGCTCGCCGACGCATGCGGCTGGACGCCCTCTGGCGCCGGGTCATGGTGGCCGGCGTGGCCTTCGGGCCCGATCCGTGGGTGCGTTACAGCCCGCCTGTCTTCGGCCTGGCCTTCGCCGCCGCGCTGCCGCGCCTGCGCAAGGTGGTCACCGACAACCTGCGCCAGGTGCTGGGCGAGCGCGACCGCTTCACCGAGGCGCGCCAGGTGGGCGCCGTCTTCTCCTGCTACGCCAGCTGCCTCACCGAGGCGCTGCTCCTCTCCAGTGGCCGCGGCTACGAGATCGCCTCCAGCGCGCAGGGAGTGGAGAACTGGCACGACTGCGCGGCCGACGGGCGCGGCGTGATCATCGCCACCGCGCACACCGCCGGCTGGGAGGTGGCCGGCCCGGTGCTTCGCGGCGTGCACCCGCACGACGTGGTGGTGGTGATGCGTCGCGAGCGCGACGAGGGCGCCCGCCTCATCCACGACGAGGCGCGGCAGCGCGCCGGGGTGAAGGTGGTGCACATCGGCGACGACCCCATGGACGCGCTCACCTTGCTCGGCCACCTGCGCCGGGGCGCGGTGGTGGCGATGCAGGTCGATCGCG
>JBBJMR010000084.1:0-29448 GCA_037720395.1 Polyangiaceae bacterium
GTGACTTTCGGTGCTCGGTGGGGCTCCAACCTTCCGTGACCCGATCACCTGGGTTGATCGGGCCGACGGGGGACCCAGGCGCCCCTAATGCGCGCGGAACGTCCCCCCGGCCACCACCCCACCAGTCTTCGATCGGCGATCGATCCGGAGGGCGCTTGCGGAGCACGGCCGGCGCGATCGCGATGCTCGGGTTGGAGGTTGGAGGGAAGGGCCGGATTCGATCCTGGGGGAAGGCCCAAGGGGGACCGTCCAACGTGATCGCGGGCGCCGGCCGTTCGAGAAGCAGGCGGCGGTGATTCGGTTCGAGGGTTCCGGCTCTGCAGGAGCCGTGGTCGTGTTTCGTCTTCCGCGCTAGCCTCCACAGCAAGATGAGCACGCGGCGCCCCAACCTGATGGACCCGGACTTCGAGCCGACCGGGGAAGAGCTGCAGGCGCTGGCCCATCGTGCGTTCGAGGGAGTGGTGGCCGAGCACGAGCGCGCGCTTGCGGAGCTGCACGTTCGCATCCTCGAGGCCCGCGCGCAGCTCCGCGAGCAGCGGCTTGGTGCGTCGCATCCGCCCGGCAAGTGAAGCCGGTATTGCTGGTCATCGCCGGGCCCAACGGCGCCGGGAAGACGACGGTCACCAAGCGTTTGAAGAGCGACTACTGGAGCGAGGGCGTCGAATACCTCAATCCGGATGACGTCGCGCGAGATCGCTTCGGCGACTGGAACTCTCCCTCCGCGGTCCTGGACGCCGCGCGGTGGACACAGGCCAGGCGCGAGGAGCTCCTTGCGTCTGGGGAGGGGATCGCCTTCGAGACCGTCTTCTCGGCGCCGGACAAGCTGGAGTTCGTCGAGCGCGCCAAAGCCTCCGGCTACTTCGTGCGCTTGTTCTACATCGGGACGGTGAGCCCGAGCATCAACGCGGCTCGTGTCGCATCACGGATGCTGTCCGGAGGTCACGCGGTGCCCCTCGAGAAGATCATCAGCCGCTACTTCAAGTCGATGACCAATCTCGACGCGGCGATCGAGCTCGCCAATCGGGTGTACCTCTTCGACAATTCTGTCGATGGCGTCGAGGCGCGGCTCTGCGCACGGACGCGCGATGGCAAGCTGCGGCGGGTGTACGGCGCACACCCGGGCTGGGTGCACGACGCCACTGCGCTGCTCGCCAAGCATCCCGACTTCTCCGTGGAGGAGTGAGCCGATCTCGAGCTTGCCACGCTGCTCTCCACGATTGCCCTGGAGACGAGTCGACCAAGGGTCGGTGCCATCGCGCTCGACGCCTACTTGAAGCGCTCCGACGCGTGGCTTCACGCCAGCGTCGATTACGATCGCTTGTGGATGCTCCGAGCTGTGCGTGACGCAGGGCTGTTGTCCGGCGCGGAGTACGCGCGTCGCGCCCCCGAGGAGAGAGCCCGGCTGAACCAGCCGGGCGTCGATTGGCTCGACAAATGGGTCTTCGGGTTTGCCTACAACGTGGAGCGGGAAGCCGACGCGGTCGAAGCCCTGACCGCCAAGCCACCCGACCTGGAAATCCCGCGCGGAGCGTGGCTTGCGGAGGTCGCGGCCGGACAGGTCGAGGCGATCGCGGGACATCCTGCGCGCGGGATCACGCTGCTCACGTCGGGCCTCTTGAGCTGCGACGGCCTTTGGTCGCTGCCGCGAGCTTACCTACGAGCCAAGCTGTATCTCGGACGCGCAAACGAGCTGACCGGGGACAAAGCGGCCGCCTGCGCTGCATACGCCGGCGTTCTCGAGCGGTGGGGGAAGGCGAAGCCGAGGTCGACGACGGCGAGCGAGGCGCGCAGTCGGGCAACGAAGCTCGGATGCGCCTCGTTGCCCTAGTCCGATTAAGGCCAGTGTCGACGGTTCGAGCTGGCCCCGAGGAAGGCGCCGTGGTCAATGGACCTGGGTGCTGGTCCGGGACAGGCAACAGAATCAGAACGCCTTTGGTATCGAGCACGAAGCGGTACTTCACGTCGCCTTCACCACCCGGTCCCAGGCCTGGGGAAGCTTCTGTTAGCTGGTCGTCTCGATGTCCGAGCGATCCAGTGCTCGCCGCAGAAATCGCATCTCCTGGGTCTGGTGGCCGAGCACCTCTCGTCCCCGAGCCCGGTGCGCCTGGCGGCGAAGTACCCCCAGCCGTTTCCGGCTACTTCCCAACTACGCGCCGCCGCCGCCGCCGGCGGTGATGGCGCTGGTCGAGGTCATACGCCACCGGCGCGGCGCGCGCGTCCAGCGCCTCGGACGGCGCACGCGGCGTCATGGCGCTAACGATCGGCCCACGGCGGTCCCACATTCGCCGAGCTTTCCGGGGGATTCCTCGGGCACGCAACTTGCGGAGCGACGCGCGATGATCGGTTGGCGACTGTCCTGGTTGGCCGCTGTCGTCCTGCTCAACGCGGCCTGCAGCGACGAGGATGTCTCGTCGGCGGGGGTCGGGGCCGGCGCGAGCGGGGGTGGGGCCAGCAGTTCGTCGGGGGGGGGCCCGGGGGGCGGCGGAGGCGCGGGGGGCGGGCCGCCCGTCCAGGCCCTGGTGTGGGAGGCGTGTCCTCTGTATCTCGACCAGCCCGATGGCATCCAGGCCGAGTGCGCCGTGCTCGACGTGCCCCTGCGCTGGTCGGAGCCGGACGGGGAGACCATCGGCATCTTCGTGCAGCGCCTGCGCGGCACGGCCGACACCATCCGCGGGCAGGTCTGGTTGCTCGAGGGCGGGCCGGGTGGGTCGGGCGCGGACTGGGACTCGTTCATGGAGACGCTGCGCGGCCTCGACCCGACGCTCGACTACTACACCGTGGATCACCGCGGCGTGGGGCGCTCGGCGCGCCTCGGCTGTCCGCAGGAGGGCGAGAACACCGCGGGCGGCACGGCCATCACGGCGGCGGAGACCGAGGGCTGCCGTGACGCGCTGGTGAGGCAATGGGGGGACGGGCTCGCCGAGTTCTCCACCACCGCGGCGGCGCGCGACCTCGGGGCGCTCATCGACGCCGGCGCCCAGCCCGGGCAGGCGGCGTTCGTGATCGGGGTCTCGTACGGCACGTACTGGGCGCACCGCTACCTGCAGCTTTTCCCCGAGCAATCTCAGGGCGTGGTGCTCGACTCCATCGCCCCGCCAGGCGAGAGCTTCGTCCACTACGACACCGACTTCAACGCGGTGGGCCAGGACTTCCTCGAGCTGTGCGGCGCGGATGCGCTCTGCAGCTCCAAGCTCGGCGCCGATCCGTGGGCGGCACTCGTCGATCTCTCCGCGGCGCTCGAGGGTGGTCACTGCCCGCAGCTGACGGCGACCTGGGGACTGGACGCCGAGACCTTGCCGCTGGTGCTCGCCCAGCTCCTCCTCAGCCCGGAGACGCGCACCTACATCCCGGCCCTCGTGCACCGATACGCGCGCTGCGAGGCCTGGGACGTCGACGCCATCGACCAGCTGCTCGGTGTCCTCTTCGGCGGGCCGGCCACGGAGAGCTACTACGACCAGCTGTACTCGACGGCGCTCTTCTACAACGTCTCCTTCGGCGAGCTCTGGCCGGATCCGGGCATGCACCCCACCGCTGCCGAGATCGAGGCCGCCGACGCAACCGTGTACATCGGAGGCGGCCTGGCCCCGTCGCTGTACGCGCAGCAGCAGGTGTGGCCGGCGTACGCCGACGACGAGTGGGTCGACGCCTGGGCGGAGCCGGTCAACCCACTGCTCATGCTCAACGGCGACCTCGATCCACAGACGCCGATCTGGCTCGGCGAGCTGGCGGCGGAGCACCTCTCCGGGGCGACGGCGTGGTTCGTGCGCGTGCCGCGCTCCGCGCACGCCGTCATCGGGCAGACGCCGGTGCCCGAGGGGCAGACCGTCGGCTGCGGGCTGGAGATGGTGCTCGCCTTCCTCGAGGAGCCTTCGCACGAGCCCAGCACCGACTGCCTGGCGCAGATCCCCGAGGAGTCGTTCACCGGCGATCCGGAGCTCAATGCGTACCTGCTGGGGACGACCGACCTCTGGGAGAACGACGCGTCCGCCAGGGTCACCGCGTCGGTGGCGGCGCCGCCGCACCTGGAGCGCGCCTTGCGCGAGGTGCGCCGGCATATCCGGGCGCCGCGGCCCATCGGCCGCCGCTGACCCGGGCGCGCCGGTCGGGCCTCAGCGCAGCAGCGGCCGTCGTCTCCTGCGCAGGCGCGCGATGATCAGCGGCGTGGCGGCCAGCAGCGCGGTGGGTGCCGAGGTCGGGCGTGGCGCGGTGCGACAGGCGCACCCGCTCCCATCCGCCCCGGGGTCTGCGCTCGACGCCGCGCCGGCGCCGCCCACGCCCGCTGCGCCCGCGGGTGCGCCCCCCTCTCCGCCGGTGCCGGGATCGACGGGGTCCGGCTCCGTGTCCGGGACGACGCCGAGCCAGGTGAGCGTGCCCGCCATGACCGCGGCGCGCGCCGGCTCGCCGGCCAGGAGCTCGAAGGGGAAGCCGAGGACCACGGTGCGCGCCGACGCGCTCCCGGCTCCGAACCCGAGCGCGGCGATCCCGCCCGCGCCGCCGAGGTACTCGAGGAGCGGCTCGCTGCCCGGCGCGGCGGCGAGCACGTCCGGGTAGTCGGCGTCGTACGCGCCGTAGGAGTCGTCGTCGAAGCGCAGGTCGGTCAGCTCCTGGTAGGGGCCGCCGGCCACCGCGTCGAGCTGGTAGGTCTCCGCGTCGTCGGCGGCGTAGGCGGCGTGCAGCACGTCGCGATAGAAGGACTGCTCCGCCGCCGTGCCCTGGGCGTCGAGCGCCCAGCCGACCTCGGAGCCCGACACCAGCGCGCGGCCGCCGCCGTCGAGGTAGGCGGTGACCGCCGCGCGCTGCGCCGCGGAGAACGGCTCGTTGCCGCTCGACGCCTCGCCGAGGAACCAGTCGACGGCGGCGTAGGGCGCCAGGGCGACGTCGCCCGCGTCCACCGCCTCGTCGCTGGCGCCGTCGAAGCTGTAGCCGGCGGCGGCGATGGCGGCGCCGTGTCGCCACGCGTGGCTGCCATCGTTCATGCGGGACAGGAGCATGCGCTGCGCCGGTGCCATGTCGAACACCGCGAAGTCCTCGACGGGCATCATGGCCGCGTCGAGGCGGTCGAAGCCGCCGATCACCAGCACCGGTGCCGCGCCGCCGGCGGCCACCCGCCCGCCGACCAGCTCGCTGGGCATCGACTCGCCGCCGGCGTTCAGCGCGGTGACGCGCACCCACCGCGTGTCCCCGGCGCCGAGCCCGTCGAGGAGCAAGCTCGCCTCGCCCACCTCGTGGCCGTCGTCGAGGGTGTAGGCGCGCTCGCCCGCATAGACGCGGAAGGCGTCGGCGGCAGCGCCGTCCGGGGCCGGACGCCAGGAGACGCGCAGCGCGCCGGCGCCGTCGTTCTCCACGCGCACGGCCACCGGCGGCTCCGGCGGCATGACCAGCTCGGTGCCGTCGCGCTCGGCGAAGTAGCGGGCGATGCCGCGGGCGATGGCCGCCGCGGCGATGCTCCGCCAGCGCGGCTCGCGCAGGGCATCGGCGTCGGCGGCGGTGTCGTGGTAGGCGACCTCGATCAGCGTCGAGGGCATCTCGTCGTTGTTGTAGGGGTTGAGCTCGCCGAACCACGCGGTGTAGCGGCCGGCATCCGGCCACGCCGGGTCCCAGCCGGCGCGCAGGTCGTCCATGAGCTGGCCGTGCACGGCGTCCTGCAGCTCGCGCGAGCCGGTGATGCCGCTGAACTGGGAGAGCGGCGAGGGCGGACCGTTGGGCCCGTAGCTGTAGGACTGCGTGCCGCGCGCCGGCGACGGGGCGTTGGAGTGCCAGGCGACGTAGACCGCGTCCTCACCGGGCTCGTGATCCCACTTGGCGAAGCGCGAGCGTGCGGCCACGTCGTCGTTGAAGTCGGTGTCGATGGCGTCGAACACCGAGGCCGGCGCGCCGGAGAGCTGCGCGTGGTAGCGGCAGGCGTTCTCCCACATGGGCCGATCGTTCGGCCCGCCGCCGCGATCGATCATCCCGCTCCCGCTCCCGAAGCGGACCGCGTCGGCGGAGATCACCGTGCCCGGCTCGGCGCTGTCGCCGTGGAGGGCCACCGAAGCGCGCTCCGGCGGCGCACCGGCGTCGAACCAGTGGCGTCCGAGGTGCACCCAGCTGGTGCCGTGGCGGCGCTGATCGACGAGGTAGGTGCTCTCGCCGCCGGCGTGGGAGACGACGTAGCGCGCGTCGGGCGCTCGGTCCGGGCCCTGAAGGTAGGAGACGAAGACGTCGTAGAACCCGGCTTCCGGGATGCTCGGCGCGTAGACCAGGCGCCCGGTGCTCGAGGCGCCAGCGGCGAAGAGGCGCGTGGTGCCGACGTCGAACGGGCTGGTGCTGTCGGTGATCGGGAGCGGCAGCTCGCCCCAGCCGACGTCCGCCGGTGTCGGCAGCTCGTCCAGCGTGCCCTCGAGGGTCGCGCTGCCGTCGTCGACGATGGCCAGGCTCGTCTGGAAGCCCGGATCGCGCACCGGCACCACGTAGGCGCCCATGTTGCGCAGGTACGGCAGGAGGTACTGCGAGACGGTCTCGGCCGAGACCAGGTCCTCGACGATGCCGTGCGTCGTCGGGCGCTGGGTGCGCCAGCCGGCGCCCGTCCACACGAAGCCGTGGCCGGCGGAGAGGTAGACCGTCTTGCCGAGCAGCGCGCCCCGCGCCCCGGGCAGGGGCGGCCCCGGGGCAGCGCCGGCGGTCCGGGCGGCCCGGGGGCAGCGCTGACGGGCGGCGCACGCGCGGGCCGGCCATCGGCCAGAGCCGCTCGCCGGCGCGGGACGGCACCGGCGGCGCGGCCTGGAGCAGCACGGGATCGAGCCAGCCGCAGTCGTCGGCGTGCGGCGCGGTCTGGGCGGCGGCGCTGGAGGCGCAGGCGAGGACGGAGAAGAACCAGAAGAGCGTCGGGACCTTCGGCACGCCGTGCGCCTGGCACACGGCGTTCCAGCCAACGACGTCGCCGCCGTGCCGCGGTTCTACGAGCTTCGAGGCTCCGTCGGATCCGCCGGATCATGGGGCGGATCGCCAGGATCATGGGAGGTTCACCGTCGCTGTCGGCCAGGTCGCGTGCGGGCCGCTGTCGTCCCGGCGGGGCGGGCCGTGGTCTGGAGAGCCGTCCAGCGTTCCAGGGCGTCGCCTTCACCGACGGCCTCGCAGAACGCCTCGAGGACCTGCCGTACCGAGGCCGTCTCCACGCGCCCGGTCGTCAGCAACGCACGTGCATCCACGAGGTCCTCGAGCGAGGGCCTCGACGAGCACCTGGTTCGGCTCGGTCACCCAGAGCACGGTGACGTCCACGTCGGCCGTCGAGCGTGGCAGACCGCGAATGGCCACCGCCTGGGCACCGAAGACGTACCAGCGCACGCCGAGGCGCCGGAACACGGCGCCGAGAGCGGCGAGCAGCTCAGCGACCGAAGGCGCGGCCCGCGGCATCGATCTTCTTCTTCACCTCGATGTGGTGGGCGAGGTCCTCCGCGCGCGCCCTGCGGGCTGCCGCCGCGCTGAGGAAGTGCGCCGCGTGCTCGCGCAGGGCGTCGGCGGCTCGGAGCGCGCCGAGCGGCCCGCGTTCCTCGACCTGATCGATCCAGTAGGACTGCTTGTGCGCCGCGATGGCGGCCCAGTCGCGGGCGGCGAAGGCGCGCAGGTCTTCCGGCCTCACGCGCGCAGGCTACCACTCCGGTCGTAGCAACGCGCCGCGGTACACTCCGCCTGTAGTAGCGATCGCCTGGCCGGCCGCCGCCTGGCGGTCGAACGCCGCGCGATCGCGCCTCGCCTCCCAGCCGCCGATGCTGCAGGATGCTGGCACGGCTCGCTTCGCTGCGCACTTCGGCACGATTTGGAAGAGCTGTTGTCCTGCAGCATGCAGGTCGGGTGCGACCCCGCGAGCCTCGTCGCGATCCGCGCGGGCGAAACGCGGACGATGCCATTCACGATCGCGTACGATCGAACCCGTGCCGCGCATGCTCCTCACCGCGCCCTGCATCGCGGCCATGGCGATGGCGGGCGCCTGCACGCTCGACGATCGCCTCTTCGACCCGAGCTCCGATGCGGCGACGGGCAGCGGCACGCAGGGCGCCGGTGCGAATGGCGGGGCGTCTTCGGGTCCCGGGAGCGGAGCGTCGACGGGCGGGGCGTCGTCGAGCGGTGGTGGTGACGGCGGCTTCTCGAGTTCCTCGTCCGGGGGCGGCGCGGGTGGTGATGGTGGCGGCGGTAGCGATGGCGGCGGCGGAGGCGATGGCCGAGGCGGGGGGAATGGGGACGGGGCGGGGATGCCATGCATCTCTGGCTTCGATTGCCCCTCGGGCATCTGCGTCAACTTCGTCTGCCAGGATGGTTCGACGGGCTCGCCGTGCAACAGCGGCTTCGATTGCACCAGCGACATCTGCGTGGCCGGCACGTGTGAGGACGGATCGGTGGGCTCGCCCTGCTTCAGCGGCTTCGACTGCACTACCCAGATTTGCGTCAACGGCGCATGTCAGGACGGGTCCGTCGGCTCACCGTGCTCGACCGATTTCGACTGCGCGGCCAGCATCTGCGTGAGCAGCGCTTGTCAGGACGGTCTGGCCGGCTCGCCCTGCGTCGATGACTTCGACTGCGTCGTCGGGCCATGCAACGCGAACCTCTGCCTCTGAGTCCGGGGCGCGCGCGAGTGGCACAAACAGACCTGACGATGGTGGTTGCGTTGCGCGCCTGAGCGAGGTCGTTGCACTGCGGCATCTCCGATGCGCAGAGTGCAACACGGCGACGGCGAGCGCGCTCGGCGTCTCCCGACCCCGGACGGGTTCGTCACCTCGCTCGCTGTCAACTAGTGGAAGTTCTACTTTCGAGATGGGTGCGACGTGCGCCTCTGCAGACGCGGCGCGTCAGCCAGTCAACCCAGCAGGCGCGAGGATGACGCGGTTGCGGCCTTCGGCCTTCGCGCGGTAGAGCGCCTGATCCGCCGCGTGGACCAGGGCTTCGACACTGCCGAGGCAATCGCTTGCCTCGGCGACGCCGATGCTGACGGTGTAGGAAACCTCGCCCGTTTCGTGGACGACCGCGCGGGCCGCGATGGCGCTGCGGATGCGTTCGGCGAGCACCACCGCGCCGGCAGCGTCGGTCGAAGGCAGGAGGAGGACGAACTCTTCGCCTCCATAGCGCGCCGACAGATCCGTCGATCGTAGCTGCTCGCGAACGACGGTCGCCAGGTCGCGAAGCACTTCGTCACCGGTGGCGTGTCCGTGGGTGTCGTTGACCTTCTTGAAGTGGTCGGCGTCGATGAGCGCCACGGTGAGGGGGTGCCGATGGCGCCTCCACAGTGCGAGCTCGCGCTGTGCATGCTCGACGAAGTGCCGCCGATTGTGCATGCCGGTGAGCGCGTCGCGCGACGCCATCTCCTGCAGCCGCTCGGCCGCAAGCTTCCGCTCTGTCATGTCCCGAAGCACCACCGAAAAGCCAGTGACGGCGCCGCGCTCGTCCCTGAGGGCCGCCAGCACCCCTTCGCCCCACAGTCGCGAGCCGTCTCTGCGAGCGTACCAGCCCTCGAGCTCGCTCCAGCCGGCCTCGAGGGAGCGCGCCATCTGCCTGGCGAGCCGCGCAGCCGCGTCGTCGTCCTCGGAGAGGGTGGCGAAGAGACGCAGGAGGACTGACTCTTCGGAGAAGCCGAGCAGCCGCTCGCCGGAGCTGTTCCACGTCGCCACCCGGCCCTCGACATCGAGCGTGCAGATCATCGCGTCGCGCATGCCCTCGTAGATCGCCTGAAAGCGCTGCCGATCGGCGTGCAAGAGCCTCTCCTGCTCGACGCTACCGGTGATGTCGGCGACCACAGCCATGACGCGGCTCTCGTCGATCTTGACCAGGGTGATGGAGAGCCACTCGGGAGCATGTGGTCTTGGCGGCGTGAGCTGGATCCGGTGCCCTTCGCAGATCGTCCCGCGCTCGCCGGCGAAGACGCGGGTCAAGCTGCGGAGCTCCGGCGCGTGGCCCTCGAGCACGTCGAACAGGTTCGAGAGCTCGGGGGTCCCCGCCACCGGCAAGAGCAGCCGCGCGCCGGCGGAGTTCATCATCTCCACGTCCCCCCGACAGCCGAGCCGCGCCAGCCCGACGGGGCAGAGGTAGAGAAACTCCAGCAGCCTCTCGTTCTCTGCCCGCGCGTCCTCCTCTGGCTCCAGGCTCCTCGAGGAGGCCTCGCTCCCGTCGATGCTCACTTCCCGACCCGGTCGACGAGCAGATAGGCGCGCCGCGCCCCGGGCGCCTGCAGGAGCCGCAACCTGACCTTCGTCGGTCGCATCTTCAGCGTGAAGACATAATCGATCGTGGCGTCGAGAGACGGCTCGTCGGAGAAGCGCTGGGCGACGAGATAGTTGTTGGTGCACGGCGCCACGGCCGTGAAGAAGTGGTTGCCGATGACCGTCGCTGCCGAGAGCCCGGACAAGGCCGATTCGTAGCGATTGTAGATCTCGACGACACCTTCCGCGCTCATCCCGACGATGCCGAAATCAGCAGCTTCGAGGTCCTCCTCCGTCGAGGCGTTCAGCGCCGAGAAGATGTCGACGTCGGCGAAGTGCAGCATCGCGCAATCCTAGGGCGGATCCTGGGCGCGCGCGAATGCATCGACTCGGTTCATTGCGCGGATCTTGCGCTGATCACGAGGGCCGCCGGTATCGTCGGTCGCTTCGTCGAGGACTACCACGAGAAGCTCGAAGAGCGGTTCGTGTTTCCCAGGCTCGAATCCGCGCGGCGCGAGCCCGATCTGGTGGCCGTTCCCGGCGTCAACACCAGCGGGGGCGAGAGGTCACCGACGAGGCAGTGCGCCTGGCGGCTTGGATCGCCCTCTCGAACTGGGAGCAGACGGATCTGCGCGCTGACTCGGCTACGGCTGGGCGTCGAGCACCCGTATCGACAGGCCGTCCCGGCGCTTCGTCGGATTTCGGTCCGTCGCGCGTGAGAGATCGCCGAGCATTGCCTCGGACCCAGGAGGGAGCCTCGTTGAAGAAGCGCCTCGTCGTCTTGTCGCTCCTGCTGCTGGCGGCGGTCGTCGTCGCCTGCCACTCGTCGAGCGAAGGCGGCGGTGGCATGGCCCGCATACGCGCCGCGGGGGTCCTGCGCTGGGGCGGCGATCTCCAGGGCGGAGAGCCGTACGTCTACGAGGACCCGAGCCGGCCCGGCACCCTGATCGGCTTCGAGGTCGATCTCGCCGCCGCGATCGCGCGCGAGCTCGGCGTCCGCGCCGAGTACCAGCAGAACGATTGGTCCAACCTGGTACCTTCGCTCGAGCGCGGTTCGTTCGACGTGATCATGAACGGGCTCGAGGTGACGCCGAGCAGGACGGGGCGGCTGCTGTTCAGCCGGCCGTACTACGCGTTCGCCGAGCGGCTCATGGCGCGCAAGGGCGATGCCCGCGTCACCGCCAACCTCGCTGCGCTCCGCGGTCTCCGGGTCGGCACGCTCGCCAACAGCTACGCGTTCGACCTGCTCCGCGCCGAGCTCGAGCCGGTGCTCTACGAGGGCGTGGAGGAGCCGTACATCGACCTCATCGAGGGGCGCACGGACGCCGTGCTCATGGACGACATCATCGCGGCACGTTACGGGGAGCCGAAGCCTGGGCTCGCGGTGGTCGGCGACATCGCCGAGGGCTACTACGCCATCGGGATCCGCCGGACCGAGCCGGACGTGAAACAGGCCATCGACGGCGCACTCGAGCGCGTGGCGAAGAGCGGTGAGCTCCAGCGCATCCTCGAGCGCTGGAGCCTCTGGGGGGATCGCGAGCGCCGCCTGGTCGACTGGACGGACCGCGACCAGGCGACGATGACCGGGCAGGCGCCGCCGCCGGCGAGCCTGACGTGGGGGCACGCCGTCCTCTACCACGAGGGGGCCGGGATCACCCTCGTCATCTCGACACTGGCCATGGTCCTCGCCGTGGCGCTCGGGCTCGGGCTCGCACTGGCGCGGATGGTCGGCCCGACCTGGCTGCGCCCGCTGGCGGCGGCGTACGTCGAGATCTACCGGGGGACGCCGGTGCTGCCCAGCTCTACGTCATCTATTACGGGCTCGCGCCGGTCGTGAAGCTCTCCGCGGTGACGGCGGCGGTCGTCGGTCTCGGGATGAACTACGCCGCGTACGAGGCGGAGGTGTACCGCGCCGGGATCCAGGCCGTCCCCCGCGGGCAGTGGGACGCCGCGTTCGCGCTCGGCATGACCCTGCCGCTGACGCTCCGGCGGATCGTGCTCCCGCAAGCGCTGCGGCTCGCGCTGCCGAACGTGACCAACGACTTCATCGCCCTGCTCAAGGACAGCTCGCTCGTCTCGGTGATCACCGTGGTCGAGCTCACCAAGCAGATGACCATCACCGCCGTGGACGTGCGGTCGTGGCTCCTGCCCGGGCTGCTCTGCGCGGCCCTCTACTTCGCCATGAGCTACCCGCTGGCGCGCAAGGCGCGGGCGCTCGAGGCCGCGCTGGCGCGGTCGTAGGGAGACGACGATGATCGAGGTGAAGTCGCTGACCAAGCGGTTCGAGGGGAGGGAGATCCTCTCCGATCTGTCGGTGCGCTTCGACGCCGGCCAGGTGGTGGCCATCGTCGGCCCGTCGGGGGGCGGGAAGTCGACCCTGCTCCGCTGCATCAACGGGCTCACGGACTTCGACGCCGGCGAGGTCCGCGCCTTCGGGCAGACGCTCCGGAGCGGCGACGAGCGGCCGAACCGTGAGGCGCGCCTCGCCGTGCGGCGGCGCGTCGGCTTCGTCTTCCAGCAGTGGAACCTCTTCGCGCACCGGTCGGCGATCGGCAACGTCGTCGAGGCGCCCGTCCACGTGAAGGGCATCGCGCCGGCCGTGGCCACAGCGCGCGCCGAGGAGCTGCTCGAGAAGGTCGGGCTCGCCCACCGCAAGGACGCCTACCCGCACGAGATGTCGGGCGGCGAGCAGCAGCGCGTGGCCATCGCGCGTGCGCTGGCGATGGACCCCGAGGCCATCCTCCTCGACGAGCCGACCAGCGCGCTCGATCCGGCGCGCACGCGCGAGGTGCTCGCCGTCCTCCGCCGGCTCGCCGACGAGGGCACGACGATGATCCTCGTCACGCACGAGCGGAGCTTCGTGCGCGAGGTCGCCCAGCGCGCGGTGCTGCTCGCGGAGGGGAAGATCGCGGCGGACGGCCCCGCGGCCGAGGTGCTCGCGGACGACTGAGCGGGCGGGTCTACTCCGCCCGCGTCGCCCCCGGGCACGGGTTCGCAGCCGCAGGCGTCCGTGCAGCGCTTGCGCTCGTTTCTGGCTCTCCTCGCTCGGCGACACGGTGCCCTGCGCCCGGTAGGCGCCGCCCAGGAAACACGACGTGGAGGTGCGGATTGGCGAGATCCGTGACGGATGCAGGTCGCGGGAGGTGCGGCCCCGGGTGACGCGGGTGCGTCGAGCAGGGCCGCACGCGGCCTCCGGTCGACGCCCGCAAGGTCCGGATCGGACGTGGTTCGCACGCGAGGTGGGGTGGCGCGGCACTTGAAGTGAGCCTCCCCCATGACCCGACTCCTCGCCCTCGCTCCCCTCCTCCTCGTCGCCTGCAACATGACGGACGGCGCGGTCGTCCGCGGCGTGGCCCCCGCCGACGCGGAGCCCGCATCGGTCGCGAGTTCCGCGGGCAGCGTGACGGCGCCGCCGCCCGGAGGCGGCGACACGCGCGACACGTCGCGCACGATCGTTATCTCCTCCGGCGCGCAGGCCTCGCTCGGCAGGATCCGCATCGCCGCCGGCAACATCTGGGAGGACGAGTATGCCGCGCCCGGTGAGGCGCCCCGCAAGGGACTGACCGCCCAGCTCTGGATTCACGTCGAGGGCGAGCAGAGGACGCACCGCCGCGTGCACCCCGGCGCCGTCTTCGACGCCGGCGGGCGGAGCTTCACCGTCGCCTCCGTCGACCCCGCCGCGGTGCGACTCCGCACGCCTGGCGAGGCGCAGTGATGCGCGCGGTGGGCACCCGTCGACCGGGCTCGTCTCTGCGCGACACGCGCGGCGGGGCGCTGGTCGAGTACGTCATCGTCGTCGGCACGATCGCGGTCTTCGCGGTGGCGGCGGCCGGCCGCCTCGGTGGAGTGGTCGAGGCGAAGGTCCGCTGCTACGCGTCGCTCGTCGCGGGATCGGAGGGCTGTCCCGGGCACGGTCTCGCGGAGCCAGCCGCCCCCGCTCCGAGTGTGGACGCGCCCCCTGCTGCAGGGACCGGCTCCTCGAACCCCTCCCTCGAGCACTGGGGAGGCACGCACACTCCGATCCCTGGGACGCCGTTCGTGCAAGGCCCGGGCGATCCCGCGCCGGTCCACGGCAGCGACGTCACGCAGGGGTCGATGGCCGACTGTTACCTGCTCAGCCCGCTCGGGGCGCTGGCGATGCAGGACCCGAGCTCCATCGAGGAGCTCATTCGCGACAATGGCGATGGGACGTACACCATTACGTTCCGGGAGCCGAACCCGCACGACTGGTGGGCGTTCTGGGAGCCCCCGTACCGCGAGCACCCCGTGGTGGTGACGCCGGAGTTCGCGACCTCGGAGGGCGAACCGACCTTCGCGAAGCCAGGCGATCGCTCGGCCGACGGCGCCGAGCTCTGGGTGATGCTGATCGAGAAGGGCTACGCGCAGCACCGCGGCGGCTACGACGCGATCGGGAACAGCGGCCCTCCTCAGGAGGCGCTCGAGGCGCTGACCGGCCAGGAGAGCATCTTCCTGCAGTCGCGATACGACTCCCTCGCCCGCGTGGTGGAGGAGCTCGCGGCGGGGCACGCGCTCGTGTCATCCTCCCTGGGGGCCGAGGAGGCGCGAGCCAACCCGCTCTTCACCGAGGGCGTCCGCGGCAACCCGCCCCTCGTCGCCTCGCACGCCTACTACGTGACGGCGGCCGATCCGGTGAGCGGGACCATCACCTTGCAGAACCCCCACGGCTGGGACGACGAGGGCATCACGCTGACCTGGGACGAGTACGTGTCCGCGTTCCCATGGACGACCTACAACCCCATCGACGCCTGATCGGGATCTGCTCGACCCGCGGCCGGCACCGCGAGCCGCCACGCCGCTAGCACGTGATCCGTGATCGCGTCGACGCCGACCCCCTTCGTCGCCTGCGCGAAGATCGTGGGCCCGCTGGCGCATGCGCCGCGCATCTCGATCCATGACCGCGAGGTCCGCGCCCACGTGCGGCGCCGGATCCGTCTTGTCGATGACGAGGAGAGCCGACTGCGTGACACCGGGCCCGCCCTTGCGCGGGACTTGTCGCCGCCGGGGACGTCGATGACGGTCGTAACGTACCCGGGGCGGCGCATCCGGGTTGAGCCGAGGCATCTCGATGAGCTCGGCGAGGTAGCAGTACGCGCCTCGGCTGGCCGCCGCTGGCTTGGTGGCCATGACCTTCGACTTCACCGGCTTCGGCGAAAGCGAGGGCGCGCCGCGCGACCTGGAATCCGCGCGCCGCAAGGTGGAGGACCTCGACAATGCGGTGGCCTTCGCCCACGGCCACCCCGCGGTGGATGGGGGACGGGTCGGCTCGGTGGCCATCTGTGCCAGCGCTGGATACATGGCCATGGCCTCGCTCGGTGCCACCCAGCTGGGCAGCCTGGTGATGGTGGCGCCCTGGCTCCATGACGCCCGGCTGGTGGAACAGCTCTACGGTGGCCAGAAGGCCGTTCGCGAGCGCATCGAGAAGTCGCTCGCGGCACGGGCCGACTTCGCGAGGAGCGGCGAGGTGCGCTACGTGAAGGCCGCCAGCAACACCGACGAGTCCGCGGCGATGTACGCGCCGGGCGATGCGTTCGCCTACTACCTCGACAGCAAGCGCGGGGCGGTGCCGCAGTGGAGCAACCGCTTCGCGGTGATGGCCTGGAAGGAGTGGCTGGAGCTCGACGCGGTGGCCATCGCGCCCCAGGTCACTGTTCCGGTGCGCATCATCACCAGCGAAGGCAGCGCCACGCCCGATGGGGCAAAGCGCTTCGAGGCTGGCCTGCGCGGCAAGCACGACAGCGTGTGGGTGGAGGGCACGCAGTTCCACTTCTAGGACGACGACGCCACCGTGGACGCCGCCGTCGGACATGCGGTCGCGCACCTGCGCGCCACGCTTTGAAGCAGCGGCGCCCCCGGCTGCGGTGGGTACCCGGCTCAGCTCAGCGGAACAGCCGGGCGTTGCGCGCCGCCCACGCGGCGAACGGTTGGGCCTGTCGCCCGAGTACGCGCTCGATGTCCGGACTGACGCGCTGCTCGAGCTCGTTCGGGGCGGCGAGCGCGTCGAGCGTGGTCTCGACCACCGTCGCCGGCATGAACGCGCGCCACGCCTCGGCCGCCTGCGCGCGTGTCAGCTCGACGAACTCCAGCGGCACGCCGAGCGCGTTGGACAGCGCGCCGGCCTGCTGGCGCGGCGTGACCTTCTCGGGACCGGTGAGCTCGTAGACGACGCCGGCGTGCCCTCCATCGCGCAACGCCGCAGCGGCCACCGCCGCGATGTCCTCGGGGTCGACGGTCGGGATGCCGACGTCGGCGACCGGTGCCGCGACGGTACGCGCCGAGCGCACGCCCGCGATCCAGGCCATGGCGTTGGAGTCGAAGCCACCGGGTTGCAGGATGGTCCAACCAAGGCCGCTGCGTTTCACCTCGGCCTCGAGCACTCGGAGCGGCTCGTGCGAGCTCGCCGTGGGCCGTGACCTCGCGCCGATCGACGAGAGCAGCACGATCTGCTTGGCCCCCGCCCGCTCGATGGCGCCGACGATTGCCCGCGCGTCGAGCCCGTCGCCCGATCCAGCGACCATGAGGAAGACGGCGCTCGTCCCCAGGAGCGCTTCGCGAATCTGTTCCGGTCGAGCGAGATAGATCGAGGTGCCTCCGCTGCGGGCGCGGCGCAGCGACATGCCCATGCGCGAGGCGGTGGGGGCGCTGGAGCGCGACCTGTTGCGCGCGGCGCTGGAGAAGGCGCGCGGCAACCGCACCGTGGCCGCCAAGCTCCTGGGCATCGCGCGCCCCCAGCTCTACGCCAAGCTCGACGAGCACGGGCTGAGCGAGCGCAAGGAGCGCTGAGCAGGCCTCGACGAGCACGGGCTGAGCGAGCGCAAGGAGCGCTCGGCACGCGGCGAGGGCGCGGGTCAGTCCCGGTCGCGGATGACCCCGAAGGCCCCGCGCTTCTTGCCCGGCTTGTCGTAGTCGACGAGGTCTGCGTCGGCGGGCATGGGCGCGACCAGGCCGCGGTCCTGCATCGGGCAGCTCTTGGCTCCGCAGGCGTTCTGGAAGTTGTAATAGTAGATGCGGGTGATGCGGCTGCTGATCTGCGGCAGGCGCAGGATGAAGGCCACCGCGTCGCGCTGCGACTTCTCGCTGAAGACCTGCCCTTCGGCGTTGCGGCGATAGGCCCCGACCTCGGTCAGCCACACGTGCGCGCCGGCGAAGCCCGGGCCCAGCCCGGCGAGCCACCTGACGAAGGAGCGCGTGGTGCACTTGGCGTCGCCCTTCTGGCAGTGGTGGCCTCCGGCCTGGAAGCGGTTGGCGTCGTTGTGGGGGTGGACGCTCCAGACCTTGGGCCGGTGGTCACGCAGGTACTTTCTGTACGCGCCCCAGTAGGCAGAGCTGGGCGCACCGGTGAACTCGCCGGCGACCACCGTGCAGTCGGGGCAGTGCTTGTTCGCCAGTCGCCAGTAGAAGGCGGCGAGCATCGGTCCACAGCGCGCCAGGGTCTCCGTCTTGCACGAGGCCTTGTCCAGCGGCACGCCGCTCCCGAGCACCGAGTTCGGAAAGTTCGGCTCGTTCCAGGCGCCGACGAGCTTGATCGAGGGCCACGTCTGGCGGAAGGCGACGAAGGCGCTCTCGTAGGCCTTGGCGCTCGGCGCCAGGTAACGGCCGCCCTTGCCCTCGTGCAGCGCGCTGGGGCCGAGGGTGACGTACGCCTCCACGCCGGCGCCCTGCGCGGTGGCCAGCCAGGTCTCGAACTGCTCCCGGCGCGCGTCGTTGGCGGGGCGCTGCGCGACGTCGTATGGCACCACCACCCGGGCGCGCTGCACGTTGAGCTCGCTCCACGCCGGGTGGGTGAAGGTCTCCGGATCGGAATCGGAGATGCCGACCGCGACGTTGGCGGCGCCCGCCTCGGTGCTGTCCAGGTCCTCGTCGCCGCCGCCCTCGCCGTCGCCGTCGACCTCGGGTTCGCCCGCCGCGCCGCAGCCGGCCATCGACGGCGTCATCGTGCAGACGGCGGCGAGCAGCACGGCACGCAGCCAGCGGTGGGTCCAGGGCATGGCCAGGTACGCAGCAAGCCATGTGCCGAGCGCCGCCGCCCCTGGCCCCGGCGCGTCCGCGGCGCGGCGCTCGGCTGCGACGTGCGCCGGCGTTGTCTTGCCGCAGCCGATCGGTTGTCGAGGCAACCGCGCGTTGGCAGCTCAGCGCAGCGCCCGGGCCGCCGCGCGCAGGCCGGGGTCCGCCTTCTCCGTCAGGCGCGCCAGGGTGCTGTCGAGCGGCGCCGCCTCGGCGGCGCGGCCCTGGGCCTGGAGCAGATCGGACAGCCGCATCATGCTCAGCAGCGTGGCCGCGCCTTCGCTCTGGGCGAGTATCGGGTCGTGCCCCAGGCGCAGCGCCGCCTCGGCGCCGCGCTCGTCGTGCTCCGCGGCCAGCGCCAGCGCCGCGTCGAGGGCCACCAGTCGTCGTCGCCGGAACGCGGCGCGGTCTGTCGCCTGCCATCGCTTCACCGCCTCGGCATCGCCGCGCGCCATGCGCACCAGCGGCAACGTGACGACCAGGATGCCGTCGAGCTCGCGGCGCTGCCCGCCGGCCGCCGCCTGGGCGCCCTGCTCGATCTCCGCCAGCGCCGCCTCTGCGGTCTGCTTGGCCTGCCTGGGGGCGCGGCGGGCGCGGGCCACCGCCAGCTCGGTCCGACTGATGGCCATCGTCTGGGGCGAGAAGCGCGCTGCCTCCTTGCGGATCGCCTCGCCGAGGCCCTCGAGCAGCGCCTCGTCGGCGGGCGGCTTGCCCAGGTACCTGCGCAGCCGCAAGAGCTGCGTCGTGTAGTGCGCGGCGAGGAAGGGGCTGAGCGTGGTCCGTTGTCGCTCGATCTCGCGCAGCAACGCCGACTCGGCGTCGACCATCCGGCCCTCGAGCGCGTACGAGGTGATGGTCACCTCGACGGCGCCGGAGCTCACCTGGCTGTTGGGCACGGCGAGCATCGGCGCTGCCAGCTCGCGCGCCGTCTTCGGCTGCAGCGCGGCCAGCTCGGTGGACACCCGCGCGAACTCCAGCGCGTAGCGGCCGGTGGAGTCGCGGTCCATCCCCAGGCGAACCCCGAAGGCCACCGCCTGGCGTGCCTCGTCGAACTTGCCTTGCAAGGTGAGGTGCCGGACCGCTGTCTGCCACGCCGCCGACTCCGGGAAGATGACGCGCAGCCGCTCCACGTACTTGCCGTCGCGCTCCAGGTCGTGGTCCTCCTCCGGGCGCACGGCGTTGTTCAGGGGGACCACGCTGCGCGTCGGGGCCCGCGCGCTCAGCCGGTCGACGACGGCCAGCCCCTCCTCGGTGGCGCCGCGCGCCACCGCCACCGCCGCGTACATGCCGGCGATGTCGGTGTCGTCGGGCGCCTCCGTGTACGACTGGCGCAGCAGGCCGAGCGCCTCGTCGCGGTCCGCCGGCGAGCGCGCGAAGAGCATCAGCCCGCGCAGACCCTTGGCGCGCGACGGCGGCAGCTTGCCCATCCGCTCCAGCGCCTTGGGGAAGGCGTCGTCGAAGGCGGCCGTCCCGGTGAGCTTGGTGAGCGCCGCCAGCACCCAGGGCCAGGGCGAGTCCGGGTCGCTGACCGTCAGCTCGCGGATGAGCGTCTCGTCGTCGGGCGCCACGTTGAGGACGATGCGCCGCCAGACGCGCTCGATGGCGCGCGCGCTGGCCGCGTCCTTGGCGCCCCAGCTCTTGATCTCCTCGGGCGTCGGCGAGGGCGCGGCGAGCTGCTTCTGCATCTCGGTGTTCGCCGCCACTACCGCGTCGATGGGCGTGGCGCCGCGTCCGCTGGCGCGCTTGTCGGCCACGCTCAGCGACACCTCGACATCGGCGCCGCCGAGCCGGGCCACCACCCCGACCTTGGGCGCCGGGGCGGGCATGTTCCAGTCGACGCCCACGTCCACCGCCAGGCGCGCGCAGGCGCCGATCCCCAGCGCACGGGCCAGGTCCCCGTCCTTGTCGCTGCCCTCGATGCGCGCGTCCTCGCAGCCGAGGCCGGTGACCAGCAGCGGAGCGGCTTCGTCCTTGGGCAGGTCGATGTGCAGCTTGCCGGCGAGACCGGCGACGACGAGCCCGGCCGCGATCAGCCCGCCGAACGCGGCCAGCGACCAGAACAGGGCGCGCGCGGCCTTGCGCGGCCCGGACAGCGTTGGTGTCGGCGCCAGCAGGGTGCGCGCCACCACCTCCGGCGTGTCCGTTGCCTGGCCGGTGAGCGCGGGCGCCGCGGTGGTCGAGGCGGCCCCCGTGGACCGCGTCGTCCCCGGCGTGGTCACCGAGCGGCGCTCGCGCCCACCACCGTGCGCCGCCCCGGGCGCCTCGGCGAATGACTCGAGCACGTCGGCCAGCGCGTCGATGCTCTCGAAGCGATCGTCGGGACGCTTGGCGAGCGCACGCCGCACCGCCTCGTCGACCTCGGGCGGCACGTCCGGAGCGAGGTCGCGCAGCGGGGCCGGCTCGGCGCTCAGGATTTGCGAGAGCAGGCCCACGGCGTCCTCGGCGCGCCACGGGAGCTTCCCGGACAGCAGCTCGTAGGCCGTCACCGCCCAGGCGAATTGATCGGCACGCCCGTCGATGGGCTCGCAGCGCAGCTGCTCGGGCGGCGAGTAGCGCGGCGTGCCGACGATCACCCCCTTTCCGGTCAGGGTGGCGATGGCCTCCGGCTCCATGCTGGCGGTCGGCGCGGAGGGGTCGATGGTCGTAGCGCGCCGTCGGGCAATGCCGAAGTCGAGCACCTTGGCGTGCCCGTCCTCTCGGATCATCACGTTGTCCGGCTTGACGTCGCGGTGCACCAGGCCGGCGCGGTGCGCGGCGCCGAGGGCGCGGGCCACGTCGACCAGCCAGCGCAGGCGCCGCGCCAGCGGGACGCCGTTGTCACCGACGAAGCTCCGCAGCGGCTTGCCGCGCACCAGCTCCATGGCGATGAACGGCGGCTGGCCCTCGTCGCTGACGTCGTAGACCACCACGGCGTGGGGGTGCTCGAAGGCCGCCGCGGTGCGCGCCTCGCGCAGCAGGCGCTGCACGGCGTCCACGCCGGCGTCGCCGAGGATGAGCTTGAGCGCCACCCGCCGGCCGAGGCGCGTGTCCAGCGCTTCGTAGACCTCGCCCATGCCGCCGCGGCCGAGCGTGGCCTCGATGACGTAGCGGTCGAAGCGTTCCCCGGGGTTCTTCATGGTGCAGCCGCCGACGCGGAGCCGGCCGACCTGTACTTCGATCCGAGCGGCGCGACTATTTCACCGACCGGCCGCGCCCGGCAAGCGCCGCCCGCGGGCCCGCTCACCGCGCGCAGCGGGCCTCGGGGACCTCGGCCTTGCGGCGGAAACCCGGTCCGCGGCCGCGCGCGCCGGCTGGCTCGTACCTGAACGTCCTTGGCGTTCCGTCGCGGGTCACCACCAGCTCGGCGGTCACGTCGCTGCGCCCGGCCGTCTCGCGCCAGACCTCCAGCAGGTCGCCGGGCCGGGCGCCGGCGCGCGCTGCCGGCCCGTCGGGGGCCAGCGCGACCAGCGTGCGCGGGCTGGCGGCGCGGGTGGCCTCCAGGTCGAAGCCACGCTCGAAGGCGGCGTAACCCTTCTCCTGTAGCGCGAAGCAGGGCCCGAGCGCGTCCGCCGGCTGTGTCACCGCCGCGCCGCGCTCGATGGCTGCTTGTTCGCGCGCGGCCGCTTCGGCGCCGAGCACGGCGCCGATGGTCTCCGTCCAGGCCTCGGTGGGCAGCGGACCACGCTGCGCGGCTGCGCGCGCATAGAGCGCGCGCAGGACGTCGTCGAGCGAGCGCTTGCCGCCGCTCCTGGCGCGGATGAGCGCGTCGATGCGCAGCGCGTACAGGGCGCCGCGCGCGACCAGCAGCGGCAGCGCGCCGCGCTCGCGCGCTGCGGCGCGCCTGGCCAGGGTGGCGTGGTCGTCGGCGCGAAACGGCGAGGTGACCGCCAGCGCCACCAGGCCCTCGACCTCGGCGGCCAGCTCCGCCGGCGTGATCAGTCCGAAGCGGTGCAGCAGGTCGCGCGCCACCGATCGGGTCAGGCCCTCGCTGAACCACATGCCTTGCCCGGCGCGCGCCGCGTCGGTCGGCCCGACCCATATCCGCCCGCCGAGCCACTCGTGCAGCACCTCGGTGGTGGTGGCGATGCGCACCGGCCCGGACCAGGGCTCCTGCAGGCCGACACGCAGCAGCACGCTGCGCCCGTGGCGCGACTCGCGGTAGTCGCCGCTGCTGCGGCTGTCGGCGGCCACCACCAGCATGGCCCGCGCGCCGCCGCGCTCCCCAGCAGCTGCCGGAAGGCGGTGCGGAAGGCGGCGATGTCGGCCACGGCCAGGCGCGGATCGAAGGCGGTGAAGCCGAACCACGCGGCCTCGTCGTGGCCCTCCGGTCCGTCGAGGCGCGCGTGACCGAGCATGCCGCCGACCAGGACCGAGTCCCGCACCTCGCTGGCCCCCACCTCTGCCACGCGCGCGTCGCCGATCCCGAAGCTGGTGGCGGCACGGCCCTCGCCCTGGCCGTGGCCCGGGCCGAGCTCGCCGGCGGCGATGTCGACGCGGAGCGCGAACGGTGTCTCGCCGATGGCCGACGGCAGCGCGATGAGGGCCCCGCCGCGCGCATCGAGCCGATCGGGATCGAGGGCCACCGACGGCGGCCGATCCGGCGACGGCACCTCGGCCGCGACGTGATAGCGCAGGCGCAACGGCAGCGCGCGAGGCGCGGTCGGCACGATGGCCACCCGTCGCGTCCCGCGCGTCGTCGCCGCCAGTTCGCCCCGCCCATCGGCCACGCGCGGCGAGGCCACGTCCAGCCCGGCGCCTTCGAGCTGCCATTCGCCGAGCGCTGCGGGCAGCTCGTGCGCGATCAGCTCCACCTCGACGTGCGCCGGCAGGCGCGGCTCCGGTCGCACTCTGACCTCGATGCGCGGTCCGTGTGCGCCGACCTCCGCCGCGGACCTGGTGCCGACCGCAGCCGTGTGCGCGGTGGGGACGGCGGCATCGGCGGTGCGCGGCACCGCCCCGGCCGGGGTGGAGCAGCCAGCGACGAGCATCCCGAGGAGTGGCCAGGTCCAGCGCACTCGAGCAGGCTAACCGCGGGCTGTCACCGCAACGTCATCGCCGCGCGAAATCGTCGGTCCTCGCGCGGCGCCGGCGGCGGGGCGCCCGTCATGGGTGGCCCACCATGGAGGGGGCACGCGCCGGCGCCCGACGGTGGCCATCCACGTCTGCGTCTCGCCCCCCGTCACTTCGCTGGAATGCTCATGCCTTTCTGGACCGCCGGGCGCGGGTCGATGCGCGCGATCCACTCGTTGACGGCGGGGAAGCGCCTGGCCAGATCGGGGTGCTCCTTGCCCATCAAGCTCAGCCCGCCCTTGGCCCACGGATAGCAAGCGACGTCGGCGATGGAGTACTCGCCGCCCAGGTACTCGCGCCCCTTGAGGCGCTGATCGAGCACGTCGAACAGGCGCACGCTCTCGTCGAAGTAGCGCTTCAGCGCGCCCTCGTTCTTCTCCTCCTGCCGGGAGAAGAAGCCCCACTGCCCGATCATCGGGCCCAGGCCGCCGATCTGCCAGAACGTCCAGCCCAGCACCTCGGCGCGCTCGGGCGGCGTCTTCGGCAGCAGCTTGTCGAACTTCTCGGCCAGGTAGACGAGGATGGCGCCGGACTCGAAGACGCGGACGCGCTTGCCGTCCACCTCGTCGACGATGGCCGGGATGCGACCGTTGGGGTTGACGGCCAGGAACTCGGGCGTCTTCTGACCGCCCTTTCCGATGTCGATCGGCTTCACGACGTACTCGGCGCCGACCTCCTCGACCATGATGTTCGCCTTCTGCCCGTTCGGCGTTCCCCAGGTGTAGAGCTCGATCATCGTCTGGCCTCCCTTCGGTGCTGTGCGCCTGGCGTAACGCGGATCGCACCGGGATCGGAAGCGCGGCGACGACCGGACGAGCTTGATGCCGGTCGAGGGTACGGCGTCGCCCGACCTCGGGCGGGAGGCCCGCCTCAGCCGCCCTGCTGTGCGAACCAGGCGTGGTAGTGCGCGTAGAGCTGCGCGTACTGCTGGTAGAGGGCGGGTTCGGCGCTGAAGCGCGACTGCCAGCTGGCGGCAGCGGCGCGGTGGCCGGCGTCGTCGAGCCCGTAGCGGCTGCGCGCGCTCGACGGCGTACGGTGGACGGTGACCTCCGCGGTGAGCGCGGCGAAGGCGCCAGCTCCATGACCGGCGCCGCCGCTAGTGCCGGCGCCGCTGCTGGCGCTGCCGCTCCTGCCGGCGCTGCCGCTCCTGCTGGCGCTGCCGCTCCTGTCGGCGCTGGCGCAGACGCCGCGCTGCCGCAGACGCCGGCGCGTGGAAGGGAGCGCCGCCGGCGGCCACCGGAGGCTGCGTGTCACGTCGGGGCGGCGACTTGTCGAGGCGGTCCATGTGCCGCAGGAACGCCTTCTGGTAGCGGTCGTTCAGCTTGTACCGTTGCCGCCCCGCCTCCTCCGCCAGCCGCACCAGCCAGACCGACTGCACGCTGCGCCAGCGCGGCTCGGAGAGGCCGTGCCGCTCCAGCACCGTCATCAGCCGTCCGCCGGCGGCGAGCTCGGCGCTCACCTCCGCGAAGGCCTCCAGCGACAGCTCGCTCACCGTTGCAGGCTAGCAGCGGCGCGGAGCCGACAAGTCGTCGTCTGCGAGCATGATCGGGTGGCGGTGGCGGTGGCGGTGGCGGCGCGCCGCGTCGCCGCGTCGCCGCGTGTCGACCTCACGCCGGAGCGAGCAGCAGCATCCCCGCCCGCTCACCCGGATCGCTGCCCGCGTAGGAGATGGCCGCCCTGGAGGGCGCGAAGCCGCGTCGCCAGCCCTCGGCGGCCAGCGCCAGGTGCAGGGGCATGACCGCCGCACCCAGGTAGCCCAGGCGCTGCGCTGGCGAATCGATGAGGTTCGGCTCGCCGACGAACGCGCTGGAGCGCGCCCACACCGCCATAGACTCGTTGAGCCGCCACATCTCGAAGGTCAGGTCGGTGAGCAGCCATCCGGCCTTGGCCTGCGCGCGCTCCAGGTGCGCGCCGAGTCTCTGGAAGATCACCGTCAGGCCGGCGGCCACGAAGGCCGGCTCGTCGTTGTCGGGGCGAGCTCGCTCGTAGGCCGTCTCCACGGCGCACACGTGGACCCGCGCCGGCAGGCCGCTGCGTCGTGCGACCTCGGGGTGCATGAGCACCGCGAAGGCCGCGGCCTCCCCGGGGATGAGCGAGTCCAGGTTGGTGGGCGAGAAGACGCGCTCCTGGTACTCGAGCGAGCGCAGGCGAGGGATGTCGTAGTCGGAGTGCACGCCGCCGAGCACCAGGTAGTCGAGCGCGCCCTGCTGCAAGGAGGCGATGCCCTCGGCGAGCGCGAAGCCTGCGCCGGCTGGCCCGCGCGCGTTGGGCTCCACCGGCAGGTCGCCGGCGCCGATCTCTCCCAGGCGCCGCATCAGCGCGCCGGCGACGACGCCGGCGGGCACCATGCCGCCCTCGTACGGAACCGAGAGGTGATCATCCATGCACAGCAGCAGCTTGCCGCGCAGCGCGGTGCGCCCGGCGCCGAGTGGCGCCAGCGCCTCGGCCAGCGCCGGCAGGCCGAGCCACACCACCCGGTCCGGGCCGGTCAGCCGCGGATCGAGCGTCGGGAGCAGGCACAGGGTGAACGGCTCGTCGTTCGAGTCGAGGATGGCGGCTTCCGTCATCCCGGCGCTGCCCGCGCGATAGAGGAAGGCGGTGTCCCGGGCGTCGAGGCCGATGGTCGTGCGTGCGCCCACTGCCACCACCGTGGCCAGCGGCGTCAGCACGGAAGCGTCCGCCGCCTGCTCACGACATCTCCCGCTCGCGCACCACGATGCGCATGTCCTTCATGCGCCGCGGCGCCTTCACGCTGGCGCGCCACACCAGCTCCACCGCCAGCGGCTCCTCGGGCCCGATGTCCAGCGCGTCGATGATCACCGTGTCCAGGTACGGCTGGAACACGGCCGGGGCCCTGTTCTTGACGTGGAACTCGATGTCCACGCCGGTGCGCGGCAGATCGAACCGCGTCAGCCCGCCACCCGGCACCAGGTTGGACAGAGCCACCGGCTCGCCGCCGACCAGCGGCGCCTCGGCGAGCAACCCCGGCGAGGCGCAGAGGTTGTGGCGATCGTCGAAGTCGTCGGGGGGCAGCGGGTTGCGAAACTTCAACCAGGCGGCGTCGTACGTGCCGGCGTAGCGGCGCCGGGGCTCCCAGTGACGGCCGGTGGGCCCCAGGCCTGCCGGCGGAGGGCGCGTCGTGCAGGAGTGCAGGGGGTGAACGGGATCCTCGAGGTGCGGCGCGCGCTGGTGCGTCAGCTTGCTGGTATCGCGCGCCACGCCCATGCCCACCGGGTTGCGCGCCTCCTCGATGAAGTCCGGGCCCTCGCCGTCGCTGCCACCCCACGCGTAGTCGTAGCGAATCTCCACGCTTTCGATGGGCCTCGGCGCGGAGATGCCGCTGCCGCCCGACTCCCAGACGCGCAGGCCGAAGACACGCACCAGCTTGCGAAGCGCGCCCACTTGCACGCCAGCGTCCCACATCGGCGACGGCGCACCTCCGGGCGGGAAGGCGCGCGCCACCACCACCACGTCGGTGCCCGGCTTGCGCAGGCAGATATCCGATGGATAGGCGACGCTGCTCTTCTCGGGCTCGCCCCAGGGCACGTCCGCGGCGCGGATCAGCCGCCGCTCGTGCTCGTCGGCGATCTCCAGGGGACCGCCGCCGGGCGGGAGCAAGAAGGTGGCCTTCACGATGGCGGCCATCTTCTCGCCGTCCTTGTCGAGGAGCATCTGCGGATGCACCTCGAACTCGCTCTGGTTGTCGACGGGCGGCTGGTCCATCGGCCGAGGTGGTTAGCGGTATCACGTTCCCGCGGCGTGGGGGTCGTCGGGGCAGCCCGCGTGTAGGACGGATCCATCCCATCCTTGGCGCCGCGCTCGGCGGCCCCGGGAGGCGCTCGTTCAGGCTCACGAGGCGAAGGAAGAGAGCGAACGACATGCCCGGCCCTCCCCCCGACGCCGCGACTGCCAGTGTCCCAGGTCGACGTGTCGACGTCGCCACCGGACGTGTCTTCACCTTCGAGGAGGTCGAGATCGACCTCCCGGGCCCGCTGCCGCTGCAGTGGGCGCGGTCCTACAGCTCCTCCGCCGCCGCTCGCGACTGCGGTCTCGGCTGATCGCACAGCTTCGGTTGGGCGCTCGAGGTGCGCCGCCCACCGTGGTGGTCTGGACCGACGACGGGACCACGGTGGAGCTCGACGCGCTACGGGTCACGAGCAGGTCATCGGCGACTGGGGATGGCCTACGAGCGCCGCCGCCCGGAGCAGAGCCGTCTCTACGAGGTCGTCCGCGATAATCTCGAGACGCTCTACGGCGCCGTGGCGGAAGCCACCAGCGTTTCGCCGAAAGGGCGAAACGCGCCAGGCCCCGTCACCGGGCGGCTTACGGGGTCTCGCGGCACTGTTTGACATCCTCGGGACACACGCACGCGCATGGCACGGTCTTGTCGTCATGCGCGCGCTGCGACCCCGCCGCGTACCCTGGCTCGGGCCGGTGTCCGAGGCACTCCAGCTTCGCTCCGTACGCGCAGCCCGAACCACGCGCCGCGCAGGCGGAAGCCTCGGCGTCGCCTCTCACGCCGGCGGGGGGCGTGCAAAAATACGTCGCCTGATCCTGGTCGGCGTCGGCTTGCCTCACCACAGCCAACCAACATGACCGAACACAGGAGGCGACCACCCGTGACGAGGGCTACCGCACCAGAGAGCTTCATGCGTGCGAGCGTAGCGCGAGTGCTAGTGATCGTGGCAGACGCGACGGATCAGGACAATCGATGTGGGTTCGGCGCCGCCGCCGCTTGGCGTCGTTACACGCACCCTGCCGACGGGCAAACCTCGGGGTGAGCCCGACGCAACGCCTCCGACGAGCCGGATCGGTGTGCACGAGCCCGGCGTCGTGGCGCGCACCACCTACGTCTTCGACAAGAACCGTGAGCTGCGCGCCTCGGCCCGGCCGCGCACCTGGCGAAGGCGCATGTGCGGTGCGGCCTCCGCGCAGCCCGCGTTGCCCGCGGAGCCGCTTCCCGGCGGCGCCGGGAAGGCCGTCGGATCGCCGAGCTGCGCGGGAGCGCGGGCGAGCGCGGGCGAGCGCAGGGGGGAGTGCTCGCAGATTCACGTATCAGGATCCTGATCCGCGCTGCGGGCTGCCTGCCCCTCGGCTAGGATCTGCGATCCGCCGCGATGGAGACCTCCTTCTTCCACCTGAGCGGTGATGGTTTGCCGGCCGACATCCTGGTCGTCGGCTACCAGGCCCGCGAGGGTGTCTCCGTCCCCTTCCAGGTCGAGGTCGACTTCTCCACCGAGGACGAGGCGTTCGTCGTCGACGCCTGCCTGCGCAAGCCGCTGCTCCTGACGGTGGTCGACGCCGCCGGCAACCAGCGCGTCTTCCACGGGGTGGTCGACGAGGCCGCCTTCGTGCAGGCGCTGGAGCCGAAGCTCTACTTTCGCTTGCGGCTGCGTCCGGCCCTGGCCGCCCTCGCGCACCGCGCCGGCTGCCGCATCTACCAGAACAAGTCGGTGCAGGAGATCGCGCAGAGCGTCTTCGCCGCCGCCGGCTTCGGCGACCAGGTGGAGTGGGACCTGACCGGGACCTACGAGCCGCGCGAGTACGTCGTTCAGTACCGCGAGTCGGAGCTCGACTTCGTGAGCCGCCTCTTCGAGGACCAGGGCATCTACTACTTCTTCAAGCACACCCCCGAGGGTCACAGCATGGTCGTCGCCGATCACGGCGGCGCCTTCGTGCTCGAGGAGGGCGCGCCGCCGGTGCAGTTCTTCCTCACCCGCGGCGCCTTCGTCGGCGGTCAGCCGCTCCATGACGTCGCCCGCACCCGCTCCCTGCGGACCTCCTCGGTGCTGCTGCGCGACTACGACTTCGAGAAGCCCGACTTCGCTCCGTCGGCCGACGTGCCGGCCGAGGACAAGTGGCCGATGGCCCACTACGAGTATCCGGGCGGCTTCACCAAGGCCGACACCGGCAAGCAGATGGCCGCCGCGCGTGCGCGTCAGCTGCGCCACGACGCCGACCTGGTGCGCGGGTCCAGCCGAGCCATCGGCCTGCGCATCGGCGTGCCCTTCGAGATTCACGGCGCCGCCGAGCCGGCGCTCGACGGCGAGCTCGTGGTCGTGGCCCTGGAGACGCGCGGTGCGCAGCGAGGCGGCGCCGGCGGCGCACCAGCCGACAACGTGGCCTGCGACAACCGCTTCACCGCCATCACCACGGCCGCGCCCTGGGCGCCGCCCCGGCGCACGCCGCGCCCACGCATCCGCGGCGTGCA
>JBBJMR010000307.1:0-10346 GCA_037720395.1 Polyangiaceae bacterium
GGCGCTGACCACCTTGAGGATGGTCGGGCTGTCGTCCACGACGAGCACGCGCGCCGGTTGGGCCATCGGGCTCACGGAGGGTAGCCGTAATGGCCGCGCATCGACGGGCAAAAGTTGCGCGCCAGGAGCCTGTAAACGCCCAACAATGCGCCGACCACCGACACCGTCATCGTGGGCACAGGCCGTCCTCGCCGAGGGCCTGTGCAGCCAGGGCGCTGGCGCAAGCGGAGGGCGCCTCGTCGCTGGTGCCGTCGCGGTAATCGAGCGGCGCGTCGCAGGCCTCGGTGGTGATGTAGACCTCTTCGGCGGACGAGACCCAGCACTGGATGCGCGGGCATCTGCCCGGGTCCGATCCCTCGATGACGTCGACCACCGCGCCGCCGTCCAGGCAGTCGGCGTCAGCGTGGTAGCGCTGAGCGACGAAGGTGTGGACGCGCGCCTTGCCGTTGCAGCCGGCGAGCAACGCGCTCGCAACCGCGACGGCGAGGTGGAGCATCCAGGGCGCGGCGAGGTGCCGCCGTCCCGTCCGCTCCCACCGCTCGTCGCTCATGGCTCAGCTCTTGGGGGCCCCAGGTGCGGGCGCGGTGGAGCGCACGAACAGCTCGCCGAGCTGCTTGTCGTCGACGAGCCCCGGCGCGCCAGTCATCTGATCCGTCCCCTGGTTCGTCTTGGGGAACGGGATGACGTCGCGCAAGGTGGGCGCGCCGCTGAGCAGCATGGCCAATCGATCCATGCCGATGGCGATGCCGCCGTGCGGCGGCGCACCGGAGCGCAGGGCATCGAGGAGGAAGCCGAACTTCTCGTGCGCCTCCTCGGGGCCGATGCCCATCGTCTGGAAGACCCTGGCCTGCACCAGGGGGTCGTGGAGCCGGATCGAACCGCCGCCGATCTCGAAGCCGTTGAGGACCAGATCGTAGCGGTAGCAGTTGACCCGCCCCGGATCGGTCTCCAGCCACTGCACGTGCTCGTCGACCGGGCGAGTGAAGGCGTGGTGCGCCGCCGTCCAGGTGTTCGTCTCCTCGTCGTGGTCGAAGAGCGGCGGGTTGACGACCCAGAGGAGGTTCCACTTCCCACCGTGGCCGTACTCCGGGATGAGCCCGATCTTCTTGGCCACGTCGACGCGCAGCTTGGCCATCACCGTCTGCACCACCGCGGCCTTGCCGAACTGAAAAGCGATCATGTCGCCGGCCTTCACGCCGAGCTTTTCGTTGATGATCTTGCGGAACTCGGGCGTCACGCTCTTGGCCAGCGGCGACTGCGTCCAGCTGCCGTCCTCGGCCACCTTGGCGCGCGCCAGGCCGCGGAAGCCCTTCACGTCCTTGAGGCCCTTCTCCAGCTCCTCGGCCTGCGGGCGGGAGAGGTTGGCGCTGGCGGGGATGACCAGGGCCTTGACGATCTCCGCCGGCATCTCGCGGCGCAGCGCGCCGGCCTTGTACTTGTCCGCGATCTCCGCGAAGAACGGGACCCCGCCGCCGCCGTGCTCGATGACCAGCTCGGTGAGGTCGGTGTGCTCGAGCCCGAAGCGCAGGTCGGGCTTGTCGTTGCCGAAGCGGGCCATCGACTCGGCGAAGGGCAGCTCCGGGAAGCGCCCGTCGGCGTAGAGGTCGCGCAGGTCGACGCCCAGGGCCTGCTTGAAGACGGTGAAGATCAGGCCCTCGATGAGGCGGAAGACGTCGCCCTGGTTGATGAACGACATCTCGATGTCGATCTGGGTGAACTCCGGCTGGCGATCGATGCGCAGGTCCTCGTCGCGGAAGCACTTCACGATCTGGAAGTACCGGTCGAAGCCGGCGACCATGAAGAGCTGCTTGTAGAGCTGCGGGCTCTCGGCCAGCGCGTAGAACTTCCCCGGCGACATGCGCGAGGGCACCAGGAAGTTGCGCGCGCCGCCCGGCGTGTACTTGACGATGAACGGCGTCTCCAGCTCCAGGCAGCCGTTGTCGGAGAGGTAGTTGCGGGTGGCGCGGTTGATCTCGTGGCGGGCGCGCAGCGCCTTCTGCAGCGGGGCGCGGCGCAGGTCGAGGTACCGGTACTGGAGGCGGATCTCCTCGTCGGTCTTGATGTCGTCCTCGATGGAGAAGGGCGGCGTCTCCGCGGTGTTGAAGACGGTGGCCTCGAGGACGCGCACCTCGACCTCGCCGGTCTGCATCTTGGCGTTGATGTTCTTGTCGCCGCGGTGGACGACGATGCCGCGGATGCCGATGACCCACTCGCGCCGCACCTCCTCGGCCAGCTTGTGCGCCGCCTCGCGCGGGTCGGCGCCGCTCTGGGCGCCCAGCTCGGGCGTGTCCAGCTTGAGGCGCTCCAGGGTGTCGAGGAAAGCCTGGGCCCCCGCGCTGGTCTCGGCCAGCTTGCCGAAGTCGTACCCGCGGTCGAAGACCACCTGGGTGATGCCCTCGCGATCACGCAGGTCGACGAACACCGTGCCGCCGAAGTCGCGCCGGTGCGCGATCCAGCCGAAGAGCACGACCTCGGCGCCGATGTCCGAGGCGCGCAGGTCGCCGCAGCGGTGGGTGCGTTTGAGCTGATCGATGAAACGCGACATGGGCGGTGGTCCCGGTTCGTGAGCTAGGGGGAGGGGCGGCGATACACGACTGCTCGGGACCCGGGAAGGGGATCGCCGAGCATTTGCGGTCTGCACCGCCCGCTACCGGAAAGTTGCCTGGTTTCGCCTGCCTCTGGCACTGCCTGGGCGGTGGAGAGGCGCCCTCCGGAGACGGACGAGACCCCGCCGAGCTGGCTGACGGGCGCGCTGCGCGTGGGCACGGCCGGGCTGGTCTTCGGCGTGGCGCTGGCGCGGGCCGCCTCGAGTGGCCAGTGGCGCGACGACCTGCCCGCTCTGCGCGACATCGGCTTCGTGGCCGTGGGCGCGAACGGCGGCGTCTCGACGCTGCTCACCCAGGCGCTCGGTCTCGTGCCGCTCGGCGGCAAGACCTTCCGCGCGGCGCTGGGCTCGGTGCTCGCCCTGGCGCTGGCCACCTGGCTCCTGCAGGGCATCGCCCATCGCATCGTCGGCAAGCTCGGCCTCGGCTCCCGCCTGCGCGCTGCCCTGGCCGCGCTGGCCGCCGCCACGGCCGGCCTCTCGCCGACCTGGCAGCGCGAGGCCACCGTCGGGGGCGGCGCCATGGTGGCCACCGCCTGCGCGCTGGGTGTCCTGGCGCTGGCGCTGTCGCTCGCCGGCCCGGAGCGCGAGCGCGTGGTGCCGCACGGCCGCGCGTGGATCGCCACCGGGGCGCTGTGGGGCGCGACGGTCGCCGAGAGCCCGCCCGCCGCGCTGGCGGTGGCCTTCGCGGTGGCGGCCATCTTCTGGGGCGATCGCTTCGCCGCCGGCGTCGCCGACGCGGCGCGCTCCCTGTGGCGCGGAAGGCTGGAGGAGCGGGCCTCGGCGCCGCGCCGCCCTGCCCACGGCGCGCGAGAGGTGGGGGCGCTGCTGGCGGCGGCGCTGGTCGGCCTCCTCCTCTTCGCGCCGCTCCTGCTGCGCCCGCTGGCACCGCGCGCCTGGGTCGACCTCGGCCGCGTCCTGTCCGCCACCAGCCTCTCCGCGCTCGACGTGGCCGGCGAGCGCACCACCGCGCTCGCCGCCTGGTTGCGCGAGGTGGGCGTGGTCTCGCTCTCGCTCTCCGTCTTCGGGACGGTGGTCGCCTTCTCGCGGCGCGGCATGCGGCCGCTGGCCTTGCCGCTGGCGGCGCTGGTCCTCGCCGACGCGGTGGCGCCCGCGAGCCTCGCCGGGATGATCAGCGCCGACCCGCTCACCTCGCTGCGATCGATGGCCGTGGGGGCGCTGGCGGTGCTGGCCACCGCCGGCGTGGCCACCGGCGTGGGGCTGCTGGCGCGCGCGAAGATCCCCATGGCGCGCACCGCCGCCGCGCTCTCGGTCGTCTTCTACCTGACCATGGTCGCGCTCTCCTCCGAGGAGGCCAGCTTCGCCGCCGATCGCAGCCAGCAGCTGGCCGCCGAGCAATGGACCGACGAAGCCTGGCTGGCGCTCGAGCCTTTCTCGGCGGTGCTGGTGCGGTCCCCGGCCATCGCCTGGCGGCTGTGGGCGGCGCGCCTGGTGCGCGGCGAGCGGCCCGATGTACTGGTCATTCCCGTCCCTCTGCTCGCCCGCGGCAGCGTGGCGCACGACCTGGCCGTCACCGAGCGCGGCATCGAGCCACTCCTGCACGCCTACGCGCTGCGCGGCGCCCCCACCGAGTTCGCCCTCTCCAAGCTGGCCGACGTGCGCCCCCTGCACGTCGAGGTCGACCAGGCGTGGTCACCTCGGCTGCTCTCCCACCTCTCGCTCGACGGCATGTGGCTGGAGTACGCGCCGCAGCCGCTCGGGGCCAGCGATCGCAAGGCGGCGCTGGCGGTGACCACCGGCCCGCTCGGACGCGTCCTGGCGGCGGTGCACGCCGGGGCAGTGCCGGACGGCGCGACCGCCGGCGTGGTCGCCGCCGCCCTGCGCGATCAGGCCGGCGTCCTGGCAGGGCTCGGGGAGCGCGAGACGGCCCAGCGCTTCCAGGAGCGCATCGCCTCGCTCGGGCCGGCGGAGCCGATGGTCGGCGGCGGGCCGCGCTTTGCCCACGCTGGCGTGGCCAGCGCCGTCGCCGAGCCGCGCCGCAAGCGCTAGGCCCGCGAGCGCCTGGGCCCGCACCACGCGCCTGGCAGCCACGCTCTCGCGGCGCGGCGAGGTTCACCCCGAGGCGGGCGGCGGGGCGCTACTGGAAGGTGAGCGTGACCAGATAGGGTCCGCTCTCGCCCCCCGAACCGGTCACCAGGACGTGGGCGGTGTCCCCGCCGTTCATTGCGCGGTCCATCGTGTACTGCGGGTTCAACGACGCGCAGTAACCGTCGCCGGGGCCGCAGCCGCCGCGGAGAGCCATCATGCCGGCCCAGCCGCCGACGGCCTCGACGGTGGCCGAGAGCACGCCGCCGGATGGCGCGATGAGCCGGAAGACCGAATCGGGCGCAGTGTACGCAAAGCAGGCTGGCGCCTCGGTGAAGTCGGCCCCGCCGCTGGTGTCACCACGGATGAACAGTGGAAAGGCGGTGATCTCCACCTGCGTCGGGCAGCCAGCCAGCGGGTTTCCTTCCAGGCTGCAGCTCGACGAGCACCCGTCGCCGCTGTCCGGCGTGCCGCCGTCGCACTCCTCGTCGGGGTCGAGCGCGCCGTTGCCGCAGAGCGGGTCCGGTACCCCGCCGGTGCCGCCGTCGCCGCCCTGCGGGCTGCCGCCCGGGCCGGCGCCGGCGACCGGTGCACCGCCGGTCCCCGCGCCGCCCACCGACGCGCTGCTCGAGCTCGCGCCGCCGGCGGCGCCTGCGCTCGACGCGTTCGAGGCGCTCGAGGCGCCGCCTGCGTTCGCACCGCCGCCGGTGGCGCTGCTGCTGGAGCCGCCGGCGGTCGCGCTCGCCGCGCCGGACAGCAGGGCGTCGTAGTCGTTGGTGCACCCGCTGTACGCCAGCAGGCCGCAGAACATCGCGCCGATCGCCACCGCCGAACGCATCTTGCCAGGGTAACTCACGATGGCGCCGACGCGCTGCTCGCAGCCGCGCGAATGTCGCGCACGCGCAGCGCGGTGACGCGCTCGACGTACGCCTTGCGGTCGTCCTCGCCGAGCGCATCGCCGCCGAAGCGGGCGCGCAGGTAGACCTCGGTCAGCTCCAGGATCTCCGGGGCCAGCGGGTGCTCGAGCGCCTGCAGCGTCTCGGCGTGGCGCAGCGGCGGCGTGCTCGGCACGCGCGGCACGCCCTGCGCGCTCATGGCCGTCTCCAGCGACTCGTAGAGGGCGATGGCCAGCACCGCGCTCGGCGAGCGGTGCTCCGGCCCGCCGGCCCTGGGATCGAGCTTCTTGCTGCGGCGTCGCATGGCGTACCAGGCGCCGAGCCCACCGAGCGCCACCACCGCACCCACCACCACCAGGGTGCGCGGGCTCGACCAGCTCCCGGAGATGCGCGGCGTGGAGCGGCGGTACCGGCTGGTGAACCGGTTCCACATGCTGACCTGCTGGTTGAGGTCGTAGTTGACGACGTGGCGATCCCAGCGCTGGCTGGTGGCCTCCAGCAGGTCGCGCACGTATGCCCAGGCGCCGCCGATCTGGCTGCGCGGCAGGGCGTCGGCGGGCGGCGTGGGATCGAAGGTCACCCAGCCCACGTCGTCGACGAACACCTCGACCCAGCTGTGCGCGTCGCCCTGGCGCACGCTGTAGAAGCGGCCGAACTTGTTGTAGCTGCCGCCGCCGAAGCCGGTGACGTTGCGGGTCGGCACGCCGACGTGACGCAGCAGCACCGCCATGGCGGTGGAGTAGAACTCGCAGTGCCCGCGCCGCGACTCGAAGAGGAAATGATCGAGGGGGTTGGGGTCGCCGGGGGAGGGCGAGTTGAGGTCGTAGCGGTACCCCTTGCGCAGCTCGGACTCGACGGCCTTCGCCTTCTCCATGGTGGTGGCGGCGTTCCTGGTCCACTCGCGCGCGAGATCTCCGATGCGAGCTGGCATCTCCGGCAACTGCAGGTAGCGCCTGCGCTCGGCCTCCGGTTGGCGGTCGCGCTCGCCGAGCCGGCGGAAGGCGGGCGCGCGCTTGGGCGAGAGGTAGACCTCGTACTTGAGGCCGTGATCCTCGCTGCTGTAGCGCATCTCGCCCTCCTCGCCGCGGGTGACGCCGCTCTGCGGGTCGACGCCGAGCTGGCCGCGAGGGCGCAGACGGATGCCGGTGGCGTTGGGGGGCAGGAAGAGCACCGGCGGGTCGATGGGCTCGAGGTCGATGCGCATCACCGGGTCGTTGCGCTCGTCGGGGTAGCCATCGACGGGCACCAGGCCGCCCTCCCCCTCCGAGGTGCGTCGGGTGCCGCCAACTGCCGACTGCTTCCAGCCGCGGCCGTCGTATTCGTCGAGCGCGGTGCCGCGCAGGTGCAGGCTGATGCGCGGCGGCGGCGGGTTGGGCAGGTTGGGCACCTCGACCTTGAGGGCCAGCGCCGGGTCGTCGCGCAGCATGCCCACCACGCCGAGGTTCACCGTGCCGGTGAAGCCGACCATGCGCGTCGACTGCGGCCGCTGCAGCAGGAGCAGCGAGAGCCCGACGCGCGGGAAGGCCACGAAGAGCGCCGCGGTGAAGACGAAGATCGGCACGCTGAGCAGGCAGGTCACCGCCAGGAAGGGGCGGCCGACGACACGGCGCGAGCGCAGGATGCGCGGCACGTCGACCGGCAGGCCGGTGCGATCGCGCGCGCCCTGCCGGTAGTTGCCCTCCACCTCGCGGCGCAGGTGGCTGAGCACCAGCGCGCCCGGCGCCACCACCAGCACCCCGAAGAAGCAGATGCCGTACCCGATGCCGCCGCCGAGCACGGTGCCGGCGATGAGGTGCAAGAGGGCGAGGACGATGACCTGCTGGTCGTGCGCTGCGCCCTTGCGGGTGGCCAGGCGGATGATCTGCACCGCGGCCACGAACTCGACCACCACGTCGATGATGCTGGCGTCCAAGGCGATGCGCACCACCTGCACCGCGAGCACGATGAGCAGCGCACCGGTGTCCAGGTGGCGCAGCGCCGGGTGCCGCTGCCACGACTCGCGCACCGAGAGCGCCGCGGCCAGGCAGATGAGGATGACGATGCTCATCCAGCGCTCGAACTGGCCGCTGGCCACCAGGGCGATGACCCCGAGCGCGGCCAGCGCGTCGGTCATCACCCGGTGCACCATCCCGAACCTCATGCGCGGCTCCCTCCCGGGCGGGTGGCCGGGCTGGTCGGCCCGCCCGCGCGGGGCCGCGCCGCCGGCGCCGCGCCGCCCGGGGAGGAGGTGGCCGCGGCCGGCGCCAGCGGCGCATGGCGCGTGGCGCGGGCAGCGATGAGCTCGGTGGCGCGCGCCTCGTCCACGGCGTCGAGGAGCGCCAGGAAGCGCAGCACCGGGTCCGATCCCATGTTGCGGTCGGCGCGCACCCGGTCGCCGAGGGTGGAGGAGACGGCCACCGCGTCGCCGCGCTTGATGTGCGCGACCGCGCGCGAGGCCACCTCGCGGATGCGGCGCTCGACCCCGGGCGCGAAGGAGTCGTCCTTGCCGCGCGGGCGGATGGCGTCGATGACCAGCTCCACGTCGGGGCGCGTCTCGCGGGCGCGCTCGCGCATCACCAGCTGGTCGCCCATGGTGCTCTTGCGCCAGTAGATGTCGCGCCGGTCGTCGCCTTCGCGCATGAAGCGCAGGCTGTAGGTCTCGTCGCTGCTGCCGCGTCCCGAGGCGGCGATGCCGCCGAGCTGGCGCCCGCGGTCCTCGGCCGCCAGCCGCACCGGGTCGACCGCCGGGTAGATCACCAGGTCACCTTCGGCGTCGACCTCGCGCGACTTCTCGAAGAGCCCGAAGGGGAAGCGGGTGGCGATGCGGAAGCCGGTGTGGCGATCGCGCCCGCGCCGCGTGGGCGTGCGGCGGTAGGCGGCGACCTGCGCCGAGGCCGGGCTGATCTTGAGGAAGAAGCAGCGCTTGTCGGCGGGCTGCCCGGCGCGCAGGTCCTCCACCTCGATGGCGTACGAGGGCACCCGCTTCTTGTGGTTGTAGACCTCGATCTCCACCAGGTGTGCGCGGCCGACCTGGGCGCGGGTGGGCAGCCGTCGCTGCACGGTGAGCTGGCGCAGGGAGAGGTCGCTCATCACGCCGGAGACGACGATCAGCGACAGGAGCATCCCCAGCAGCAAGTAGAGGAGGTTGTTGCCGGTGTTGATGGCCGCGAAGCCGACGCCGAGGGTGATGCCCAGGTAGTACTTGCCCTCGCGGGTGAACTTCAGCTTGCGCGGGGGCCGGAGCCAGCGCCGCACGCGCTTCCAGCCGGTGAGGCCGGTGGGCGGCGCGGGGGCGCTCATCAGGCGCTGGTGCTCGTCGCGCGCTGCGGCGTGCTGATCGCGCGGCCTGCCGCCGCCGCCTTCGGCGCTGCGCGGCGCCTCGCGCTCCGGGGGGCTGCGCCCCGAGGCCGGCGCGGGCGGCGGCGCGGCTGGCGGGCGCACCGGCGGCTCGCGCGTGCCCGGCGAGGAGCCTCCGCCCATGTCGCCGATGCCAGCCACCGAGGAGGGGCCGTTGTCGGTGACGCCGGTCAGGGAGGTGCGGCTGTCGCGGGCGTCGCTGCTGCGGTCGGGGGGAATCGGCGCGGCGGTCCGCGGGCTGGGCGCGCTGGCGGGCGCGTCGCCGGTGGCACGCGGATCGGTGGAGGCCGGCGCGAGGTCGGTTTCGGAGGGTTCGTCCGAGCGCGAGCGGCGACTCACCTCGGCTGAACCTTCAGAGCGGGACGGGCACGCGCGCCACGATGTCGCGCAGCGCGGACTCGGCCTCGTCGCGGGTGGGCATGTACCCCTCGGCGTGTGCGGCCAGGCGCACGCGGTGGGCGAGCACCGCCACGGCGAGGTCATGGATGTCGTCGGCGATGCAGTAGCCACGGCCGTGCAGGATGGCGCGCGCGCGGGCAGCGCGACCGAGGTTCATGCCGGCACGCGGGGAGGCGCCGAGCGAGAGGGTGGGCGTGGAGCGGGTCGCTGTGAGGACGGCGGCGAGGTAGGTGGCCAGGCCAGGGTCGAACTCCACGCGGTCCACCTCGCGCTGCAGGGCGACGAGCTGCGCGGGATCGATGACCTGCGGCACGTGACGCACGCGGTCCGGCTCGGTGGCGGCCAGGAGCAGGCGCGCCTCGACCTGCGGCGGCGGGTAGCCGATGCGGATGCGGACCATGAAGCGATCCAGCTGGGACTCCGGGAGGGGGAAGGTGCCGGCGAAGTCCTGTGGGTTCTGGGTGGCGATGACGAAGAACGGGTCGGGCAGCGGGTTGGTGACGCCGTCGATGGAGACCTGCCCCTCGTTCATGGCCTCGAGGAGCGCCGACTGGGTGCGCGGGCTGGAGCGGTTGATCTCGTCGGCGAGGAGGATGTTCGTGAACACCGGCCCCTGGCGGAAGCTGAACTCGCCGCGACGCTGATCGAAGACGCTCACGCCGAGCACGTCGCTGGGGAGCAGGTCGCTGGTGAACTGGACGCGCTTGTGCTCGGCGCCGACGGCCTTGGCCAGGGCGCGAGCGAGCGTCGTCTTGCCGACACCGGGGACGTCTTCGATGAGCACGTGGCCGCGGGCTAGGAGCGCCGTCAGGGCGAGCTCCACCGCGTCCGGCTTCCCCTCCAGCGCCTGTTCGACTGCCGAACGCAGCTTCTGGATGACCGGGGATGCCTCTCGCGCGAGGGGGAGGGCCGAGGTCATCGTCGTCGATGCTAGCACGTGGAGCGACGTGGGAAGCCCTGCCTTGGTGCAGCGGGCGGCCCCGCGGGACGCCGACGCTTTGCTTTGCGTCGGCCGGGGCCGCTCCAATGCTGCGCCCCGTTCGATGACCGTCGAGCGGGAGCGCAGA
>JBBJMR010000308.1:0-10318 GCA_037720395.1 Polyangiaceae bacterium
TCCCGGGTGTGACCGTCGGCACCGATCCGGTCCCGGACTGAGCTCGACCAGCCTGGACTGGGTACGCGGCCGGCAATCCGCCGCGCTCAGGGCAGGGCGACGAGTCGCGGCCCCCGATGCCTGCCGCGTCAGCGGCTGGGGTGCAGGCGCTCCAGGACCCAGTCCGCCGCCTCGTGGGCGCGTATCTTCTCGAAGACGGCGACGCGAGATGGCAGCACCTCCAGCCCGGGGGCCTCGATGGTGCCGGTGACCAGGAGCAGCAGCGCCCCGGGGTGCGCGGCCCGCGCCGCCACCAGCACCCGGCACCCGTCGTCCGGCGCGCCGAGGTGGCGATCGCTCCACACCACCGCCAGCTCGCCGGGCCTACGCAGCACCTTCTCGGCCTCGCGCAGCGACGCGGCCAGGGTGACGTCGGCGGCGGTCTGGAGCAGGCGCGCGAAGCTGCGGGCAGACGCCAGGTCGTCCTCGACGAGGAGCATGCGGGGGCGGCTCATCTGCGTGGCCTCACGCGCCCCCCGGCGATCGACGCGCGCCTGACAGCTTCCGGTGTCGCGGCTGCGCGCCGCCGTCCGCTGCAAGCACCGCGGAACGCTACCAACACGTGCAGGGGAACGCGTTGGCTACGAGCCAACCCCTGCCAGCGCCCACCCATCGCGGTCAAGGCCCGCCACCGGCGACCGATGACTACCTCTGTATGCCGCCCCGCAGGGCTTCCCAGCTCCTCGCACAACGTCTCGGAATCCGCATTCGCGCGCTGCGCGAGAGCGCGGGGTTGACCCAGGAGCGCCTCGCCTGGGAGTGCGACATCGACAAGGGTTACCTGTCCCAGCTCGAGGCCGGCAAGCGGGTGGCCTCGGTGCCGGTGCTCTTCGACCTCGCCAACAAGCTGGGTGTCGAGGTGGCGGACGTGGTGGGCTTCGACCTCGATCGGCCACGCCTGCGCTTGCTCGACGCCACCCGACGCTCGGACGGCGACGAAGCGACGCGCGCGCTGAACGCGCTGGGGCTCGGCAAGAACGGGAGCTGAAGGCTCGGGTCCGGCGGCCGCAGACACCACGCCGGACTAGAGCGACACCGGCGACGGCGCGCCGACGAACGCCTCCTCGTCGACGCGGTACGCGCAGCAGACGCGCTCCACCGCCTCGACCAGCGAGGCCAGCGAGTCGCGAGAGCAGAGGCCGGGCGCCTCGAAGTAATCCGGAAACCAGCTGGTCGCCAGGAAGTAGTCGAGCGGCCGCGCGACCCCGGCGACGCGCAGGTACTGCACCTCGATGGCGTGCCGGGCCAGCTGCTCGAAGGGCATCAGCCCGAGGCCGGCATGGCTGCGGGCGTTGCAGCGCGCGTATGCGTCGAGCTCCTCGGCGCTCGCGTAGCGCGCGGCCACCACGTTGGCCAGGTAGTCACCGAGGCGGACAGCGTGGCCTCCATGAAGACCACCGCCGGCTCCGGGCGCGGGTCGAGGCGCCGAGCCTCGTCCTCGGCGACGGAAGCCAGCTCCGGCGGCGCCTGGTCGAGGATGCGCCGGTAGGCGTCGCGCACCGCGTGGCGCGCGTCGCCCTCTTCGGCGCGCAGCTCGGCCGGCACGCGGATCCAGCGCCGCTGCTCGATCAGGTGCCCCCACTCGTGGAAGACGCGCGCCCCGAGGAGCAGGCGATGGAACGGCGGCGCAGCCTCGCGGAGCGGGTCCAGTCCCGGCTGCTGCAACGCGTACGCGATGCGCTTGTGCTCAGGGTGCACGTAGGTGCCGCCCCCTCGTCGAGATCGTCGGGGCGCGGCAGGAGGTGCGGCCAGCGCAGCGACGCCAGGAAGCGCGCCGAGTGCTCACCGACCGTGTCCAGGTCGCGCTGCAGGCTGGCCGCCGCGGTCGGCCCGATGTCGGCGAGCGCGGCGTGCACCGCCTCCACCTCGCCAGCCGCGTCCGGGCGCCAGAGGAGCTGGCCCGCGGCGTCGACCACCAACACCTCCGGGCGTGCCGCGCGCAGCCAGCCGCACAGCGCTTCGGCCGGCGTGCCCCCGTCGGTGCGAGGCACGTTCGCCGGTGCACGCTGGTAGCGCTCGGCCACCGCGAGCGCATCGGCTCGCAGCGCGGCGGCCAGGGCGCGCAGCTTCTCGCCCTCCTCGTCGCGGACCAGCAGGCCCGTGCCGCCGGCACGCCGGTAGCCGCTGGCGTCGTCGGGCGGCCGCAGCTCCTGGTGGTGCAGGCCTCGCAGCCAGGGCAGAGCCTGGGCCACGGCGCGGAACGCCGCTGCGTCCGGGCGGGCGCAGCGCTCCGCCCCGGCCACGAAGTCGACGATCTCGTCGTCACTGGCCTGCGACCAGGCCGAGGCGTTGTGGACATGAGCCAGCGCCGGATCGCCGACCAGCCCGAGGCGCTCGGCGAACATCAGCGCGTACGCCGCGCTGCCGACGCTGCTCGCGGCCGGGTCGAAATCGCTCTCGTAGACGAGCCACGAGGAGCTGGCGAGCGGCTGGAAGAACGGGCGCGTCCGCTCCGGCTCGCGCACCACACACACGTTGACCAGGCGTGGCGCGAACCAGGCCTCGGGCGCGGCGGCGTAGAGGCGCGCCGACAGCGCCTGCATCCGGCCCAGCGCAGCGTCGAAGCGCTCGGTCCACGCGGGGGGAGCGCCCGCCTCGTGCAATCGCGCGCGCAGATCGTCGTCCATGCCGGCCGATGTCAGCGACTCGGCGGGTAGCACCCACATCTCGCCGTGGGCGAACGTGGGATCGCCTCGAGAACGCACCGCGTCGAGCATACGAGCAACGCCGCGCGTGCGCGCAGTTGTCGCGCCTTCGCCTGTCCTTCGATACTCCGTTCCCCTACCATCGAGCTCATACCCGATGGCCGCGGCGCCGCATCACCAGCCTCGAGAAGGCAACCTGGACGCGGGATGGGAAGGCGAGGCGAGCGACGCGCAGCCGCGCAGTGGCCGTAGCCCGTGCCCGGTTCGATCTGGCACGCGCGACTGGGGCGATGACCTCGACGCCGCCGTCGACGCGCATCGCGCGCGCCTCCGCGCAGTGCTCACCCGGCAAGCGCCGGCGCGCGGCGGCACCCGTGACTGGGAGGAGCTCCTGCCCCCGGCGGTGCTGGCCCGCTATCGGGCCGCGGCGGCGGCGCGCGCCAGGGGGAGCGCGGTGCGCGGTGGCACGCGTGACTGGGACGAGCTCACTCGCCTCGTGAACCTGGAGATCGCAGCCGCCCGCGCCGGCACCTCTGCCATCGACGATCCGCTCGACGCGCTCGCCGTGGGCGACCTCGCCGCCTTGCTGCTCGGCGAGCTGGACCAGCCCGCTGCACCACCCGCAGCGCTCGCAGCGCCAGAGGCCACCCTCGACGACGCGCCGTCTATCGTCGTACACGGAGAAGAACCGTGGGACGGCGACGACGAACAGGGCTGAACGACGTCTCCGCCTCGCGCCGGAGCGAAGGGCGCGCTGCCAGCGCTGCGCGACTGCTGCTGGCGCTGGCCGCCGTGGGCGGCTGCGACGAGTCCGCGCTCTGCCGCCCGACGCCGGCGCAGCGGACGCGGGGCAGAGCGCCGCGGAGCCTGCGCCGCCGGCGCCCGGCGACGGCGCCGTCTCCCGCATCGGCGCCGTCGCCGAGGTGCCCCTGGCGGCGACGCGTGTCGACGCGCGCGACGGCGACTGGATGTTGCGAGGCGGTGGCATGGTCGCCGTGGTCTCCGCCGGCAAGGGCCGTCTGGTGGACTTCGCCTTCGACAACGGCGACGACGGCATCTACTACGTGGACGCCGCCGCGTTCGACGCCTTCGACCGCATGCACCTCGAGGTGGCGCGCATCGAGGCGGTGGGCAGCCCACCGCACCTGTTGCACGTGGTCCAGCGCGTGCTCGACAAGCCGCTCGACCTGCACGTCTGGTACGCGCTCGACGGCGGCACACTCCGCGTGGAGTCGGTGCTGGCCTCGCGGGGTGGCGCGGTGCTGGCCGTGACGCTCGGCGAGACACTCGCCTGGGGCAACACGCCGACATGGGTCGAGGGGTACGGGCCGATCACCACTGCGGGCGCGTTCGGCGGTGCCTTCGTCGGCCGCACCAGCCAGGGCCTGTCTTACGCAGCCTGCAGCGACGGCGGTCGCATGATGGCCCGCTTCTCGGCACCGGAGCTGCCCGGGCTCCACGCCTCGGCGCGCACCGGCGAGGTGGTGGTCACCGTGCCGGCGGGCGGCGCCTCTCCACGCCGTACACTGCGCGTGGCCGCAGCGCGGCACGGCATCGGCGATGCGGCCATGGCCTTGCCGTGCGTCGCCGCCGGACGGCGGCGCAGCGTGGCCATCGGGGCCGGCGTGCCTGCCGGCGCGACGCTGGAGGTGGCGCGCTGCTTCGACGCACCGTTGCCCGCGCCGGCCGCGCCCGCCAAGCCGGCGACACGTCCCGGGCCGCCCGCGCCAGCCACCAGGCCGAGCAGGCCGCCGATGGCGACGCCGGCGGCGGCCGAGGAGCGACGCGAAGCCGGCGCCACCACGCCCTCCCCGAGCCGCTGGCCAGCTTCGCGGATGCCGCCTCGCGCAGCGCCGTCTCGCTGCCGGAAGGATGCTGGGTGGCGCGCCTCACCGCGCCCGGTCACGCACCTGGCCGCTGGCGCCCGGTGGAGGATCTCGGTGACGGCTGGGCCGCTGCCGGGTTGCTGCCCAGCGCGGGCACGTTGCGCTGGCAGGTCGATGTGGACGGCGAGCCCGTTCCGGCCAAGCTCGTGGTCCGCGGGGTGCGGCCGACCCCCAACCCCGACTGGGGCGACGACGCCGACGCCGGCGCGGCCATCAACGCCGTCTACTCGGAGAGCGGGAGCGGCGAGCGGCCGCTGCCGCCGGGCAAGTACGAGGTGTTCGTCCAGCGTGGCCCCGAGCACACCATGGAGCGCCGGACCGTAGAGGTCCGCGCCGGCGCCGCGGTGGAGGTGCGCGCCAGCTTGAAGCGGGTGGTCGATACGCGAGGCTGGATATCCGCCGATCTGCACGTCCACGCGGCGCCGAGCTTCGACGCGCCGGTGCTCCTCGCCGACCGCGTCCGGTCCCTGGCTGCGGTCGACGTGCAGGTCGCGGCGGCCACCGATCACAACCGGCTCACCGACTACGGACCGACCATCCGCGGCATGGGCCTGGAGCGGCGCCTGGCGTCGATCATCGGCAACGAGGTGACCACCCGCGACGTGCGCCTGGGGCACTTCAACGCCTTCCCGCTCGCCGCCGGCGCGGCGCCCGTGCCTGTCGACCAGCTGCCTCCCGCTGGCCTGTTCGCCGCCATGCGCGCGGGCGGCAAGCCCGGTGAGCCGATGGTCGTGCAGGTCAATCATCCGCGCATGGGCGACATCGGGTACCTCGACCTGCTGCGCATGGATGAGCGCGACGTGGCCGGATGGCGTGCCCGCGCGCCGCTCGCCGACCTCGGCTTCGAGGCCCTGGAGGTCTTCAACGGCGACCACTACGCCGACGTGCCCAAGGTCGAGCGTGCCATGCGCGACTGGTACGCGCTGCTCGACGCCGGCCTCCACATCGTGGCCACGGGAAACTCCGACACCCACAAGGTGACGTTCCAGGAGGCTGGCGTGCCGCGCAACTGGGTGGCGGTGCCCGACGACGACCCCGGCGCCTTCGACGAGCGGGCCTTCATCGCGGCGGTGCGCGCGGGGCGAGTCATCGTGTCCAGTGGACCCTTCGTGACCCTTCTGGTCGCCGGGCAGCCCATCGGGGCCACGGTCGCCGCCGGGACGGTGCCGGTCGAGATCGAGGTGCAGGCGCCGCCGTGGATCGACGTCGCGCACGTGGAGCTCCTGCGCCGCGGCCGGGTGATCAGGAGCTGGCACGGGCCCTTCGCCGGAGACGTGCGGCGCCTGCGCGAACAGCTGGACCTGGAGGTGGCGACCGGCGACTGGCTCCTGGTGGTGGTGCGGGGCGAGGCGGAGATGGCCCCGCTCCACCGCAGCGGAGCGCGGCCCTTCGCCTTCACCAACCCCGTGTGGGTGCGCTGACCCCGACCCGGAGGTCCGCACGGCAGCGGCGGGCGGACCCGGCGCGACCATCCGCCCGGCGGCGCATCCAATCGGACATCGGCGGCCGAGCGCTTGCCGCGGGCGGTGCGCGTGGCTGTAACCTCGCGTCGTGGCCAGACGCCCTCGAGCAGCCCGGAACGCGCCCAGCGGCGGCCAGACGGAGACCATGAGCACCAGGGAACCGCGCCGCCACTTCTCGATGTTCCGCACCTTCGTCCTCGCGGACGTGCTGACCATCGCCAACGCCTCGGCAGGCACCACGGCCATCTTCCTGTGCCTCGCCCACCTCGCCTCGCACGAGCGCGCCTACCTCTGGTGGGCCATCGGCCTGTTGCCGGTGGCGCTGGTCTGCGACGCGCTCGACGGGGCCGTGGCGCGCTGGCGCAAGCGGCACTCGCCGCTCGGCGCCGACCTCGACTCGCTGGCCGACGTGGTCTCCTTCGGGGTGGCGCCGGCGGTGCTGGGCTTCACCCTCGGGCTGGACGGCGCCTTCGACGCCGTGGTGCTGGTCTACTTCGTGGCCTGTGGGATCAGCCGCCTGGCCCGGTACAACGTCACCTCGTCGAGCATCGCCGACGACTCGGGGAAGGTGCCGTACTACGAGGGCACGCCCATCCCCACTAGCCTGGCGCTGGTGGCCATGCTCGCCGTGCTGCTGGCGCTGGGCCGCACGAACGACGCGTTGCTGTTCGGAGAGCTGCAGCTCGGTCCGTGGACGCTGCACCCGCTGGTGCTGGCCTACGCGCTGAGCGGGTCACTCATGATCAGCGCGACCATCCGCATCCCCAAGCCGTAGGCGGGGCCAGACGGGCGCGGGGTTCACGTTCCGTTCACGTTCACGTTCGCAGGGAGAGCGCTCGTCCAGCAACCCGAGGCAGGTCTTCGGGAGCGCTCACCTGCCGACGATGAGGGTCATCTTCACGCGCTTGGCGTCCTCGAGGACGACGTCCTTGCTGCCGGTCTTCTTGCCGCCGGTCTTCCTGGCCGCGCCCTGGTAGACGAAGGTCCCGCTGCCGTCGCTCTGCGGTTTGTCGCCCAGCCATTTGTCGCCCGGCTCGCCGCCGATGGTCATCTTCTGGGCGACGATGGCCTCGATGGGCACGGCGCACTCCTTGACCGTGGCGTACTGACACTCGATGGGCAGCTTCTCCACCTTCACCTCGGCGCCGGGCGGCAGCAGCACCGCGTGGAACGCGCCCTTGCCGGTGAACTTGCCGACCAGCGCGCGCCCGGCGCCGGAGAGCGTCCACAGCTCCACGCCGTCGACCCCGCTCTTGACCATCTTCTCCTGTGGATGGACGACCGCCGGCAGGATGAACCAGCGCGCGTCGGTGCGCGCGTTGCGGAGGGTGACGTCGAAGAGCAGCGTCTTGGGAGCGCCCTTCTTGGCCAGAGACTCGACGAAGACCAGCTCCACCGACTGCGCCGCGCCGCCGGCTTCTCCGGCCGCGGCCGGGGCGGTGGGCTTGTCGGTGATGGGCACCCCGATGAGCTCACCGCTCTGCGGTGAAGCGCTCCCCGCGGGCGCCGCGCTGCCCGCCGCCTCGGCGGTGGTCGTGCCCGCCGCGGCGCTGGCCTCGGGGGGCGCATCCGCGGACGGCGTCGCCGGCGCCGGGGACGAGGAACAGGCGGCGAGGGTGAGGGCGGCGGCGCAGCGGGCGATGCGGCTTCCAGCGGGCATACGGCTTCGGTACCACGGGGCGGCAGCTCCCAGAAGCCGTCACCGATGACCCGCACCCCGCTCCCCGTCTCCTCGCGACCGTCGATGGTGCCTCCGCTGGACGCCGAGATGGAGCCGGCCATCGCCTTCATCCTGGCCCTCGCGCAGGCGCTGCACGCCTATGGCGCCTCCGCGCACCGGCTCGAGGGGATGCTCACCCTGGTGGCCATGCGCCTGGGCATCGAGGCGCGCTTCTACTCCACGCCCACCGCGGTGATGGCCTCGTTCGGCCCGGTGACGGCGGGGCGCACCTGCCTGGTGCGCGTGCTGCCCGCGGACCTCAACCTGGAGAAGCTGTCGCTCCTGCACGCCACGGCCATCGCCGTCATCCGCGGCAAGACGGGTCTGGATGCCGGCAGCGCCGAGGTGCAGCGCATCGTGGCGGCGACGCCGCGGTACCAGGGCTGGGGGAGCGTGCTGGCGTACGCAGCGTCGTCCGGCTCGGCGGCCACCTTCTTCGGCGCCGGCAGGAACGAGGTGCTCGCGGCCACCGCCGTGGGCACGGTGGTCGGCGTGCTCTCCCGCCTGCTGGCGCGCCACGCGCGCGGCTTCAGTCTGGTGGAGCCGGTGGCCGCGCTCTGCGCAGCCGTGGCGGCGGCGCTGGCGGCGCGGCTGCTCGGCCCGCTCTCCACGCTGGTGGTCACCCTGGCGGGCATCGTCACCCTCCTGCCCGGCCTCTCGGTGACCACGGCCATGAACGAGCTGGCCACGCGCAACCTGGCCTCGGGCACGGCGCGCTTCGCCGGCGCGATCGTGCAGCTGCTCGGCCTCGGGTTCGGCGTGGCCATCGGGGCCAAGCTGGCCGTCGCGCTGTTGCCATCCGGCCCGCCGATGGCCCCGGTGGACTGGCCGGTGCCCGCGCTGGCGCTGGCGGTGGTGGTGGCGTCCGTGTCGTTCGGGGTGCTGCTGCGCGCCGCGCCGCGTGACCTGCCGATCATCGTGGTCGCCGGCGCGGTGGCCTTCGGCGGCGCGCGCGCGGGGGCCCACCTCTTCGGGCCCGAGATCGGCGCCTTCTCCGGCGCTCTGGCGGTGGCCATGGGCTCCAACGCGTACGCGCGCACCTGGGACCGCCCGGCGCCGCTGACGCTGGTGCCCGGCCTGCTGGTGCTGGTCCCGGGCTCGATCGGGTTCCGCAGCGTCTTTTCGATGCTGGAGTCCGACGTGGTCTCCGGCGTCACCGCCGCGTTCCAGATGGTGCTGGTCGCGGTGGCGCTGGCGGGGGGCATCTTGCTGGCGAACATCGCCGTCCCGCCGCGCCGTCCGCTCTGAAGGCGACGGTCAGTGCCAGGCGGAGGCGGTCTTCACCGGCTGACCGGTGCGGTCGTGCTCGGCGAGCAGCTCCTTGGTGCGCTCCACGCAGCCCGCGCAGCTCGCGAAGGTCGAGCCGTGCTGGCAGCGCACGGCCATCGCCGTCGGATCGGGCGGCTCGAACTCCGACGGCTCGAGGTGCGCGCCGCAGGTGATGCAGTGGATGTGCGAGCTCTGCGCGGGGGCGGGCTTGTTCGGGGAGAGCGCCTTCCGCTCGCGCTTGGTCAGCTGGGGCTTTCGTTTCATCGCCGCGGCAGCATACCTCGCGCGGTCGCGCCCTCGTCCAGCGGACAGGAGCGGGCGTGCGAGCCTGCGCACCGCGCCCGGTCTAGGCGTGAATGTAGACCAGCGTGCCGCTCTTGCGGTTGCTGGCGCCGTGCCAGGCGGCGGGCACCTGCGGGTCGGTCCACTCGAAGAGCCAGGCGGCGTCGGCGGGGGCGAGGTTGATGCAGCCGTGGCTGCGCTCCTTGCCGAAGGCGTCGTGCCAGAAGGCGCCATGCAGGGCGTAGTTGCCGTGGAAGTACTGCACGTAGGGCACGTCGTGGAGGTCGAAGGCGTCGTCGCTGGCCTCGTCGCCGTCCATCGTCGCCGAGAGGTGCTTGTCGCTGATGAAGAACGTCCCCTGCACGGTGGCGCTGGTGGTCTCCGGATCGTCGAGCCCGCCGCGGCCGGTGGAGACCAGGGTGGCGTACACCGCGCGGGTGCCCTCGTAGGCGACCAGCATCTGGCGCTCGATGGACACGTCGATCCACTTCTTGCCCGCCTGGGCGTGGCCCCAGAGGTCCTTGCCCAGCACACCGACGCGCAGGGCAAGGGCGGGCAGCCACACGCCCTCGGTGGTCTCCACCAGCTCTCCGCTGGGGCCGGTCCGCTTGCCGGTGAGCATCCACCCCGAGCGCTGCGCGACGATGCCGTCGGCGCGCAGACGGCCCTCGTCGTCCGGGCGCATCTTGCCGATGCCCTGGAACATGACGAACGCCGGTACACCCAGCCCGCCCACCTCGACGCCGCGCATGGCGCTCGGCGCCACCACGTTGGTGCGGTCGATGGGGATGATGTCCAGCTCCGTCGTCTGGCCGAAGCGCCTCCCGGTCCATTCGAAGGTGGCGCTGAGCCCGAACGCCGACTCGCCGCGCGCCCGCCCCCGGTGGACGGCGAAGCGCATCCGCTCCTCGGCGCCCCACGGCTTGGGCGTGTCGCGGCCGCTGGCCAGGAGCGGGGTGGGCGGATCGGGCGGACCGAGCAGCGCCTTGTTTCGCAGCGACCAGGAGCTCAGCC
>JBBJMR010000309.1:0-10308 GCA_037720395.1 Polyangiaceae bacterium
CAGCCGGCCACCGGCTTCCGTGGGGGCACCTCCCAGGAGCAAGCGACCATGTCTCGATTCCGGTACATCGTGTTTCCACTGACCCTCTGCCTCGCCTTCCTGCCTGCTGCGTGCAGTGACGACGGCGGAGACGACGGCGACGGCAGCGGTTCCGGCGACAGCGCCGGCAACGGCTCCGGCGACAGCAGCGGCGGAGAGCTCAGCTGCAGCTGCACCTGCGCCTGCTGCGTGGCCATCGGCGACTGCGACGACCCGTCGGAGATCGACGCCGACTCGTCGGAGGACTGCGAGGAGACCTGCAGCGGCCAGTGCGGCGGCAACTTCAGCAGCAACTACGACTGCTCGAGCTGATCCCACCGGCGCCATCGCCTCGCGGCGGCGGCTTCGTGCCGCGCCGCGAGGGCGGTGGCCTCTTGCCACCCGCACCGTGCTCAGCGCTGCAGCTGGCGGCGCAGCGAGGTGGGAAGCATCGGCTCCCGCCGTGCCTCGGCCAGGCGCTGCTCGAACGCCGCCACGTCGAGCGGGCGCGCGGCGCCTACTTGCTCGGCTCGTGGGTCGGCGAGCCGAAGTAGAACGGCTAGGCGGTTCGCTCTGCGCGTGCCGCTCGCACCTGATCGCCAGCCAGCGCCGCCGCGGCCGGGAGGTCGCTCCGGTACGCGAGCACCCCCGGCTCCTCCACCATCCCTGCCCGGCGAAGCACGCGCTCGGGCTGGGGCTGCACCGCCGCCAGGATCACCGAGACGCGGCGCGCCCGCAGGCGAGCCACGCTGGACTCCAGGTTCACCAGCCCGGTGGCATCCATCACCGGGACGGCGCTCATGTCCAGGATCACCACCGAGTGAGCGCCGGCGATGGCATCCAGCGAGCTCATCGCCTTCTGCGCCGCGCCGAAGAAGAGGGGCCCGGCGATCTGGTAGAGCACCACGCCCGCCGGCAGCGGCTCGCGCAGCTGCGGGTGTTGCTCGTCGACCAGGCGTGCACCCGAGATCTCCGCCATTCGGCGCATGAACAGCAAGGCGGCAAGCACCACGCCCACGGAGACCGCGAGCACCATGTCGAAGAGCACGGTGAGCGTGAAGCAGGTGAGCTGCACCAGGGCATCGCTCTTCGGGGCCACGCGGAGCACGTGCGCGAAGTGGCGGGCGTCGCTCATGTTCCAGGCGACGGTGAGCAACAGGGCGGCGAGCGCCGGCATCGGCAGCCATCCCACCGCCGGTGCCAGGACGAGGACGGCGCCGAGAAGAAAGAGCGCGTGCACGACAGCGGCCACCGGCGAGCGCGCGCCGGCCCGGACGTTCGTCGCCGTGCGGGCGATGGCTCCGGTTGCGGCGATCCCCCCGAAGAGCGGCGCCAGGATGTTGCCGACGCCCTGGGCCACCAGCTCGGCGTCCGGGTCGTGCTTGGTGCCGGCCATCCCATCGGCGACCACCGCGGAGAGCAGCGACTCGATGGCCCCCAGCATGGCAATGGCGAAGGCCGACGGCAGCAGCTCCCGCAACAACCCCAGCGAAGGCGCCATCGGCGCGCCGCCGGCGCCCGGCAAGGACCACGGCCAGGCCCACGCCGGCGCGGAGCGCGGGATGCCCGCGTGCTGCACGCCGTCGAGCTCGTACGAGAAACGAGTGGCGATGGTGTCCACCGCGAAACCCGGTACGACACGCGCGAACAGCCAGGCCAGCAGCGCTGCCGAGACCAGGGCCACCAGGGGTGCCGGCACACGCCGGGTCAGGCGCGGCAAGCAGAGGAGCACCCCCAGGGTCCAGGCGCCGATCAGCGCGGACGACCCGCGAGCGTCCGGCAACGCGGTGGCCAGCTGTTGCACGCGCTCCCCGAAGTGTGCAGAGCTCGCCGCCGCGCGCACGCCGAGGAGGTCCGGGAGCTGCATCACGGCGATGACCGCGGCGATGCCGGCCGTGAACCCCGCGGTCACCGGATAGGGGATGAACTCGATGAGGCGCCCGAGGCGCGCCACCCCCAGGCCCACCAGGATGGCGCCGGCCATCATCGTGGCCAGGAGCAGGCCCGACAGGCCGAAGCGGGTGGCGACCGGCGCCAGGACGACCACGAACGCCGCGGTGGGGCCGGAGACCTGCGTGCGCGAGCCGCCGAGCAGAGCGACGACGGCGCCGGCGACGATGGCCGTGTAGAGCCCGTGCTGCGGAGGCACCCCGCTGGCGATGGCCAGCGCCATGGCCAGCGGGAGCGCCACGATCCCCACCACCAGCCCGGCGAGGACGTCGGCGCGCAGCTGGGCGAGGCCGTATCCGGCCGCCAGCGCCTCGCGCAGGGCGTGCGCCGGACGCACGCGCAGCGCCGGGAGCGCGTCGACCGCTGCGGCGTAACGCTTCTGCAGTCGGCGCAGCACGATCTCACTCTCGTCGAGTAGCTCGCTCGGCGCGCGAAGCGCATCGGTGAGCGTGAGCACCCCGTGCAGGTTCCGGACCGTGGCGCCGGCTGCCATCGCCCCGTCGCTCCCGGCGCGGCGCGCGAGCGAGGCAATCCTGCAGCGTCGCGGCACCTGGCCTCCTGCAACGCCTGCGTCGCGGCGCACGACTTGCGCCCCCGCCCGCGCGGCCGGCGGCTCCTGGAGCGCTGCGGTGCAGCGAGCTCAGGGAACGAGGATTGCTCTGCCACTGCTTGCGGCACCGTACCGGGCAGCCCGCGGAGGATTTCATGAGCACGCGCACCATCCTGGTGGCCATCGAGCTCGACACCTGGCAGCCAATCGTCGCCGTCGCGCGAGACATGGCCACCCGCTACGACGCCGAGTTGGTCGTGCTGCACGTCGTCACGCCGATGCTCAACGCCTATCCCGACCTGCCTGCCGGCCTCTTCGCCGAGGCAAAGCACGAGGTCGACTGCGCCTCGCGGCGCGTCGTCGAGGAGATCGCCCGCGATGCCGGTGCGCGCGCCAGTCTCCGGCTCGGCGCCCCGGCGGAGGAGATCCTGGCCGCCATCGCCGAGGTCGAGCCCATTCAGCTCGTGCTCGGGACCCGCGGGCGGCACGGCGTGAAGCGCATGCTGCTGGGCAGCGTGGCCGAGCACGTGGTGCGCAGCAGCCCGATTCCGGTGACCATCGTCCCGGCGGGCGCCACACTCGCCGCCTGACCAGACCGCCGACTGGCCCGGGTCGCCCCGCCGGCGAAGTCCCACGCCGTCACCCGGGCAGCGTCGGCCGCCAGCCACGCCGCCCATGCGGTGGCGACGGCGGCAACCCACCGGCGGCGACTACGCGTCAGCAACGGGCGCCCACAGCGAGATCCGCGCGTGCCCGGTCGACCATGGCGGCGACTTGAGGACAGCGGGCGCGGCGGGTTGGACAGCACCTCGGGGCGGGCTGGCCGGGTGGTGGTGTCGGAGATCACGGTCAGACGAGAGCAACTCCAGTGCCGGGACGCCTGCCGCCGCGATCTGCAGGCCGACGGGCCCGGAAGAGGCCGTTGGCTATCCGGCTCGGCCTCGAGCGAAGGGTCGGCGAGTCACCGCAGGCGCACGGACTGCGCCGCGGCGCAAAGCGCGCGCGGCCGTGTCTGCGGCATCCAGGCCCCAGGATTACGCCCACCATGGAAGCTTTGACTATGGTGCGGCGGCGCGCTGCCCGGTACTCCCGTGCTGCCGCCTGCCGCTGCGGCCCGAGGATCCTCCCATGCACTTCAAGCCACTTCTCCACGTGCCCGCCTTCGCAGCGTTCGTCGTCGCCGGTGCCCTCCTGGGTACTTCCTGCGCCACGCCCCCGACGCCGACGCCGCCGAAGAACCTCAAGGTCAAGGCATGCACCACGCCGGCCGACTGCGAGCCCGAGCCGGTGTGCGCGAGCTCGCACGCCTGCATCAACGGCGAGTGCGCCTACACGCGTGGACCGGGCTCGGGATGTCCTTGCTACGAGGGCGAGGTCCGCGAGTGCGAGATCAGCGGCGTCCTCGGCTACCAGGTCTGCGAGAAGACCGGGCCTAGCTCGACGCAGTGGGGCGGGTGCGGCTGCCCGGCGGGCTCCGAGTGCAGCCCCGACGGCGTGCTGCGCTGTCGGCCCAGCGGCACGCCCGCCTCGCAGATCTGCCAGGGCGGCAAGTGGGTGAGCACCGACTGCGCCCGCGACGAGACGTGCGAGAACGGGCGCTGCATCTGCCCGCGCGGCGGCACGCGGTGCGAGGGAGAGATCCCGCAGCGGTGCATCGGCGGCGTGTGGGACGGCACGCGCACGTGCGAAACCGAGACCGGCGGCTCCACCTGCCGCGGCGGCACCTGCGCCTGTCCGCGGCCCGATCAGACGCCGTGCGACTGCAAGGACCGCAGGGTATGCATGACCGCCGCCGAGTGCGCCACCTGTCGCAGGTGAGGCGCCGCCGGGCACGGTCCGGATGCAGCGGGGTGGCGCGGCGCGCCAACCGGTGTACACCGGACGCGCCATGTCGGTGATCGACGCCCCTGCATCGCCAGCCTGACCGCCGTACCTGCGCTCGACGATCTGGTCGAGCGCGACAAGGAGCACGACTGCGCGGGCTTCGGGCCACCCAAGGTCTGCGTGAAGGTCGACGCGGTGGCCGATCTGCCCACCCGCTTCGGGCGCTTCCGCATCGTCGCCTTCTGGAACAACCGCGACGGCAAGGAGCACCTGGCGCTGGTCCATGGCGACGTGCTCGGCCGCGACGATGTGCTCACTCGCCTGCATTCCGAGTGCCTCACCGGCGATGCGCTCGGGTCGCTGCGCTGCGACTGCCGCGACCAGCTCGGCGTGGCGCTGGCCAAGCTCGCCCAGGCGCCGTGCGGGGTCCTCCTCTACCTGCGGCAGGAGGGGCGCGGCATCGGGCTGCTCAACAAGATCCGCGCCTACTCGCTGCAGGACGGCGGCCTGGACACGGTCGACGCCAACCTGGCCCTCGGCTTCCGCGACGACGAGCGCGACTACGCCATCGCCGCCCACATGCTGGCCAGCCTGACCATCCGCAGCGTCCGTCTCCTGACCAACAACCCGAAGAAGGTCTCCGAGCTCGAGCGCTACGGGATGCCCATCCGGGCGCGCGTGCCGCACGTCATCCCGGCCAACGAGCACAACCGCTTCTACCTGGAGACCAAGGCCACGCGCTCGGGCCACTTCATCGATTTCGACGGCAAGCCGCGCATCGCCGAGCAGGACGATCCGGTGATCGTCGTTCCGGACTGAGGCGGCGCGCGCTGGCACCAACCGCTCCGGCAGAGCGCATCGTCACGGAGCGCCCCATGGATTGCGGCGCTGCTTGAGCGATTCGATGATCCATCCGAGCTCGGCGAGGTTGGTGATCGGCCGGTAGCGGATCAGCGCCATGCCCCGGGCGAACAGGAGCCGGACGCCGATCTCGATCTGCTGCCCCCCGCGCGTGCGCTGGTGGAGAACGACACAGCCCTGGTACTCGGTCCAGGGCAGCACCGCCCCGTTGCGCATGGTCACGCCGCCGGGGCCGATGGAGGCAGGGATGCGTTTCTTCTCGGTGAGGAGCAGCGTCGGGATGTAGAGGAACACCAGGCCGAGCGCCAAGACGGCGACGACCGGTACGGGGAATGGCTTTTCGTCCTCTGCCTGACCCCCGCCGCCCTGCCTGGTGACGACCAGGGTGAACGGCGCGCCGCCTGGACGGGGCACGGTGTCGGAGACCGAGATGGTGTGCGAGCCCGGGCTCATCTGGACGGTGTGGGTCACCGGCTGCCCGCTCGAGCCACTCCGGGTCTCCGCCGTGGACTCGGCCTTGGCAACGGCCAGCGTCCGGCCTGGCGCGCCCTTGCCGGGGGACATGACGGTCACCGAGTACGTGCCGGCCTGCTTGACCGTCCAGAGGTAGAGCGTGCTCGAGCCGCTCGTCTTGTCGGAGCACCTGAACGCACCGGTCATCATCAGCGTGCAGGGCGGCCCGGTGTTCGGATCACGGAACCAGTCGCCCAGGTAGTGCACCGACAGCAGCGCCAGGAAGGCGACGACCAGCGGGATGCCGATCGCCAGCGAACAGCCGACGCGGGCGCCGTAGGAGACCTTCACCTCGACCGGGGCGTACCTGGCGTGCATGTTCCTCCTGGCAACCAGCCCACGCGTTCGTGGCAGGCAGGGAAGCATCGTCCGGTCCTGGCAGTTGGCACTAGTACGAATTTCGAACCGAGAGGTAGAGTCTGACAATGAAGGGATATGGACAGTTCTGCTCGGTGGCGCAGGCGCTCGAGGTCTTCGGCGAACGCTGGACATTGCTGCTCATCCGCGAGCTCCTCGAGGGAAGCACGCGCTTCAGCGAGCTCCAGCGCGGCGTGCCGCTGATGAGTCGCAGCGTCCTGGCGCAGCGCCTCCAGATGCTGTGCGACAACGGCGTCGTCGCCCACAGCGACGGCGAGTATCGGCTCACGGCGGCGGGCAAGGAGCTGGCACCCATCGTCATGGCGTGCGGCACCTGGGGAGCGCGCTGGGCGCGCCGCAAGCTGAAGAGCGCGGATGTCGATGTCGGCCTGCTCATGTGGGACATCCGGCGCCGCATCGAGCTCGAGGCCATTCCCGACAAACCGGTGCTGGTGGCCATCGAGTTCCGCGGAGCCAAGCGAGGCCAGGAGCGCTTCTTCCTCCACTTCAAGGGAGACGCGGTGGAGCTGTGCCTCACCAATCCCGGCTACGAGGTGCAGATGCGCGTCAGCACCACGCCCCGGGCGCTGGCCGAGGTCTGGCTCGGTGACGTCCCGTTCGCCAGCGCCGTTCGCGCCGGCGACATTCGCCTCGAGGGTCCACGGGCGCTGCTCACGGCGTTTCCCGGCTGGCTCCAGCTCAGCCGTTTCGCCGAGACGCCGCGCCCGTCGCTCGCGGGCTGACCCGCCTCCCCGGCCTGGCCGGGCGTCGGTTCGAATATCGAACTAGCTCGAGGCCGGCCACGCCCGCACCATGACGCCATGTCCAGCACACGAGGCGGCGAGTGGGTGGCGAAGGCGAAGCAGCTCGGGCCGGCGCTGGCGGAGGCAGCGGCCCGGTGCGACGCCGAGGGCCAGTTCGTGCGCGGCAGCTACGCCGTCCTGCGACAGGAGCGATTCTTCGCCATGGCCGTCCCCGCCGATCTCGGGGGCGGTGGCGCCGGTCATCGCGAGCTCTGCCAGACCATCGCCGAGCTCGGGCGGCACTGCGGCTCCACCGCGCTGGCCTTCTCGATGCACTCGCACCTGGTGGCGGCCACGGTCTGGAAGCACCTCCAGGGGCAGCCGGTCGAGGCGCTGCTGCGCAAGGTGGCTGCAGAGCAGATCGTGCTCCTGAGCACTGGCGCGTCCGACTGGGTCGACTCCAACGGCACCCTGACCAAGGTCGAGGGCGGCTACCGCCTCACCGCGCGCAAGATCTTCGGCAGTGGCGGGCCCGCCGCCGACCTGATCATCACCAGCGCCCAGTACGACGACCCCGGCCAGGGGCCTCAGGTGCTGCATTTCGCGGTTCCAACCAGCGCCGAGGGGCTGACCTTCCTCAGCGACTGGAACACGCTGGGCATGCGCGGCACCGGCTCGAACACCGTCGTCATGGACGGTGTGTTCGTGCCCGAGCAGGCCATCAGCCTGCGTCGACCGCGGGGCCCATGGCATCCGGCGTGGAGCGTGGTCCTCACCGTGGCGGCGCCGATCTACATGTCGCCGTACATGGGGATCGCGGAGGAGGCGCGCACCGTGGCCCTGGCCCGGGCGCAGAAGAGCGCCGACCTGCCGCACATGCCCTATCTGGCCGGTGAGCTGGAGAACCTGCTGGCGCAGACGCGCCTCGCCTGGACGAGCATGATCGACAACGCCGCGGAGTACGCCTTCACCCCGGAGCTCGCCCGGGCGAACGCGGCGCTGGTCGCCAAGACGCTGTTCGCCGAGGCGGCCATGGCCACGGTGCACAAGGCCATGGAGATGAGCGGCGGCGCGGGCTTCTTCCGCAGCTGCCCGCTGGAGCGGATGATGCGAGACGTCTACGCCGCGCCGTACCACGCGCTCCCGGAGAAGCGGCAGCACCTCTTCACCGGTCGCATCGCCCTCGGCCGCGATCCGATCACCGGCCAGCCGTCCGGCTAGCTCTCCGGGAGCCGCCGGAGCGTCGCCAGTGCGCTCACGGCGTGCGCGCGCAGCGGAAGCCGAGCGATTTGTTCTCTGCGTTCGGCACGGCGCCGTCGTCGTCGTAGGCGACGAACAGGTCGCCTACGACCGTCAGGTAGCCGCCCCCGCGGTAGGCGCGGTTCGGCCCGGTGGTGAGGTTCGCGCAGTTCTGACAGTCGGTGGTCGGAGGCTCCTCGGCCCAGAAATCCTGCACCCACTCCCAGACGTTGCCGGTGAGGTCGATGTGTCCCCATCGGCCATCGCCCTGTCCAACGATGCTCCCGACGTCGGCCATGAGGCCGGGCGGGTAGTACACGGCGTAGGAGGAGGAGATGGTGGTGTCTCCGCTCGGCACCGACCACGGATAGACGCGCTGCTCGGCCCCACCGGCGGCGGCGTAGTTCCACTCCGCCGCCGTGGGCAAGCGGCCGCCATCCCAGATGCAGAACGCCTGGGCCGTGAACCAGTCGACGCAGCTCATGGGCTTGAGCTCGTTCGCGCCCGGCGCGCTGGTCCAGGGGGTGCCGCTGCACTCGGCAAGCGCGGCGTCCAGATCGACGGCGGTCGGCGCCAGGAGCGTGGCGTAGTTGCCGAACCACCCCGTGTCCTCGGGGTTGTTCGGGTTCCTTCCACTTCCGGCCGCAGGCTTGGCGCCCGCCTCGTCATAGACGGCGACCCAGCGGCGGAAGCGCGCCACCGAGACCTCGTAGCGGTCGAGCAGGAACGGGCTGACCGTCGCCGAGAAGCTGTCGTCCGTTTTGTTCACGTCGTCGTAGACCTGCTTGAAGGTGCCGCCCTCCACCAGGTACGAGGCGCAGCAGCTCTGGTTCTCGCCGCACGTCGGGGACTCGGCGCAGCTCGGCGGGGTGACGCAGGCGCCGTCGCTGCACACCGAGGCGCACAGCTCGGACGTGGTCCAGGCGCCCACGGCGTCGCACGCCTGCAGCTCGTTGCCGTGCGCTCCACCGCAGCGCTGATCGCCGAGCGTGCAGGGCACACCGCCGCCTGCGCCGCCCTGGCCCCCGCTGCGCCGCCCGTGCCGCTGGCCCCGGCACCGCTGCCCCGGTCGGCGCGCCGCCGTCGCCGCCGGTCACACCGCTCCCGGCGCCCCGCCCGCGCCGCCGCTGCCTACCCCGTCGCCCGGCTCGCCGAGCTCCAGGTCACCGCAGCCGGTGACGCCGAGCAGCAGCGCGCCCGCTGCAAAGGCGGTGCGCGTCCTCGAGGCGGCGCGCATCAGAACGCTCCGCGCAGGCCGAGACCCGCGCCCCGCGGGCCGACCCACGGCGTCGGCGCCAGCGCCGCGTGGTCCGGCTTCGGTGAAGGTCCGCCGCTGGCCAGGCCGATGGCGGCGACGGCCAAGGCCACCACCGCGGTGCCCCCCAGCGCCGCGGTCAGCACCAGGTCGCGCTGGCGTCGCTCGTTGAGCTCGTCGATCTCCGGTTGCAGGTAGACGTCGCCGTCGCACTTCCCGACGCTGTCCTCGGTGCAGCTGGTGGTCGCGCCATCGATGGCGAAGATGGCGGCTGCGCCCGCCAGCGCCACGCCCGCGCCGCCCACCATCCAGGGCCACAGCGGTGCGTCGCCGGTCGCCGCCGTCACGTCGGCGCGCGCCGAGCCGGCTGCACCGTTGCCCGGCGCGCCCGGCGCGTTCGGCTCCTCGGCGAGGCCCGGCACCTCGAGGGTGCCCTTCTCGCCGGCCTCCAGGCGGATGGTCATCGTCCACGGCTTCCGCCCCGCGCCGGAGGCGGAGACGATGTGCGCTCCGGGGTCCACCGGCATGGGCATCCCCCACTGCGCGCTGCCGACCAGGACCCCGTTGCGCTTGACCTCCAGGGCGACGACGGTCTGCGCCTCGGCGCCGACGGAGATGGTCAGCTCGGGGACCCTGGGCCGCAGCGCCTCCACCTTCTCCCGCGCCAGGCGGACGCGCTCGGTCTGGTTCTCGGCAGCGGCCGCGTCGCCGGCCACGGAGTAGGCGGTCCAGGCGCTGGCGACACGACCGATGCGCTCGTAGCAGTCGGCGAGCTGCAGCCGCGCACCGATGGCCCGCGGCTCGATGCGCACCACCTCCTCGAAGAGCGGGCAGGCCTCGGCGAACTTCTGCTGCGCGACCAGCTCCTGCGCGCGCCGGAACACCGCCAGCGCGGCGGTGGTGGCGTCGGGGGTGGTCTGGGCGCGTGCGCCGGACGGCGCGCTCGCGGTGGCGACGAGGAGCGCGGCGGCGATGCCCGCGCGCAAGCAGCGGTGGAG
>JBBJMR010000002.1:0-106458 GCA_037720395.1 Polyangiaceae bacterium
AGGCGAGTGCCGTCCCTCGCGCGGCCGCGATTCGCGGTGCCGTGTGCGGCCAGAGGGTGGCGGCGGGCCGCCATGCCGGATCGTTCGCCCCGGTCCCGATGAGCCCCGCGCCGAGGTGCGCGGCGCTCGGCTAGTCTCGAGCGCGATGATCCCATCGGCCGTCACCGAGCGTAGACGCGCGCGCGCCTGGCGGAGGGCGCTGGCGGTGGCGGCGCTGCTGCTGGGGAGCGCCGTCTCGCCGGAGGTCATCGCCGACGGCCCGAACGAGGACGCGCGCACCGAGCTGGCCACCGGCGTGGCGTTCGCCGAGCAGAACCGCTGGGAGGAGGCGCTGGTCGCGTTCCGGCGCGCGCACGCGCTCTCGCCGCAGCCGGCGACGCTGCTCAACGTGGCCGGGGCCGAGGCGCAGACCGGCAGGCTCGTCGCCGCCACCGAGAGCTACCGGCGCCTGCTGCGCACCCCCGGGCTCTCCGATGGCCTGCGTGGCGTGGCGCGCACGGCGCTGGCCGCCGCCGAGCTGCGCGTGGCCCGCCTGCGTATCAGCGTCGACCGCCGTGGCCCCGGCGACCGCGTGCTACTCGACGGCCGCGCGCTGATCACCGCCGAGCTCGGCGGCGACGTCCCCGTCGATCCCGGCGCGCACACCTTGCTCCTGGAGCGCGACGGGGTGACGCGCGCGCGCAGCAAGGTCGCCCTGCGCCAGGGTGAGACGCGCGCATCTCCCTGCGCGCCCCGCCGCCGGCCGAGGCGGAGCGTTCGCGCTCGCTCTTCGCGTCGCCGTGGTTCTGGGCCACGGTCGGGGTGGTGGTCACCGGCGGCACCATCGCCGCCGTGTGCGCGACCGGCGCTTGCAGCCCCGAGTCGTGCGAAGCGCCGAGCTGCGAGAACCTGCGCTGAGCACCGCAACGCCGGCCGGCGACGCTCAGCGTGGGTCGAGGCGATCGACGAGCGGGACGCCGCCAGCGTCGATGACCGCGGGGCCGGGCGGCAAGGCAGGGGAAGGCGGGCGACGTCCGTCGGCGGCACGCGGTCCCGCCGGCGCCGGTGGCGCGGGGGGCGTCGGGCCGCGAAGCGGTCGCCCCGGTGTGGTCACCGTCGCCGTCGCTGTCGCCCCTGCCGTCGCCGTTGCTGTCGCCGCGTCGTCCCCGCCGTCGCGCACAGCCGGCGCCGGAGCAGGCGGGCTCGGGGGGACGGGCGCGGCGCGGGCGGCAGCGCTGGCCGCGGCGGGTCCGTCGTCTCGGCCTCGGCGGGAGGCTGGCGCGCGGGGGGGACGGCCATCCACCGCACGCCGGCCGCTGCGGCGATCGCTGCGCCCGCGAGCCAGGGGCGCGCGCGCCGGGGTTGCCGGAAGGGCAGGTCCTCCACCGTGGCGCGCGCGTCGGTGTGCGTCGGGTCGGGCAGCGCGCCCCGTCCCGCGATGCCGAGATCGCCCGGGCCATCCTCCTCGAGCGCGTACGCGGCACCGGGCGCCTCGCGGGTCAGCGTCTCCAGCGTCTCGGCCGGTGTGCGGCGCGACGCCGTCGGCGCCGCCTCCAGGCCGCGGCTGCCCGCCCCGGCGTTGCGGTTCGCGTCTGCACCGAGATCGCGGAGCAGCGCCGCCAGGTCCTCCGCCTCGACGCGCGCCACCTCGGGGAGCGCGTCGGTGAGCATGCGCCGCAGCTCGAGCGCGGTCGCCGGTCGATCCTCCGGTCGCGGCGCCAGGGCCCGCATCACGGCGGCGTCGAGCGCGGCGGGGATCTCGCCGACCAGCGTGCGCGGCGGCGCCACCTCGGGCGCGCGCACCAGCTCGAGGAGCGCGAACTCGTTGTCGGAGCGGAAGAGGCGCTGCATGGTGAGCATCTCCCAGAGGACGATGCCCAGCGCGTAGATGTCGGCGCGGCGATCGAGGGTGCGACCGAAGGCCTGCTCCGGGGCCATGTAGGCCAGCTTGCCGCGCAGCGAGCCGATGGTGGTGGTGCGCGCCTTGCTGCGCGCCTGGGCGATGCCGAAGTCGATGATCTTCACGTGCCCGCGCACGCCGACGAGGATGTTCTGCGGGGAGACGTCGCGGTGCACGATCCCCAGGGGCTCGCCGCCGTCGGCGCGCGCCTCGTGCGCCGCGTGCAGGCCCGCGGCGGCTTCGCAGGCGATGTGCACCGCCAGCTCCGGGCTCGGCCGGCGCTGCCGCTTGCCGAGCGCGGAGAGCAGCTGCGACAGGGACGCGCCCTCCACGTACTCCATGACCAGGAACAGGGTTCCGCGGTCCTCGACCAGCTCGTCGACGTGCACCACGTGCGGGTCGGCGACGCGGCTGGCCAGCAGCGCCTCGTCCACGAACATGCGCACGAAGGTTGGGTCCTCGGCGAGGTGCGGGTGGATGACCTTGATGGCCACCGGCCGCGCGACCCCCAGCGCACCCTGGCGCTGCGCCAGGTAGAGCGTGGCCATGCCTCCGGAGCGGATACGCGCCAGGATGCGGTAGCCGCGCAGGACGTCGCCGGGCTTCAGCATGGGTGCCGCGTCATCGGTCGCGGCGCCGCGCCGCTCCCCGACGATAGCGGAGTCGCGCGGCGCACTCGGCCAGTTCGCGTCGGGTACCATGCCGCTGTGCTGCGCTACCGGCGCATCGAGCGGCTCGCCGTGGGCGGAATGGCGGAGCTCAGCCTGTGCTGTCAGGTGGGCGGCGACGACGCCGGCCGCCTGGTGGTGGAGAAGCGCGTGCTCGAGGAGCTGGCCGACTCCGAGGAGTTCGTGGAGCTCTTCGCGCACGAGGCGGCGCTGGCCTCGCGGCTCGACCACCCCAACGTGGTGCGCGTGCTCTGGACCGGCAGCGATCACGGGGTGCCGGTGCTGGTGATGGAGTTCCTCGACGGGCTCGACGTGCGCGCGCTGCTCGACGCCGCGCGCGGGCCCTGTCGCCCGTGATCGCCTGCGCCATCGCCGCCGGCGCCGCCCGTGGCCTGGGGCACGCGCACGAGCTCCGCGACGAGGCCGGCGCGCCGCTCGGCGTCGTGCACCGCGATGTCTCGCCGCACAACGTCTTCGTGACGCGTGACGGCGAGGTGAAGGTCCTCGACTTCGGCATCGCCAAGGCGAGGAGCCGCCTGCTGGAGACGCGCTCCGGCCTCGGTCGCGGCAAGGTGGCGTACTTCGCGCCCGAGCAGCTGGTCGGGGCCCCGCTCGATGCGCGCTCCGACCTCTTCTCGCTCGGCACGGTGCTCTGGGAGATGCTGGTGGGCCGCCCGCTCTGGGACCGCCAGCAGGACGACCTCACCGCGCGCGCCATCCGCCAGGATCCGGCGCCGCCGCCGGCGGATGCGCGGCGGGCCCAGGCACGGGCCGTGCAAACGGTCGATCCGATGTCCTCCCACCTCGAGGTCTCGGACGCGGCGCTGGCCGCGCTCGACGCGCTGGTCCTGCGCCTCCTCTCCAAGTTCCCGACCACGCGCCCGGCCCACGCCCGCGACGTCGCCGTCGAGCTGGAGCGCATCGCCGCCGAGCTGGTCGGCGGCGCGCGTGTGGCGCCGATCGTCGCCGCGCTGGTCGCGCGGTGCGCGCCGGCCCCGGGCGCGGGAGCGAGCCGGTGAGCGGCGCCGGCACCCGCACGCTGACGGTCATGGTGCCGCGCCAGCGCGCGGCCCGGGTGCCAGCGCTCGCGGTCACCGTCACCTCCGGGCCCGACCGCGGGCTGCGCGTCACCGCCACCGAGCCGGTGGTCCTCGTCGGCCGCGCCGAGGGCGCCGCGGTGCGCCTCTCCGATCCGACCGTCTCGCAGTTCCACCTCGAGCTCGAGCCCGGGCCGGAGGGCGTCGAGCTCGCCGACCTCGGCAGCCACAACGGCACCCGCGTCGGCGGGGTGGTGCTGCGCCAGGCGCGCGTCCCCTTCGGCGGCGAGGTGACGCTCGGCGCCACCACCTTGCGCCTCGACGCAGAGGGCGAGCTGGTCACCGAGGCCGCTGCCGAGGCCTCGTTCGGCGAGCTGGTCGGCTGGTCGACGCCGATGCGCCAGGTCTACGCGCAGCTCGCGCGCCTCGCGGTCACCGACCTCTCGGTGCTCCTGGAAGGGGAGACGGGTACCGGCAAGGAGCTGGCTGCGCGCGGATTGCACGACGCCAGCGGCCGCGCCGCCGAGCCGTTCGTGGTCCTCGATTGCACCTCGATCCCGCCCGAGCTCGCCGAGAGCGTGCTCTTCGGCCACCAGCGGGGCGCCTTCACCGGCGCCGACGAGACGCGCATCGGCCTGGTGCAGGCCGCGCACGGCGGCACGCTCTTCCTCGACGAGATCGGCGAGCTGCCGCCAGCGCTGCAGCCGAAGCTGCTGCGCGTCCTCGAGCGGCGCCAGGTGGTGCCGGTGGGCATGACGCAACCCCGCGATGTCGACATCCGACTGGTGAGCGCCAGCTTCCGCGACCTGCGGGCGATGATCAACGCCGGCACCTTCCGCGAGGACCTCTACTACCGCCTGGCCCAGGCCCGGGTGCGTCTGCCGTCGCTCGCCGAGCGCCCCGAGGATCTCCGCCCGCTGGCGCAGCACTTCCTGGCCTCCTTGCCGCCGTCGGTGCGCGCCGCGCGCAGCATCGACGCCGACGCGCTCGACGCGCTGGTGGCCCGCCCCTTCGCCGGGAATGTGCGCGAGCTGCGCGGCGTCGTCGAGCGCCTGGCCCTGCTCGCCGAGGGCGCCGTGGTGACGATGGACGACGTGGTGATGGACCGCATGCTCGCCTCCGGCCGCAAGGGATCGCTGGCGCGCGCCGCGTCGATGGCGGAGCGGTCGAAGCACGGCGATACCCCGGCGCCCGCCGACGCCGGCGGGGAGGTCCTCGAGCCTTTCAAGGCTGCCAAGCGCACGGTGGTCGACGAATTCGAGCGCGCCTACCTGGCCAAGCTGCTGGCGCGGGCCGGCACCAACATCTCGCGCGCCGCCGCCCTGGCGGGGATCGAGCGCCAGAGCCTGCGCGACCTCCTCGAGCGCCACGGGTTGCGCGGCGAGGGCTGACCGGCGCCGGAGGTCGGGCGATCCACCCTGGCGGCTCCCTGCCACTCGCGCTCCTGGGGGGCCGTCGGAGGCACACCCGTTGCAGTGCCAGTCGCAATGACGGGGCGCGTGGGCCGCTCTGCCGGCGAGGTGGCCGGCTCCGCAGGGCCTCCGCCAAGGTACGATCCCATCGTGGCCAGGCTGGTGCGGGTAGGTCGTTGGATCGGCGGTGCGCTGGCGGCGTGCTCTGCCGTGGCCCTCTGCCAGAGCTGCGGCGGGCGGACCAGCGTGGTGGTCACGGTGGCCACCGACATCGCCGACCTCGACTTCGTCTCAATCGAAGCCAGCGGTCCGCGCGGCTCGAGACCGCCGGCGCCGGACATCGAGCCCGACGCGGCCTGGGTCTTCGCGCGCGAGTTCCTGGCGACCGACGAGATGGACGGCGAGACGTTCGCTTTCACTGCGCGCGGATACCGCGACGACCTGGTGGTCGCCCTGCAGACCCGCTCGGTGCGCATCGCCCGCGACCAGGTGCAAACGCTGGCCCTCCACTTGTGCGACGATTGCGGCGGCCAGGACTGCCAGGGCCAGGCGTGCCTCGACGCCGGCGGCGCGTGCACGTTGCGCGGCGACCCGGCGGTCGCCACCTGGTCGAGCGAGGCGCCGGCTCCGACCTGCAGCCCGTCGGGGTGCGAGGAGGACGAGGCCTGCGAGAACGCGGGCGTGAGCGACTGCGGCGAGTTCGTGCCCGACGCGGTCAAGGGCGGCGTGTGCACCTTGCCAGCGCCGGCCTGCGCCGAGGGCGACGTAGCCGTGCCCGGTGGCTGCCTGGACCTCTCCGTCTGCATCAGCGATGACGAGTGGCGGGCCAGGGACGACGCGCTGCCGAACCGCGTCTGGGTGCGCAAGGGTCACGGCGGAAAGAACTACGAGCCGAACGGCAGCTACGAAAAGCCCTACCGGAACGTGGCCGATGCCATGAAGGACAAGCCCAACGCGACGCTCTTCCTGATGCGGCGCCCGGCCGACGACGCCAATGGCAAGACGTACGCCGTCTCGCTGGTGACCAACGGAATCGAGCTGCGCGGCAAGTGCCCGGGCGACGTGCGCCTGGAGGGCAGCGTGACCATCGGGCCCGGCGTCACCGGCGCCACGCTGCGCTCGCTGACCCTCGACGCGCTCGACGTCGATAGCGGCGCCGCGGTGACCGTCGATGCGGTCCGGCTCGGCGGCGCCGGGAGCGGCGACGTGACCATCTCACCGGGGGCGCGCGTGACCATCACCGGCAGCCACGTGGCCGGATCGATCGACGCCGCGGGCGCGCTCTCGCTCGATCTCCAGAGCACGCGGGTCGAGGGGATGGTCGAGGCGTCCGGGACCGCCGACGTGCCGCTGGCGCTGGGCATCGATCACGCGGCGCTCGGCGGTGGCCTCCACGCGGCCGATGTCACCCTGGCGGCGGCGGACAGCTTGCTCCGGGCGCCCGCCGGTAGGTGGGTTGCGGACATCGCCGGCGCTTCCATGGTGACCATCGAGCGTGCCTTCTTCGACGTCGCCACCGGCGCGCTCGGTGCGCTGCGGCTCCGCGCGGCTGGACCGGTCACCATCCAGGACACCACCTTCATGCTGGCCCAGGCGCGGGGGCTGGATCTGGCCGGCGTGGCCGGGGCGGCGCTGCTCGACAGCTACCTCGGCGGGGCGCGGGATGTGGCGGTCCGCCTCGCGGACAGCGACGTCACCGTCGAACGCGTGCGTGTCGAGCGCGTCCATGCTGGCGCCGGCGGCTCTGGCGCCGATAAGCCGCCGGGCGATGGCTTCGCGGTCATCGGTGGCAGCACGCTGTCCATGTCCCACACGCGCGTCATCGGTGCCGATCGCGCCGGCCTGTCGGTGTTCGACGGGGACGCCGTGGTGACCATCGCGCAGAACGCCTTCGAGCACTGCGGCACTGGCATCGTCCAGGTCGGTGAGGCAGCCTTCGCGGTGCCGGACACGAACCGGTGCACCGCCGGCGAATCGACCGACGCCTGCCAGCCCGATCCGCAGCCGACGGCCTCTTTCCCGCCGCCGCCGGCCGGCTGAGCGCTGGCGCGGCCACGGGCCGGGGGATCCGCGCCCACCCCTGGCGCCACGCCGCCACCCGCGGCTCCTGGCAAAGCCGCCGCAGCGGGGGCCCGACGCGAGGCACATCGGTTGCTCTGTCGTGCGGCGGAGGTCGCGCATGCAACCTGATTCCTTCGGGCGACGGGCGATGGCGGCGGGGCCGCGGTGCGCTGCGGCGGTGGCGGTGGGGCTCGGCCACGCCTGAGCGGGCACGGGCGATCGGATCGGCGGTGACGGAGACGACGAATCGGAGAACGGATCGGGCAAGGCGGGCAGCGCCGGGAGCGGTGACAGCGGGGGCCTCTCCAGTTGCGACCCGGCTTGCACGCCGCCCGAGGTCTGCGGACCGGACGGAGCCTGCGTTCCACCGACGAGCTGCGGGGACAGCTCGGAGTGCCCCGCGGGCTCCGTCTGCAACCAGGACACGGGCCTGTGCGAGCCAGGCGGTGACTGCGGCGGCGAGGAGCTGAAGGCCGATCCCCAGCCCCCGAACCTGCTCATGGTCGTCGATCGATCGTGCTCGATGAAGCAGCTCATCGGCATCGAGAGCAAGTGGCAGCTGGCCGTCGATGCCATGCGCGGGCTGGTCGCCGACCAGGCGGGCAAGATCCGCTTCGGGCTCAGCCTCTTCCCGGACACCGAGGCGGAGAAGAAGGACATCACACCCGGCTGCGAGCAAGGCGACGACATCCTGGTCCCGATCGGCGACGGCACCGAGGGCACCATCGATCAGCTGCTCCACGACAGCCTCGGCCAGGGCCACCCCCTGAACCCCGAGGCCGGCCCGTGCAGCACGCCGATCGACGCCGCGGTGTGGCAGGCAGCGACCAAGGGCGGCCTCCAGGACCCGGACCGGCGCAGCTTCCTGATGCTGGTCAGCGACGGGAAGCAGGCCAAGTGCCAAGAACACGGCGCGGACGCCGGGACGCTGCAGACCATCCAGCTCCTGCACGACGACAAGGACGTGCCGACGTTCGTCGTCGCCTTCGCCAAGCCCGGCTCGGGCTCCCTCGACGAGGCGATGCTCACCGCCTTCGCCGAGGCGGGCGGTGTCCCCAACACCGACCCCAGCGCGGCCACGCCGTACTACCACGCGCAGGACGGCGTGGGCCTGCAGGACATCTTCGCCTGCATCGCGCAGAAGGCGGTGGGCTGCAGCTTCCCCCTGCAGAGCGTGCCGCCGGATCCTGGCGAGCTCTACGTCTTCTTCGACGACCAGACCGGCGTGCCGAACGACCCGGTGGACGGCTGGGACTACGACGCCGCCACCAACACCGTCACCTTCCACGGCGGAGCCTGCGGCGCGCTGCAGACGTGCCAGGTGACCGACGTGGACATCGTGTTCGGGTGCAACGAGCCCGTGCCCAACTGAAGGAGGAGCCCATGCGTGAGCACAGACTGGCAGAGCGATGGTTGGCGGTGACCCTGCTCCTGGTGGCGGTTGGCTGCGGCGACGACCCCGCGCCGGCGTCGACAGGCGGGTTCGAGGGGAGCGGCTCGGACGATGACGACACGTCCGGCGGCGCCACCGCCGGCGCCGGCGGCGACCCGGGCCTCGGGCCCACCGCCACCTCCAGCGCCGGTTCGAGCGGCGCCGGCGGCGGCGGCGGATCGGCCGCGGTGACGGGGAGCGGGGGCGGCGCGGCAGGCGGCGGCGATGGCGGTGGCGGTGGCGCCAAGCCGTTCGCCGCCAAGTGCGCTGCCGACGCCGAGTGCGCCAGCGCGACGTGCCACAAGTTCGGCAAGAAGGGCAAGCGCTGCACCCAGGTGTGCATGGCAGACGCCGATTGCCCGGACGATTCGGCGGGCTGCGGCGAGGCCTCGGTCTGCAAGCTGCCGGCGGGAGGTGACAAGTGAGGCGGCGGCGCCTCGCTCCGTGGGTCGCCGCGCTCGCCGCGCTCGCCGCGCTCGCCGTGTGCAGCGCGCTCGCCGCGTGCAGCGCGCGCCCCGACGATCCCGGGGTCGGCGGTGACGGGGTCCCGGTGGCCGCCACCTACGGCGTGCAGGCGCCCGGCACGGTCTTCGGCACCGGCGCCGATGGGCTGAACGTGCGCGCGGAGCCCAGCCTCCAGTCCGACATCGTCGGCCACCTCGCCGACGGCGCCCAGGTGACCATCGGCTGCCAGCAAGCGGGTGATCCGGTGAAGGGCAACCCGGTGTGGGACTTCGCCGTCGGCAAGGGCGGCTTCATCGCCGACCGCTACGTGTGGACGGGACACACCAGCTGGATACCCGGCATGCCGAAGTGCGATGACGACCCCGGCGGTGCGTCGTCGTTGACCGGAGGCAGCACCGGCCCCATCTCCGTGCGCGGCACCGTCCTCGACGCCACGCAGGAGCACTGGGTGCGGCACGTGGCCGCCGAGGTGGTGCCGGCGCTGCGCGGCACGCGCGACCAGCGCATCGACAAGGCCGCGCACGTGCTCTGGTGGTCGCTGAAGGAGGGCATCCTGCGCCTCGACGACGCCCTGTCGTACTCCAACTGCCACTACCCGCCGGACACGCGCATCGGCCCCACCGACGTGTGCCCGAACCCGAACAACGCCTGGCAGGTGGGCGTCTCCGGCGTGCAGGTTGCGTGGCGCACGCTGGCCGAGGTGGAGGCGCTGGCCAAGGACGTGCACCCCGACCGGTCCATCGGCGAGACGCTGATCGCTGCCTCCGAGGCGGCCGGCTTCGATGCCGGGAGCGCGACGGGGTCGGCCATCCTGCAGAGCACCGGTCGCTTGCGCCTCTCCTGGCTGCTGCGTGACGGAGCGGTCGGCTTCGAGGCCCAGTATCCGACAGTGCGCGGCGAGTGCTTCCAGACCTGCGCCTCGGGGTCGGAGTACACCTGCGCGTGGTGCTTCGGGTCCGGCTGGGACGACAGCGCCGCCTTCGCGCCGAGCCGGGCGGCGGCGGAGGACGCGGTCGCGGACCTGGCCGCTGTGCTCGACGATCTCGCGCCGTGAGCGCACCGCGTTGTCGCCTCGCTGCCGCACGCTCGTGGACGTGGCGCGCCAGGATCCCGCTCGTCGCGGACGGCGCCATCGCGCCGCGGACGAGGGAGACATCGATGCACGACGACTTCGCGCTGGTATGCCCGGACTGCGGGGCGGTGACCCTCTTCGAGGGTCGCGGCGACCACGCCCGCTGCTGCGCCCGCTGCGACCGATTGCTGAAGGGCAGTCCGCGACGGCCGCATGACACCACGGCCACGGCTGCGTCCAGTGGCTTCACACCCTGTTCGCAGCCTGTGGAGGAACGGCCGCCAACGCCATAGAAACGCTACGGCTCTGCCATGCCGTGGCGGCTTGCAGGGTCCATGTTGCATCCTCGCGAGCTCCGGCTCGGCGGCGGGTCCGCCGGGCCGTAGCGCTCGCGTCAGGAGCGGACATGCAATGGCTCGACGCGGCCGCCCTCTGGGCGGCGGTGGCGTTGTTCTCCAGCTGCGCGTCACCGACGCATCGACCGCAGGACGGTCGGCCGGCGTCCGGCGCTGTGGCGATGGCGCAGGCTTCACCTCCGGCGTTGCAACGGCAGAACGATCTGGTCGCCGGGTCGACCGACGCGCCAGCGGACGCGGTGGTGCTGGTCACCCTGGACGGCGTTCGGTGGCAGGAGGTCTTCCAGGGCGTCGACGCACAGCTCGCCGCGCGCGACGGCATGCCGCGCGCGGCCGTCGTCCCGGCGGCCACGCTGATGCCCAACGTGCGGCGCCTCTTCTTCGACGGAGGCGTGGTGCTCGGCGCGCCGGGGCGAGGCGCGGGCATCGGCGCGCTCGGCCCGCGCTACGTCAGCCTGCCGGCCTACGTCGAGCTGATGACCGGCGCACGCTCGACGTGCTGGTCGAACGACTGCCAGCCGATCATCGGCTGGACCGTGGCGGAGGAGCTGCGCGGCGATGCGCCCGGCACGGCCGCGGTGTTCGCCTCGTGGGAGCGCATCGCGGCGGTCTTCCCGGACCCGGGCACCCTGGCGCTTCACGCCGGTCGTGACTCGGGCGACGAGCCGCTGCCGCACCCGGGCAACGGCGGATACCGCCCGGACCGCATCACCGCCCGGCGCGCGCTCGCCCATCTCGTCGAGCACCGCCCGCGCTTCCTCTGGCTCGCGCTCGGCGACACCGACGAGTGGGGGCACCGCAACGACTACCGCGGCTACCTCGACGCGCTGCGCGCGGCCGACGCGGTGATCGGAGAGATCGCCGCCCATCTCGCCGAGATGCCCGGCTACGGCGAGCGCGCCGCGCTGGTGGTGACCACCGACCACGGGCGCGACGACGGCTTCGCCGACCACGGCGGCAAGGCGTCAGCGGATGTGTGGCTCATGGCGCGAGGGGCCGGCGTGGCCAATATCGGCGCGGTTGCTACCGCCAAACGGCGGCACCTCCGCGACGTGGCGCCGACGGTGCTGTCGCTGCTCGGTCGTACCCAGGAGGCGTGCGAGGAGTGCGGTGAGGTGCTGGCCGAGGTGCTCGCCGCGCCCGCCGCGCCGGTTGCGGCCAGGTGACAGCCTCGCCACGCCTGGATGGCGCGGCGCTTCGTCGTTGAGCCGGCCTCGCCACCTCGGTAGCGCCGCTGCGAATGCGTGCGTGCGTGTTGCTGGTCTCGGGTTTCGCCGCCCTCGTCGCGGGCTGCGACGGCGGCGAGGACGCGCGCACGGCCGAGCTGGTCAACGTCCTCGCCGGGGCCGACGAGGCGCTCATCCGTACGCGGCCGGAGCTGTGCGCCGGCAAGTACCAGCGCATGGCCGGCGACCCGTACTCGTTCTTCCGCGGCTCGCTGGCGCTGTGGCTCCACGACCTGCGCCTCGACACCGAGGGCGCGGCGCGCTCGGCCTACGCGCTGGACGGCCCGCTCCCGCTGGCGCTCGGCGATCCGCACCCGGAGAACTTCGGCACCCTGGAGGCCGGCGACGGCACCCTGGCGCTGGAGCCGAACGATTTCGACGCCGCCGACCGCGCGCCGTACCTGAACGACGTCCGTCGGCTCACCGTCGGGCTGGCGCTCGCCGCGCGCCTCTCCAACCCCGACGACGCCGAGGCCGCGGCCGCAGCCAGCGCCGCCGCGGGGGAGATCGCTCGCAGCGCCGCCGCCTCGTACGCCACCGAGATCGCCGCCTTCGCCGGCGGCGGCGCGCGACCGCGCTACGACGCCTCGGGCGGCGGCGCCTTCATCGAGGACCTCTTCGATCGCGCCGAGGAGGATCTCGAGAGCCGTGAGGAGCTGGAGGAGCTCACCGAGGTCGAGGCCGGCGCTCGGCGGCTGCGGCGTGGCGTGCTCGACGACGCCGAACCGACGGCCGGGCTCGCCGATCTCCCCGGTGCGGCCCTGCAGGCGCTGCCGCAGGCGCTCCGGGACTACCGGCTGACGCTGCTCGCGCCGCCGGAGCCGGCCTACTTCACCCTCGTCGACGCTGCGCGCGACTTCGGATCCGGCGTCGCCAGCTGGCCGCGCGTGCGGGCGCTGATCCTGGTGCGCGGCGAGAGCGACGCGGTCGAGGACGACGTGGTGCTGGAGATCAAGGAGCTGCCAGACTCCGGCGTCGCCGGCCTCTATCCGCCTGGTGTCCACGCCGACTCGCCGGAGGCGCGCGTCCTCGCCACCTCGCGCGGCGCATGGGCGCGGCCGGACGGTGAGCGGCTCTGGGGCACCACCCGCTGGCTGGGCCTGCCGGCGCAGGTGCGCCGCGAGGCCGAGGCGCACAAGACGGTGCGCCTCGATCGCATGGAGGACGCCGAGGGGACGCCGCAGGCCCTGACCGCGCTGGCCACGCGCCTCGGCGCGCTGCTGGCGCGCGTGCACGCCAGCCCCTTCGAGGGCGACGGCGACACCGGCGCGGCGGCTGCCATCGCCGAGCGCATCGGGGCCGGTGGCGCCGCGTTCGCGGCGGAGCAGGCCGAGCTCTCCGTGCGGTACGCGGCGCTGGTCGTGGCCGACTGGGAGCGCTTCGGCGCGGCGCTCGCCGATCTCGGACCGCTGCTCGGGGTCGAGGTCGAACCCGGCGACGTGCCGTCGCCCGATCTGCAGGCGCTCCTCGGGACCCCGTTTCTCGCCCCGGAGGGACCATGAGCGCGCGGCGCGCACGGCGTGGCGCCCTTCGCCTGGCGCTGGCCGTCGTCCTCGTCGCCGCGGCGCCGGGTCCGGTCGCCGCACAGGAGCAGCCGCCGCGCGGGGCGCCCAGGGCGAGACGGCGCTGGTGCGGCCAGCGCCGATCGGCGAGGCGGGGGCAGCCACCGCCGCCGGCACCACCGGGCTCGCGGTGCGCGCCGGGCTCGAGGTCGTCGCCCAGTACGGCTTCCGCGTCACCGACACGCGCGGCGACAGCGACTGGTTCCACGTCTTCGAGGTGCCGCGCGCGCACGGCGCGCTGACCGCCGACTACGATACGGTGCGCGCGCGCATCGTGGTCGAGGCGGTTCGCTCGGCCTCCGAGGGGGCGCTCATCGGCGTCGCCGGCGACAGCCTGGTGCTGCGCCTGCGCGAGGCCTACGCGGGCTGGCGCCCCTGGCCGTGGCTCTCGGGATCGTTCGGCGTGGTGCCCACGCTCACCGTCCCCGAGCTCGACGCCACCTTCCGCATGCGCGCCGTGGCCCAGACGCCGCTGGAGGCCACCGGCCTGGCCTCGCCGGCGGATCTCGGCGCCACCGTGCGCGCCGAGCTACCGCGCCGCTACGGCTGGGTCGGCGTCGGCGGCTACAACGGCGAGGGATACAACGGGCGCGAGCTGAACCGCGGCAAGAACCTGGAGGCGGCGGCCGAGGTGCACCCCCTGCCCCTCGGCGCCGCCAGGCCGCTGGCGGTCTTCGCCTCGTACGTCGCCGGTTCCGCGGGCACCGGCCGCGCGCGCGCCGATCGCCTCACCGGCGCGCTCCTCTGGCAGGACGACTGGCTGCGCGCCGGCGTGGCCGCCACCTACGCCTGGGGCGTCGAGGACGCGGGCGGCGTGCGCTCCGTGCTCGGCGATGTCTTCGTGCACACCGAGCCGTACCCGCGCCTGCTCCTCGGCGTGCGCGGATCGCTCTGGCTGCGCGACACCGACGCCGACGACGACCAGGTGATCCAGGTCACCGGGGCCGTCGGCTACCGCGTCGCCGTGCCGCTCGAGGTCTTCCTGGCGACGACGCGCTCGTTGCCGGCGGAGCTGGCGCAGGACGCACTGCCCGGCTCGGACTTCTGGGACTTCCGGCTCGTCAGCCGGGTGGTGTTCTGACGGCGCGAGCCGTCACTGGAGGAAATGTCATGACCGTCTCGATCCCGCGCTTCATCGGCCTCTGTCTCATCGCCTCGTTGCTCGTCGCCTGCTCCGAGAGCACGGAGGACGACGACTCCGGCCCCGCCAGCAGCGGCGCCGGCGCCGGGACCAGCAGCGGTCCCGGCGCGGGCGCCGGAGGTCCCGGGAGCGGCGGCAGCGGCCCGGGCAGCGGAGGCGGTGCGGCGCCGCCGGCAGCGCAGGCAGCGGAGGCGCCGGTGGCCAGCCGGCCACCTTCGACGTGGTGATCAACGAGATCAGCGCCGCCGGCGACGACTTCGTGGAGCTGTACAACGCCGGGGCCGCGCCGTTCGACCTGACCGGCTACGGGCTCTGCGACACGGCCGACGACGGCACTCCCAAGGTCGCCGAGGCCACGCGCTTCGTGGACGGCGAGACGCTGGCCCCCGGCGCCTTCCTGGTGGTCGTCGCCGATCTCGCCGCCGCGCCGCCCGGCCCGCAGACCGACTGCCTCGCGGGCGCGGTGGCCACTTGCTACCACGCGAGCTGGGGCATCAGCGCCGGCAAGGGCGAGAAGATCTTCCTCCTCGACACGACCGACGCTCAGGTCGGCGTGGCGGAGTACGGGCCGGACGCCGTCCCCGAGGGTCAGACGCTCGGTCACATCCCCGACGGCGAGGGAGCGCTCGTCCCCAACGCGCCGACGCCCGGCGCCGCCAACGCCGCGCCGTGATCAGGCGCGCGGCGCGCTGCCTGGTCGCGGGGGCGCTCGGTGCGCTCGCCGGCTGCGCCGCGCCCGCGCACCCGCCGCTCGACCCTGGCGGGGCCGCGTCCGTGCGCGCCCCGTTGGTGGCGGTGGTGGTGCTCGACCAGATGGGCTCGTGGGTGCTCGAGCGCCACCTGCCGCAACTGCCGGCCGATGGCGCCATCCGCTCCGCCATCGCTCGGGGCGCCTGGCACCGCCGCGTCGCCTACGAGCACGCCGCCACCCTCACCGCGCCGGGGCACGCCACCATCTTCACCGGGGCGCCGCCCTCGGAGAGCGGGGTGGGCTCGAACCGGCGCTTCTTGCTCGGCCGCGGGCGCACCTCGATCGTCGACGACGGCGAGCACGGCGTGCTCGGCAACGACAAGGCCTTCGCCTCGCCTTCGCTCCTGCGCGCCGAGGGCGTCGTCGACGCGCTCGAGCGGAGCACAGGCGGTGCGGCCAGGACGCTGTCGATCTCCGTCAAGGACCGCAGCGCGGTCATCCCGGGCGGCAAGGACGCCGACCTGGCCATCTGGCTCGACAAGCGCGCGGGGCGCTTCACCACGTCCACGTACTACGCCGACGCCTTGCCGCCCTGGCTCGCGGCGTGGGGCGCCGCGCACCCCATCGAGCTCGCGCTCGACGACTGGACCCCGCGCGACCCGGCCTTGCTGCTGGCCCACGCGGGCGAGGACGGCGGCGCGGGGGAGGGCGACTACCTCGGCTTCGGGGCGACCTTCCCGCATCGCTTGCGCGGCGATCATGCGCTGGAGCTCTTCGAGCTCAGCCCGGCCAGCGCGGAGATGCTCGTCGACCTGGCCATCGAGGGCACGCGGGTCATGGGCTTCGGCCAGGACGAGGTGCCCGATCTGCTGGCGCTGAGCATCTCGTCCACCGATCTCGTCGGACATACCTTCGGCCCCGAGTCGTGGGAAGCGCTCGACAACCTGATGCGCGTCGACGTGGCGCTCGGCAGGCTGATCCAGGCGCTGGGACGACGCGCGCCCGTCTCGTTACTGATCACCGCCGACCACGGGGTGGCGCCGATGCCCGAGCGCAGCCGCGCTGAGGGGCGCGTCTCGGTGCGCTACTCCGGCGCGTCGCTGGTCACCGCCGTGGACGAAGCCTTCGACCGCATCCTCGGCGCAGGCGACTGGGTGCTCGGCTACTCGCCGCCCTTCGTCCAGCTCGCCGCCGAGGCGCGCGCGCAGGCGCGCTTCCCCGAGGCGCGCGACGCGGCGCTGGGGGCGCTGCGTCGCGTTCCCGGCATAGCCGCGGCGTTCGACGCGCGCGCGGCGGAGGCCTGGCGTGACGACGCCGACCCGCTGCGGCGCGCGGTGGGCCGCGCCGTGCCACCCGGCGGTCCAGGCGACCTGTTCATCGTGTCCGCGCCGCTGTCCATCTACGACGAGGAGGTGCCGGTCGGCCACGGGACCACGCACGGGTCGCCGTGGTCTTACGACGCGGAGGTGCCGGTGATCCTCGCCGGCCCTGGCGTGGAGCACGTCGAGGTGCGCGAGCGGGAGTCGGCGCGCCGCATCGCTGCGACCATCGCCGCGCTGCTCGGCATCGACGCGCCGGCGCACGCGCGCGTGGCGCCGCTCTCGGGCGTACGCGCGCCGCGCTGACCTGCTCCAGCACGCACCGGCCGCTCGACTGCGCGATGCGTCAAGCCGGGGCGGGAGCGGGTGCGCCGTGGACACTCTGCGAACCACGCGGTCCGCCGCTGGCCAGGCTGTGCGGCAAGCGCGCCTGCATGTACCTTCCGCGCTATGCGGAGGGGGCCAGCGCTCCAGCGATGGCAGGCGATCCGGTCGCGCGCCCTGATGGCCACGATCGCGGTGACCGCCGGGATCACGGCGGCCGCCTGCGGTGACCTCTTCCACGACACCGGCTGGTCACCGTGCGACGGCGACGAGTGCGGAGGCGATCCGGGGCCGGCGAGCTCCGGCGCGGCGAGCGGCGGTTCGAGTGGCGCCGGCGGCGGCGCCGGCAATGGAGGCGCCGGCAACGAGGGCGGCCACGCAGGCGCCCCCCCGAGCTACGAGTCGGCGTGCATGGCGCTCGCCGTCGCGTACTGCCAGCGACTCGATGCCTGTCACGCCGTCCTCTTCGTGACGCTCGGCGGGCCGGATTGCGCGGCGGCCTACGCGGCGGCGTGCGTCGAGCGCTGGTCGGCCGAGGACGTGGAGATGACCGCCGCCCAGGCTGCGGCCTGCGTGGAGGCGACGAACATCGGTCAGGCCGCGTGCGGCGACGTGGTGCGCTTCGCCGCCGGTCAGCTCCAGGTGCCGGAGTGCTTCATCCCCGGCCAGCGTGCCGACGGCGCGGTCTGCCTCGCCGACGAGCAGTGCAGCGGCGGCAAGTGTCTGGTGGCTGGTGCGACCGACAGCACGCCGCCAGGCTGCGGCGTGTGCTCGACCGTCGTCGGTCCGGCCATGGGGTGCGGCAATGGAACCGGCTGTCAGGCCGGGCTTCGCTGCGCAGGTGGGCTGTGCACGGCGCTCGGCGCCGTCGACGATGCCTGCGGGAACAGCAGCCACTGCTTCGCCGATCTGCGCTGCGCCGGCGAGCAATGTGCGCCGCGCATCGCCGAGGGCCAGCCCTGCCAGGCGGCCGCCGGCGACGACAGCTGCGTGCAGACATCGGTGTGCGTGAGCGGAGTGTGCTCCGACTGGGCCACGGCCATGGAGGGCGAGGAGTGTGGCAAGGGGTTCATCACCCCGACGCTCTGCGCGCCCGGTCTGTACTGCGGCGGCAGCGTCATCGGGACGTGCGCGGCGCAAGCCGCGGAGGGCGAGCCGTGCCCCGGCCAGAACGTGGTCACCGGAGCGGCTTGCACCTACCCGGCGCAATGCTTCGCAGCGACCTGCCTCACTGCGCAGGCCGAGACCTGCGAGTGATCGGGGCGCGCACCGATCAGAGCCCGCCGTCCGGCGTCTCCGCGGGCTCCAGCTGCGGCGGCTGAGGCAGGTCCGGCGGGACGTCTGCCTCCGGGAGGATGCGCGCTGTCAGGCTGCCCACGCCGGGGCCGCTCGGCGATTCGAAGAGCAGCACGTCGTCGCCCTGCATGGTGCCGATGCCGCGCACCACGCCCTCGGCGTCGACGGTGAACGACGCCGCCAGGCGGGTGCCCTTGACCGTCACCGGGGGTGACTCGATCTTCACGTCGGTGGGCTGGTTGGCGAAGGCCGCGCTCCCGTCCTCCTGGTCCTCCACGCAACCGCCGACGGTGAAGGTGAAGCCGACCGGCGGCACCACGTTCGGGATCCAGTCCGGGTACTCGTCGACCAGGCCCATCTTGGTGCTCGGCGCCACGCACTGCACCGCGGGGATGGTCTGGCAGGCCTCGGTCCCGGCGCAGGGTGTCGGGCAGCGGTTGGGGTCGCGGTTGCGATCGGCGTTGGTGAACTGCGCCAGGAAGCGCCCGTCGTTCGGGTCGCTTCGGACCACGGCGTACATCTGGATCTGCGCCTCGATCGGCGTCTCGACGTCGACCAGGAAGAAGTAGGTCGCGTCCGGGAAGATCTTGGAGCCCTGCTTGCCTTTGCAGGCGAACTCGTAGCCGAAGAGGATGCGCTGGCGCACGTCGGCGACGTTGCCCTCCAGGTCGGCCACGTCCTTCTCGATGACCACCACCCGGCTCTGTCCCACCGGGGGCAGCGAATCGATCTCGATGCGCAGGGTGCGATCGTCGACCCAGGCCGAGGTGCCGCCCTGGTCCTCCAGACCCGGCTGTCGCACGAAGTCCGGCGTGAAGGTGGTGCCGGTGTCGTCGTCCTCGTCGCCGAGGTTGCCCTCGCCGTCGGTGATGAAGGCCCCCACCTTCACCCGGGCAGTGGCCTTGTCGACGGGCTCCGAGAACTGAAGCAGCAGCGGCGCCGCGGAGTCCGGCAGCAGGCCCTCCTGCAGGCCGACCAGGGTGGCCGAGGGCGGCGCATCGTAGTGGCCGCAGCCGGCGAGGGCGGCGGAGGCGAGCAGCGGCAGGGCGAGGATGTGCTTCATGGTCAAAAGAAGAAGGTGGTGCGGGTCTGCACCAGGAAGCTGTTCACCGCGTCGTGGTTCTCGTCCTCGAGCGCGTCCCCCGGCAGGAGCAGCGCGCCCTCCAGGTCGGCGGCGAAGTGGTCCAGGAAGCGCCACTGCGCGCGCCCGCAGAGCTCGGTGCCGTAGTAGGTGCCCGGCTTGCCCCCGGCGAAGTTCACCAGGTCGTCGTCGATGGTCGCTCCATCGCGCGCCTGCAGCGAGGCCAGCGGGTCGACCACCGGCTCGGGCGCCCAGGCCATGAGCACGCCGCCGCGCAACAGCACGCTGGGGTGGGGCCGGAAGTCGACCTGCGGGAAGATGGCGAAGGCGTTGGTGAAGGCGCCGCGGGTGTTCACCGCCTCGACGGGATACGAGACGCCGCCCAGGCGCCGCAGGATCTCGGTGCCCGCCGCGGCGGCGCGCGCCGACTGGAAGCCGAGGACGTGCTCGAAGAGCAGGAGGCCGACGTTGGCGTCCTCGGCGAAGACGAACTGCGTCAGCGGGGTGCGCACCTGCGGGTCGCCGTCGCCGGAGGCGTAGTCCAGCTCGAGGTAGGCGCTCCAGAGGCGCTCGTCCCAGCGCGCCGCCGCGCGGACGCCGAGCTGCCGCACCGTCTGGTCGACGATGGGGTCGTTGTTGACGATCTGGTACGCCTCGGCGACCTCGCGCGTGCTGCCCAGGTTCACCGCCGCGTCCACCCCGGCGAAGAGCTTGCCGAAGCGCGCCTGCGCGCGTGCGCCGACGGCGTGCACGCGCGTCTCGTACTGCCAGTCGAAGCGGTGCACCCAGAAGGTCGAGAGCAGCATGTCCTTGGCGAAGCGGTTGTCCGGGGACAGGAATCGGAGGTTGACGATGATCTGGTGCACGTCGTCGCCGAAGAGACGGACCGCGTCGGTGACCAGGCGATCATAGGCCAGCACCATGATCAGGCCGCGCTGGTCGCTCTTGTCGCGGTGCCCGGGCGGGTTGAGCGCCTCCAGCGGCTTGGTGGCGAAGAGCACCCGGTCGACGCTGTTGCCCTCGCGCGAGAAGCCGAAGCGGTTGGTGCGACCGTCGCCGTCGGAGGCCTGCACGCTGGTGCCGACGGTGATTGGCTGCCGGCCGATGCGCAACAGGCCGATGGGCGTCACCACGTCGCCATAGAGGCGGCGCACCTCGATGGGCGAGCCGGCGCAGAGGCCGTAGCCGTAGCTCTCGGCTTGCAGCGGGTCCCCCTCGCCGGTGTAGCTCACGCACGGCGTGGTCAGGTTCGGGTTGCGGGTGGTGACGTTGGCGCCGCTGTTCGGCGCCGGCCCCTGGCCCAGGGTGCCGTTGTCTCCCCAGATGACACCGTTGAGCGCGTCGACCGAGGCGGTGATGCGCACGGTGTCCTGGTAGTCGATGGTCCCGTCGAGCCGCAGTCGGTGCTCGATCCAGGAGGCGCGCCGCTGCGACTCGGTGTTCAGCGAGATGGGGTTCACCAGCAGCCAGTTGGCGCGATACTCGGCGGCGCCGCGCACCCCCAGGGTGTCGGTGATCGGGTAGCGCGCCGGCGGCGTGGCCGGGTCGTCGTCCGACCAGGGCTCGCTCGCCGAGGCGACGGCCGGTGCCGCGAGGCACGCCAGCAGCGCCAGCGCCGCCGTGGACCGGGCGGCCACGTCAGTAACCCGCGAGCTTCCGGAAGCGGAAGTAGAAGGGCATCGGGCTCTGATCGGTCTTGAGCTTCTCCGGCCCGTTCATCAGCGGCAGGTACATCACCCGGCGCTGGCTGGCGTCCCCCTCGGCGGTGGCCCGCGCCACGCGGTGCCAGATGCGCCCGTCGTGGATGGTCAGGTCGCCGGCCTCGGCCTCGACGGCGTACTCGCCGGGGTCGGCGTGGTGATCGAGGAAGTGCGCCTTGCGGGTGAGCATCCCCCACAGGTTCTGATTCTGCGAGCACGGCAAGAGACGCACGCCGCCCTTGGAGATGGGCGAGTCGTCCAGGTAGAAGCCGACGTTCAGATAGCGGCGCGGCTTCTCGAAGTAGAAGACGTCCCGCAGGCTGTCGGTGTGCCAGCCGAGCTTGGAGTAGGCCGAGTCCGGCTCGTTGCGGAAGTGGTTGACCACCAGCCCGTCGCGCTCGCGCTCGCCGATGCGGTAGCCGTCGCCGGCGACCTGCAGGATGGCCGACAAACGCGGGTCCTGCAGGAAGCGGTGCAGCCGGTCGCCGAAGGTCGAGGCGAAGGGGATGCGCTGCACGTAGCGCGTGCCGTCAGGGCGCGTGCCGAGCATGAGGGGCACGCCCATGATCACCGTCCGGCCCTCGCGCACCAGGCGCCGGTCGATCTCCTCCACCTCCTCGACCAGGGAGCGCACCAGCGCCTGGTCGGCGAAGCCTTTGAAGCGGATGAAGCCGAAGGTGTCCAGGAACTCGTTCTGCTCCGCGGTGAGCCGCTCGCCGAGCTCGAAGCGCGGCATGGACACCCAGTGGTTCATCGGCGGCAGTGCGGAGCCGCTGTCCACCGCCGCGGCGACGGGGGTATGGGAGCGAGGCTCGGGGCGTGTCGGCTGCACGTCGTGCTGCATGGATCCTCTCGCAGGCTGGACGTCCTGAATAATCAATCGAACGTTTGATTGCAAGCTTGACGTCGCGCCCACCCGGCCTTTTGCTCCCGGGCATGGGCCGACCGGTGAACGCCGACGCGCAGGCCACGCGCCGCCGCATCCTGGAGAGCGCGCGGCAGCGCTTCGCCGCCTCCGGTCGCGCCGGGGCCTCGGTGCGCGACATCGCCGCCGGGGCCGGGGTGAGCCTGGCCATGGTCAACCACTACTTCGGAAGCAAGGAGGGGCTCTACGAGGCGTGCATGGGGTCCATGCTCGACGAGCTTGCCGGGCTGGGTGCCGAGCTCACCTCGACCTTCGCCGAGGCGCAGAGCTCGCCGGCCACCGTGGCGGAGCGCGCGGTGCGCTACGGGTGGCGCTTCGCGCGTCAGAACCGCGACGCGGTCCGTCTGTTGCAGCGATCCATCGTGGAGATGGGTGAGGTCGACGCCGACGTGCGCGCACGCCGGGTGCTGCCCTTCCTGGAGATGGTCTCCGGCGCGCTGGCCATGGTCACCGGGCGCACGGCGTCGGCGCTGCGCTTGGCGCTGCAGAGCTCTGTCTTCCTGGTGGTGCGCTACGCCATCTCCTCGGAGAGAGAGCTCGCCGACCTGGCCTTCGGGGACGCCGCCAGGCAGCGGGGCGCGGACGCCGAGACCACCGTGGAGGAGCACCTCGTCGAGGGTGTCCTCACCCTGCTCGGGCTGGAGCGGGCGCCTGCCGTGCCGGTGCGGCGACGCGCGAAGGGGGAGGGCCGTCGCTGATGCTCCGTACGACGCTGCACCGAACCTTACAGTCGAACAATTCCGTTCCCCGCGAAAGGCCGCGAGGATCGGGAGCACGGGAGGGCGCTGGCCGATGAAACGCGACGAGCGGGAGACGGCGCGCGAGGGCGACGGCGGAGGCGAGGGCGAACGGACCACGGTGCGTCGCGGCGGGGCCAGGGAGCGGCCGGAGACGGCGACTCTGCCCTCACCAGACGGCGCGGACCATGAAGGCGATGCCGGCGGGCTGCCGACCATCGACTCCGACTACGCGCCGGCGGGGCTGGAGAGCGATGACCCGGCGCCTCAGCCCTCGCGGCGCGAGCCGGACGACCCGGCGGCGCGTTACGCCGCGATGGAGCTGCTCGGGCGCGGCGGCATGGGCGAGGTGCACCGCAGCCTGGACACCAAGCTCGGGCGCGAGGTGGCCCTCAAGACCATGCTCTCGGTCGGCAAGCGCGCCACCCTCCGTGCGCGCACGCGCTTCCTGCGCGAGGCGAAGGTGCAGGCGCTGCTCGAGCACCCGGCCATCGTGCCGGTCTACGACATCGACACCGGCCCCGACGGGCGCGCCTACTTCACCATGAAGCGCGTGCGTGGCGTGACGCTGGGGCGCATCTTCCACGAGGCGCGCCGCGACGCCGACCTCGGGCGCCCGCCGGAGCACGGGCTGCGCCGCCTGCTGGTGAAGTTCGTGACCGTGTGCCTGGCGGTGCACTACGCGCACGAGCACGGCGTCATCCACCGCGACCTCAAGCCGGACAACATCATGCTCGGCCCGCACGGCGAGGTGTACGTCCTCGACTGGGGCGTCGCCAAGATCCTGGAGAGCGCCTCGCCGGCCACCCGCGCCGCGGAGACGGACACCGCCACGCGAGACGGCGAGGTCATCGGCACCGCCGGCTTCATGCCGCCCGAGCAGGCGCTGGCCCTGCACGGCGAGATCGACGCCCGCAGCGACGTCTTTGCGCTGGGCTCGATCCTGCACGAGTTGGTCACCGGGGAGCCGCTCCTCGACGGGCCGGACGTGGTGGCGGTGCTCGCCGCCACCATCCGCAGCGATCGCGAGGTGCCGGCGCCGCCCGCCCACGTGCCGCCCGAGCTCTTCGAGCTCGCCCACCGCTGCACCCGGTTCCAGCGCGACGAGCGGCCGCCCAGTGCGCGCGCGGTGGCCGAGGTCATCGAGCGCTACCTCGACGGCGATCGCGACGCCGCCTTGCGCAAGACGCTGGCCGACGAGCGCGCCGAGCGCGCCCGGGCTCGCGCGGAGCTGGTGCTGTGCGGCGCCCCGGCGGCGCGCGAGGCGGACCGCGCCTATGCCCTGCGCGAGGCGGCCAGCGCGCTGGCGCTGTATCCCGACCACCAGGGCGCGTCCGAAACCTTGCTTCGCCTGCTGGCGACGCCGCCGGAGACGCCGCCGCCGGAGGCCGAGCGCGAGCTCTGCGATCTCGACGAGTCGCGCATGCGCAGCGCGCTGCGCGACAACGCCTGGCGCATCGCCTCCTGGCTGGTGGTGGCGCCGCTGGCGCTGCTCATGGGCCTGCGCGCCCCGCGCATGGCCGCGGCCATGGTCGTGCTGCTGGTGGTCATCGCCGTCGGGGCGTCGCTGCTCTACCGCTACCGGCTCTACAGCGCCCCGGCGCGCTTCGCGCTCTACGCGGCCACCTGCACCTTCGCCGCCACCGTGGCCGGCATCTTCGGGCCCCTGGTGCTGGTGCCCGGGTTCGCGGCCATCAACACCCTCATCTTCACCAGCCAGGGCCGGCGCGGCGAGCGGCCGCTGATGCTGGTCATGGGTGTGTGCACGGTGGCCGTGCCGCTGGCCCTCGAGCTGGCCGGCCTGGTGCCGCCCTCGATGCGCTTCGAGGCCGACGCCATCGTGCTCCTCCCGCGCCTCACCGGCTTCCCGCCCACCCTCAGCTTCCTCTTCCTCGCCGGGGTGAGCATCATCGGCATCCTCTTGCCGACCACGCTGGTGGGCCGCCTCGGCGAGGCGCGGCGCGCCGCCGCGCGCCGGCTGGTGCTGCAGAAGTGGCAGCTCTCGCTGCTGTCGCCGACGGCGCCGCCGCGCGGCTGAGTCTCGGGGCCGCACCGGGCACTGGCCTTCACCAGGTGCAGTGGCGCGGATACCCGAGCCCGCCTAGCGGGATGACGGAGTCTGGCGGCGCATCGGCAGCGCAGTCGCCGGCTCGATGTCGCCGAGCTCGTCGATGGGCTCGCCGCTCGGCTCCGTGGCGTCGACCGCAGCGATCCGCATCCGATATCCGTGCCCGGCGATGGCCGCGCGCGCCGCCTCGGCGACCCGGTCGAGGCACCACGCCAGCGCGGCAGCTCGATACTCGATGAACCTCACCCTGCGGCGCTGCAGCAGGATCCCCACCAGGACGGCGCACGTCGACCCCACGCCGACGGGGATGCCCCCCGGCACGAACGAGAGGGCCAGGCCGCCCACGAGGATGATCACGAGAAGGGCCAGGACCACGGGCCGATCTCCCATCGAAGCGGAGATGGCCACCGTGGTGCGGCCGCGACGCGAATGAACGGTCACCACCAGATCGGTGGCTGCGAGCCGCGGCACCCAGGTCAGCTTCCGGCCAGCGGCCCGAGCGTGGCCGGGCTCATCCATGATCGGATCGATCGCGTCGGACAGCGCCTGGTGCATGTCGGGCGAGATCATGCCTGCCAGCTCGACGTGGCCCTCGAAACGGATCGTCTCGTTGCGGATCACCGTGGCGACGGTGCGGGACGCTGGGGCCGCCTCGAGAGCAGCGGAGAAGCTTCGTCGCACCACGTCCTCGGAGAAGCCGAGGGCGGCGAGGTGACGGGCAACCTCTTCTTCGGTCAGCGCCGGCGAGTCCGACACCATCGCTCGCGGCGTTTCGGCGGCTCGTCGCACGAGCAGGCGGACCTCCTCGGATGGCACGACGCGGGCGCGGAACGGCGAGGTCGACACGGTGCGGCGCGAAGGATACCGGATGCCCGACCGCGGGGACGGTCGCCGCGCGTGGACCTCGGCGCGAGCCGGGTCAGGGTGCCGGGCAGTCGGCGCTCGGCTCGGCGAACCCGAACTCGATGAAGTTGATGGGGTGGCTGCCGGTGAACTTGCCGGCGTCGAGCACCTCCCAGGCGACGCCGTCGCTGCTGCGGTAGAACTTCTGTTGCTCGTACCAGACCATCCAGCCGTCGTTGGAGGCGACGATGGTCCCGTTGCTCCCGCGCGCCACGGCGCCGATGGAGATGCCCGGCGGGTCGGTGGTCTCGCTCGTCCACGCCAGGCCGTCGGGGCTGCGGTACACGGTGGATCCCTGCCAGACGAGGAACTGCGCTCCGTCCCAGATCGGGTTGGACGACAGCGAGTCGCCGAGCTGGACCACCGTCCAGGTGTCGCCGCCATCGATCGAGGTGCACACGTGTCCGTTCCCGCTGGCGGCCACGGCCACGCCGTTGCCCGACGCCAGCCCGCGCGCGTACGACAGGCACTCGTCGGGGCGCGAAGACGGATGCCAGAAGGTCTGACCGCCGTCGCTGCTGACCATGATGTCGCGCACCTCGCCGCTCTCGGCGGTGATCACGAAGCGCCCGCTCTCGAAGTCGATGAACTGGATGGCGCGTACGTTGCCGGCCTCGAGCGGCAGGTAGCCAGCAGGCGTCTCCTCCCAGGTGCCGGCGTCGGTGGAGATGCGCGGCGGGTTGTTGTTCGCCATCCACACCCCGTTGCCGTAGGCGATGTCCGCGAACGTGGAGCCGGGGTTCACCGGCTCCCAGGTGATCCCATCCTTGCTGCGGCGCACCTCGCCGGGCTGGCCCCAGCCGAACGTCGCCACCCACCAGCCGTCGCCATGGGCCAGCCCGCGCCCCGCGCCCGAGGTGTGATCGCAATCCAGACCGTTCTCGAAGCAGCGCGCGCCGTCGTCGACGCTGGCGTTGTGGATCCAGGTCTTGCCGTCGTCGCAGGAGATGGTGGCGCGCCCGAGGTGGCCCTGGGCCACGAACGTCGGGACCAGGCCCGGCGGGTCGCCGCCGCCGCTGCCCTTGCCGCCGTTGCCCGCGCCGCCGCTGGCGCCGGTGGAGCTGCTTCCGCCGCCGTTGCCGGGACCGGTGCCGCCGTTGCCAGGACCGGCGCCGTTTCCCGCGCTCGCCCCGGACCCGCCGCTGGCGCTGGCGCTGTCGCCGTCACCGCCCAGGTCGCCGGTGCAGGCGGCGAGGAGACGAGCGCGAGGAGGCGAGCAGGGTCGTCGCGTACGCGGGGTGCTCGAGGGGCAGGGTCATGCGGTGTCCGCAGCAAGCGGTATGCCCGCACCGCACCGCGTTGCGCGCCGCGGTGTGACCGGCGCTGCCGCCGCTGCGGGGCCGGGGTGCGACAGCGAGGGGCAGGGCGGGCGGCGCGTGTGACCCCCACGTGTCGCAGAGCCCGCCCATCCCGGTGTGGCCGCCCGTCACCGCGTCCTGCAACCACGGCAAAGTGCCAAGCGCGGTGCCGAGCGCGCGCCGGTGATAGCTTGCGGTGATGCGCACCGCGATCTTCGGGCTGGCGCTGTCGCTTGGCGCCCTGTGTGCCTCGTGCGGTGACTCCGGCGACGATGGCGCCGCCGCCGGCCCCGGCAACGCCGGAGGGGCGGCGCCAGCGGCGTCCGGGAGCGGCGGCAGCGACCAAGGCGGCGCCGCGGCGGCCAGGGCGGCACCGGCGCGGCAGGCCGCGGCGGCGCCGGCGCGGGCGGCGACGGTGGCGCCCCGCAGATCACGCCGCACCTCCTCTACGTCACCCACTCCGCCGGCTTCGTGCACCCGGTGCTGCCGCACTCGGTGGAGGTGCTCGAGGGGCTGGCGGCCTCCACCGGCGCTTTCACCATGGAGCACTTCGAGGACGTCGACGCCGCGCTGGCCCAGGACAAGCTGGCCGCCGCGCAGGGCCTGGTCTTCTACACCAGCGGCGAGCTTCCGCTGGACGACGCCGCGCGACAGCGTCTGCTCGACTTCGTCGCGGCAGGCAACGCCTTCGTCGGCTTCCACAGCGCCTCGGACACGCTCTACGAGTGGAGCGCGTACGGCGCGCTCGTCGGCGGTTACTTCAACGGCCACCCCTGGCACGAGGAGGTGGGGCTGGTCATCGAGGAGCCGGCGCACCCGGCGCTGAGCGGCCTCGTCGCGCCCGTCACCCTCACCGACGAGATCTACCAGTTCTCCGACTGGCAGCAGGGCTCCACCGTCCTGCTCTCTCTGGACACCGGCACCGTGGACCTCGGCGCCGGCGGCGTGCAGCAGGAGGCGTGGGGCTTCCCGCTGGCCTGGACGCGCGCGCATGGGCGCGGGCGCGTCTTCTACACCGCGCTCGGACACGGCGACGTCTGGGATGACGCCGCGTTCCAGGCGCTGGCCCTGGGTGGCATTCGCTGGGCGACCGGCACGGAGTAGCCGGCGCGCCGCCGCCGCCCGCCACTCAGCTGCCCACCTCGAAGTCTGCGGCGATGAAGTTCTTGCCGTTGGAGTCGGGGACGCCGCTCATCTCGAACGGGACGCGCCACCAGAACAGGTGCTCCAGCCGGTCCTTGGCCCAGATGGCGACGGCGACGCGGGCCATGGACCCATGCATCTGTATCGCCCGGAGGCGGATGGTGAGCGTCGACTGGCCCTTCTTGAGGTCGACGCGGGTGCCGTAGGTCCGGTTGGTGGCCTGGAACCAGAGGTCCGGGTCGCGGCCGTCGTAGATGGCCACGTCGATCTCGACGTCGTCGTGGTCCACCACCGCCGCGTACTTCATCTGCAGCACGAAGTCCTCGCCCGGGGCCAGGGTGCGCTTCGGGATCTGGACGTCGCTGAAGGCGATGCTCTTGCCGCCGTCGACGAGCCTCTCGATGTCGTCGTCCTTGTCCTCGAGGAAGAGCTGGGCATACGCCCGCACCGCCGCCGACACGTCGTCGTAGCGGGTCATCTTGCCGCGCTTCAGCAGCGCCACCCAGTCCACGAAGCCGCTGATGGTGTGCATGTTGTGGGAGACGACGACGAAGGTGGTGCCGATGCTCCGCAGCTCGCTCATCTTCTGGAAGCACTTGGCCTGGAAGCCGCGGTCGCCCACCGCCAGCACCTCGTCGACGAGCATGACGTCCGGATCGCAGTGGACGGCCACCGCGAAGCCCAACCGCACGAACATGCCGCTGGAGTAGTTCTTGACCGGAGTCTCCAGGAACTCGCCCACCTGCGCGAAGTCGACGATGGAGTCGAACTGGCGGTCGATCTGCTTCTTGTTCATCCCCAGGATGGCGGCGTTGACGTAGATGTTCTCGCGGCCGGTGAGGAGCGGGTGGAAGCCGGCGCCCACGGCGATGAGCGCGCCGAGCTTGCCGCGCACCGAGAGCTGCCCGCGGTCGGGCCAGAAGATGCCGCCGATCATCTTCAGCAGCGTGGTCTTGCCCGAGCCGTTGGGGCCGATGAGGCCCACCGTCTCGCCGCGCTTCACCTCCAGCGACACGTCGTCGACGGCCCAGAACTCCTTGTCGCGCAGCTCGCCGGAGTTGGCGCGCAGCCCGACCATGTTGCGGCTCACGTCGGAGAGCCCGTAGAGCATGGAGTGCTTGAGGGAGCGACAGTACTTCTTGGAGACGCGCTCCACCGCGACGGCGATCGACGAGTCCATCCGCGCCCCCATCACACCCGCTCGGTGATGCGCGTCTCGCTGAGGTGGAAGCTGACCATGCCGAACATGAAGACGAACGCGGACAGCGCGGTCGAGATCCAGAAGCCGTCGGGCTCCAGCAGCTTGCCGCGCAGGATGAGGTCGCGCGGCGCGGTGACCAGGTAGTAGAGCGGGTTGTAGGTGGTGATGGTGGCGCCGAGCCCGCTCAGCCAGTCGGCAGCCGGGTCGGGCTGCGGTCGCTCGTAGAGCACCGGCGTCAGCAGCATCACGAAGGTCAGCAGCATGGCCAGCACCGTGGCCACGTCGCGGACGATGCCGTTGATGAGCGCCAGGTAGAACGACAGGCCCACGGTGAGCAGGAGCAGCGGAACCGTGGCCAGCGGGGAGAGCAGCCCCTGGGCGTGCAGCGGCAACGCCGCGCCGGTGCCCGCGTAGTAGGCGAAGAGCAGGATGGCGACGCCGATGAGGATGACGAAGGAGATGACCGCGCGCCCCATGGAGGCCAGCACCAGCGACTTGCGCGAGAAGGCGATGCGCGCCAGCAGGTCGCCACCGGCGACGAGGGAGTTGGCACCGGCCACCAGCCCCTGGGAGAAGAGCTGCCAGAAGGCCAGGCCGAGCACGGCGTAGAGCGGGTACGGCGTCGAGATCGTGCCCACCGCCACCACGCCGGAGCTGCGCAGCAGCACGAAGCTGCCCACGGTGACCAGCGGAACCAGGAACACCCAGAACACGCCGAGCAGCGACTGCTTGTAGAAGGCGTACAGGTCGCGGAGGAAGAGCTGGGAGGTCAGGAAGCGGTTGTCGCGCAGCTCGCGCCAGATGTCGCCGACCAGCGAGACGTAGCCGCGCCGCAGCGTGTTGTCGGGCTGGTAGGTCACCACCACGTCCGACGGCGGCCGCCGCGGCCCGGTGGGCTCGTCCGCCGCCATGCGGCCGAGCGGTCGTGTCGGGGCTCTTGCGCTGCTCTCGGACACGGATGGACTTCGTGTCGGGTAACACGGGCCAGGAGGCGTGACAAACGCCGCCCGGCGCGCAACGCCTGTCCGGTGCGCAGGGATACGACGCTTGCCGGACGTCGGCGCGTCGGGCAGACTCCGCGCGCGTGGCAGAGCGCGCACACCCGGACGACGAGGGCTTCCGCGACCGCTGGTTCGGTCTGAAGCCCAATCCGTATCGGCGTCGGCTGCTGGAGCGTTACCAGTTCTGCAACGGTCACGTGCGCGGGCGCTTCGTCATCGACGTGCCCTGCGGCTCGGGCTGGGGCACGAGCCTGCTCAAGGGCCAGCAGCGCGTGCTGGGCATCGACATCGACGCCGCGTCGGTGGAGTTCGCGCGCCAGCGCTTCGGCAAGCCGGGCAAGGTCGACTTCGAGGTGGGCAGCATGGAGGCCCTCTCGCCGCCCGCCGACTCCGTCGACGTCGTGCTCTGCCTGGAGGGCTTCGAGCACGTGCCCCGCGAGGTCGGCCTGGCGTTCCTCGGCGAGGCCAGGCGGGTGCTGCGACGCGGCGGCCTGCTCATCGTCACCTGCCCCGTCCTCGACGAGCATGGCAAGGACAGCGGCAACCCGTACCACCTCTGCGAGTACCCGGAGCGCGAGCTCATCGAGCTCTTCAACGAACGCTTCCGCGTCCGCAGCCTGGAGCGGATCAAGGGGCCCGATGGGCCCGAGTACCGGTTGCTGGTGGAGAACATCAAGGACCAGCGGTACCTGTGAGCGGCGCGTGCGCCTGCTGAGCCTCAGCACGTTCCACGAGCACTGCGGGGTGGCCACCTACACCGAGGCGCTGCACGGTGCGCTCGCCGATCTCGGCGTGACCACGGACGTCGTCTCGCCGCACCTGCCTTCGCCCATGGACGGCGCCTGGGGCGAGCAGCCGCCGCGCCTCTGGTCGCGCGAGCACGCCACGCTCGGCGAGGCGCGCGAGGTCGGGCGCTACATCCGCCGCACACGGCCCGACGTGGTGCACGTGCAGGACAACCTCGGCCTGGTCTCGGCCCGCTTCCTGGCCGGGGTCACTGCGTCCTCGGTGACGGCGGGCGTGCCGCTGGTGGCCACGCTGCACGGTCGGCGCGGGCGCGGGCTGCGCCGCGGGCGGCAGTTCTGGAGCCACGTGGCGGCGTACGGCGCGGCGCCGCTGGTGGTCCACAACGAGGCGCACCGGCGCGAGCTCTTCCCGCGGCCACGCGTGGTGGTCATCCCCCACGGCATCGCCACGCCGGCCACGCCCGACGTGGCGGCGGCGCGCGCGGCGCTGGGCATCGCGCCGGACGAGTGGGTGCTGGCCCACTTCGGCTTCCTGCACCCGCACAAGGGCGTCGAGCTGGTGCTGGAGGCGCTGGCCGCGCTGACGCGGGGTGGCCGGCGGGTCCGCTTCCTGGTCTGCGGCGCCGTGCCGCCGGATGGCGACGGCCCGCGCTACCTCGCGCACCTGCGCCGCCGTGTGGCCGAGCTCGGCCTGGAGCGCGAGGTCCTGCTCGACGGCAAGTTCCTCGCGCCGGCCGAGCTCTCGGGCCGACTCGCGGCAGCGGACTGGATCCTCCTCAACTACCAGGGCGGGGGGGAGCAGGGGACGAGCGGAGCGGTGCGCACGGCGCTGGAGTCGGGTCGCCCCACCGCCGTGTCCGAGGCGGCCATCTTCGACGACGTGCGCGACGCGGTGCACACCATGCACGGCGGTCTGCCCAGCGCGCTCGACGAGCTGATCCGCCGCCCGGAGCTGGCCACCGAGGTCGCCGCGCGCGCGCGCGCCCACTGCCAGGACGGCAGCTGGGCCGCCGTGGCGCGGCGACACCTTTCCCTCTACCGCAGCCTGGTGCGCTGATGCGCCTCGGCTTCGTGGTGCAGCGCTACGGGCGTGAGGTGAACGGAGGGGCGGAGCAGCATTGCCGCATGGTCGCCGAGCGCCTCGCGCGCCGCGCCGACGTCGAGCAGGTCACCGTCTTCACCACCTGCGCCCGGGACTACAGCACCTGGGCGAACCACTTCCCCGCGGGCAGCAGCAGCGAGGGCGGCGTGGCCATCGAGCGCTTCCCGGTGATCACCGAGCGCCTGCGCCCGGCGATGAGCGTCTGCAAGCAGCTCATGCGCCTGCCGCACCCCGAAGCGGTGGAGCGCGCCTGGGTGCTGGCCCAGGGGCCGACCGCGCCGGGGCTCCTGCGCCGGCTGCAGGAGGTCGGCGAGCGCCAAGACGCCTTCGTCTTCTTCACCTATCTCTACTACCCGACGGTGATGGGCCTGCCCTGCGTGCGCCGCCGCGTGCTGGTGCCCACCGCCCACGACGAGCCGCCCATCCGCCACCGCATCTACCGGCGCGTCTTCGCCGAGGCCGACGCGCTGGCCTTCAACACCGAGGAGGAGCAGGCCTTCGTGCGCGGGCGCTTCGACGTGGCGCACAAACCGCAGGCCATCGTCGGCTGCGGCGTGGAGATCGCCGACGCCGCAGCCGCGCGCGCGGCGAGCGACGTGGTGCCGGACGCGCCGTTCGTCCTCTACCTGGGCCGCCTCGATCGCGCCAAGGGCGTGGACGCGCTGGCGCGTGGCTGGGAGGGCTTCCAGCGGCGCTTCGGTGGACAGTCGTTCCAGCGACGCGGTGGCGCGCCGGTCCTCGGTCGCGATCTGCGCCTGGTGCTCGCCGGCGGCGGCGACATGGCGCTCCCGGAGCGCGCCGACATCCTGCGCCTCGGCTTCGTGGCAGAGGCCGCCAAGACGGCGCTCCTGCAGCGCGCCGAGCTGCTGGCCATGCCCAGCTTCTACGAGAGCCTGTCGCTGGTGATGCTCGAGGCCTGGACGGTCGGCTGCCCGGTGCTGGTCAACGCCGAGTGCGAGGTGACGCTGGGGCACGTCGAGCGCTGCGCGGGCGGCCGCGCCTATCGCGGCGAGGAGGCCCTGGCCACCGAGCTGGCGGCGATGCTCGGCGACGCCGCGGCGCGCGCCCAGGCGGCCGTGCGCGGGCAGGCCTACGTCGCCGAGCGCTACGCCTGGCCGGTGGTGGAGGAGCGGATGATGGGCCTGGTTCGCCAGGTGGCTGCCCTCCGCGAGCGCTGAGCAGGAAAGCGCCCGCGCGCCGGTGGAACGCGCGTCGGATGGAGAGCACCGGCCTGGCCCGCAGACGCCAGGCTTGCCTGCGTGGGTCCAGCGCACCAACATCCGGGCCGCATGACCGCGGCAGGCGAGCTGACGTTCACCATCGTCCTCTGCTCGCGCAACCGCGCCCACCTGCTGGAGAGCGCGCTGCCGAGCATCGCCGCCATCGACTACCCCCGCGCGGACTTCGAGCTGGTCCTGGTGGACAACGCCTCCGGTGACGCCACCCCGGACGTGGCGGCGCGCTTCGCGGCCAGCGCCGACTTCCCGGTGCGTGTGGTGCGCGAGGAGACGCTGGGTCTGTCGGCAGCGCGCAACCGCGGCATCCGCGAAGCGCGCGGGCGCCTCCTCTTCTTCACCGACGACGACCAGCTCGTCGACCCAGCCATCCTGCGCGAGCACGAGCGGGTCACCACGCAGTACGGCGTGCGGGTGGTGCAGGGGAACATCGCCCTCCAGTTCCCGGAAGGGCGCCCGCCGTGGCTGCGCGGCGAGCTGGAGACGGTGCTCGGGCGCACCCAGGACGTGGCCGAGGGCCCGGCGCGCATCGATCTCTACGGCGGCAACATGTGCTTCCGTCGCGAGATCTTCGATCCGTCGCAAGGCCTGGCCGGCGGCTTCCGCGAGGACCTGGGCAAAGGCCGCGCCGGCTACGCCGAGGACACCGACATCACCCGGCGCCTGCGCGCGCGCGGAGAGGTCATCGCCTACGCCCCGGGGGCCACGGTGTTCCACGTCATCCAGTCGGACCGCACCAGCACCGACTTCTTCCGCAGGAACTCGTGGACCAAGGGGCGCTCCGATGGGCGGCTCATCGCGCGGCGGCGGTTGCCCATCGAGGCGGTGCGCGCCGTGGGGCAAGGCGCCCTGGAGAGTGGCCGGGCGCTACTCTCGCGCGCGCGGCACGCCGAGCACGAGACGGTCCTCGCCGAGACGCGCGCCGTCAACGCCATCGGGCGGCTGCTGGGCATGTTCTCTGGCGTGCCCGCGCCTCCCTCCCGCGCGAAGAGCGCGCCGTGATGACCCGCCTGGGCAGCTGGCGGCGCCGTGCCCTGCGGCTCGCCGACGAGGCGCGCTTCCGCCGCTTCGAGCCGGCGATGCACCACTCCTTCTTCATCGTCAGCGCCGCCTACCAGGCTGCGCCCTGGGTCGAGCGCCACCTGGAGTCGGTGCGCACGCAGCGGTACCCCTCGGCGCGCATCACGCACCTGGTCATCGACGATGCCTCGCCCGATGCCACCGTGGACACCGCCGAGCGCCACGGCGCGCGCTTCCCGGAGCACCGCCTCACCGTCCAGCGCAACCCGGTCAATCGCGGCGGCTGCGCCAACCTGACCCGCGGCTTCCGCGCCGCGCCGCCGGGGAGCATCGTCCTGCAGGTCGACGCCGACGACTGGCTCGCCGACCGGGAAGTGCTCGCCTACCTGAACATGGTGTTCCACGACCCGGACGTGTGGATGACCTACAATACGTGGGTGTTTCCGGATGGCCGCCGCGGGGTGAACTGCGAGCCGATCGCGCCCGACGTCGCCGCGGAGCGCCGCCATCGCCAGGCCGGATGGATCTCCTCGCACCTGCACGCCTTCCGCGCCGAGCTGTTCGCACAGGTCCCGGACGCGCAGATGGTCGACCCCGAGACCGGCGACTTCTGGCGATCGGCCGTGGACATGGCCCAGTACTTTCCCATGCTCGAGCTGGCAGGGCCTCATGCGCGGCACCTCGAGCGGCCGCTCTACGTCTACAACCTGCACCCGGGTTCGATCATCAGCAGCCGGCGCGCCGAGCAGCTGGCCTGCGAGCAGCGCATCCGCGCCATGCCGTCGCTGCCCGCGCTCGGCTCGCTGTCGTTTCCCCGTCAGGTGCCGTCGTGATCCTCTCCTTCCTGCGCGGCACCTTCGAGCGGGTGGCCAGCGAGGCCGTTCAGCGCTTGCCGGCGAGCCTCTCCAGCCGTCTGGGCGGAGCGGGACCCGAGCCCGACCTGCCGACCGACGAGGCCATGCGCGCGTCGCTGCAGTGGATGGAGGGCACGCTGGCCACGGAGACCGGCTATCGCTTCGCCGCCGGGGCGCCGGAGAGCCTGCTTGCCACCTGCTTCGGCGTGCTGGCGCACGAGCACCTCGCAGGCCTGGCGCAGCTGCCCGAGGCGCGGCGCCGCGTGCTGGCGGCGCGCATCCAGGGCTGCCAGTCGGCGGAGACGGGCCTCTTTCGCGACCCGCAGCACGGCGACGACGTGATCTGCCGGCTCCACAAGTTCACGCCGCTCTACATCGAGTGGCAGGAGACGTACTTCGCGGTGCAGGCGCTGGACGCGCTCGGCGCGCGCCCCGGCCACGCGCTCTCCTTCGTGCGCGCGTTCCAGTCCGGTCCGGGCCTGGACACCTGGCTGCGCACGCTGCCGTTCGACGACTTCTGGTTCTCGAGCAACTACCTGATGTTCCTGCTGTGCTTCTTGCTGGTCGAGGAGGGCGACGGGAGCCCGACCGCGCACCGCATCCTGGATGCGCTCGACGCGCGGCAGGATCCGGCCACCGGCTTCTGGGGCACGCAGCAGGGTGCCTCGCTGTTCAACGGCATGGCTGGCGCGTACCACCTCTACGGCTTCTACGAGCACCTCGGCCGCCCCATCCACCATCAGGCGGAGGCGGTGCGCTCCACGCTGCGGACGCAGGAGCGCAGCGGGCTGTTCGGCGCGCTCGGCGGTGGCCCCTGCGAGGACGTCGACGCGGTCGACATCCTGGCGCGCCTGCAGCCCGGCTCGAGCGACGACGACGCCGCGGTGCGCGCCGGCCTCGACCAGGCGCTCGCCGCGCTGCTCCGTTGCCGCGGCGCCGACGGCTCCTGGCGGTGGTCGGCGGCGCTGCCCGGCGTGAAGGCCAGCAAGGTGCGCTACAGCGGGCTGTCGACGCTGGTCGCCGACTCGGACGCCGGCGACATCTGGTCGGTGTGGTTCCGGCCGCTGGCCATCGCCGTGGCCTGCGACCGGCTGGGCAAGCGGATCCAGTGGCGGCCGACGTACCGGCGCCTGCCGATGCTCGGCTGGTACCGGCCCAGGCTTCGCTGAGCGTGCGCCGCGCGTGACGCCGCGTTCGGCCCGGTTCCGCGTGGCCGCTCACCAGGTCCCGAGGCAACCGACCGGTAGCCAACCGGCTCGCAGCAGCCACCACCGGGCGTACCGCGAACGACGCGCCGCGATCCGGCCGTCACATCTTCGTCGCCCCGTCCAACGCGGCGGGCCGCGGTGCGCAAGCAGCGTGGTACACGGATTGCGAGCACGGGTGCAGTGCTGAAACGCGGTTCTCCGGTCGGTCCTCGCGCGGCGCTTCCCCTCCTCCTCCTCCTCGTGACCGGGTGCGTGACCGGCTGCGGGGCTTCGCAGCAGGAGTACGTGCGGCCTTGGTTCCGAGTCGTGACCTCCCCGGAGTACGTCATCGCCCCGCACGCGCTCGCGTGGGGCGGTGCGCGGCGGGCGGAGGTCCTCGTCGACGACGCCTGGCACGAGCTGCCCCACGGCGACGGCCACTTCCAGGTCCACCCGGTCGGCGACGCGCTGGCCATCGACGAGTACACCTTCAGCACCGCGGGCCGCGACCCGGTGGAAGACCCTCGCGAGCAGGGTGCGACCGGCGTGTTCGTCTATCACCGAGGCCGCCTGGCGCCGTTTCATATCCCACCGACGCGCTGCGCAACCCCCGCCTACGGCGAGACGCCGCCCGAGATCGCCTGCTTCGGTTGCGGCGAGACCGAGCCGTATCTGCGGCTGCAACCCTCGCGCCGCCGCGACGAGCCGTGCGGGACGCTGCACTACGACAGCTACGACACCCACGGGCGGCTCCGCGCGCGCCGGCGGTTCACTTCGCCCGCGGCTTCTCCCGACGTCGAAGGTCGTCTTCCGAGCGGTCAATGGATCCTGGCGGAGCGCAAGCCGTCCTCGGATTTTCTCTTCTTCGGCGCCCCGGCGATGCGGTTCTCGCTCGGTCCGGGAGGCCTGTCCGAGCTTCCGTTCGGCGCCGATCCGCTGCATCGAGGGATCGACAGCGAACAGCGGGCGGAGAAGATCCTCCGGGAAGTGCCCCTCCGCGACGCCGCCGTTGCCGCGCTTCGCGAGGCGATGGCCGAAGGCGAGCGCGCCCAGCCGGGCTGGGTGGTTCGGACCGAGGTCGTCAACCAGCTCTCCTCCCCGGGGCAAGCGCTCGAGCCGCGCGTCGAGGCCCGCCCCGGCCGCTGCTACACGATGGTTGCCCGGAGCAGCTCCGAGCTTGCTCGATTGTCCATCGCCATCCGGGGCGATGCGCGGGACCTCTCGACCTCTCTCCGCCACCTCGACGCCCCGCCCCTCGTTCGCGTCGCGGGATCCTCGGTGGTCATCGCGAGCCGCTGCGTCTCGGCCGGCGACCTGCCGCTGCTGCAGCTCAGGATCGAGTCCGCTGCGGCCGGCGGATACGTCGTGGCGCGGATCTACGAGCACGCACCGGCGGACTGAGGCCCATGTCCAGGGCGCGGTCGACGGGCCGACGTCCGCCCCCGGCGTGGAGTCCGGCTGGGGCGTCGTCATCCCCGGCGCGACGGACGTACGCGGCACTGCTGCTGCGCTGCCTCGCCATTGCGGTAGATTGAGCCAATGCGACGCGACTCCGCCTTTCCGCTTCCTCGCTCTTCCTGGTCCTGTCGCTGGGTGGGTGCGCCGCCATCCTCGGCCTCGACGACTTCGTCGACGACGGCTCGGGCAGCGGTGCCGCCGGCACCGGCGCCGCCGGCGCGAGCGGAGGTGGGACCACCGGAGGCGCGGGGCCCACCGGGGGCAGCGGCGGGGCGTCGAGCAGCGGGACCGCGGGTGGAGGCGCCGGAACCGGCGGCAGGGCGCCGGAGTGCGGGGATGGCGTCGCGGAACCCGGCGAGCTGTGCTTCGCGCCGGCAGTCCACCTCGAGACCACCGCAAGACAGGCCTCCACGCTGGTGCTGATGGACTGCGACGACGACGGCGATCTGGACGTGCTCGCCTCCCACGAGGATGGCGCCATCCTCATCGCCTTCCGCAACTCCGGAGACGGCACCTTCGCCGAGGTGCAGAGCAGCGACACCTTCATCGTCACCTGGGACATGGAGGCGGCGGAGGTGACCCCCAACGCCCAGGTGCTGATGGGCATCGGCTTTCCGCAGCGCTTCGTGCGCATGCGGCGCGTGCCCGGCCAGCCCTGCAGCTTCACGCAGGACGGCTCCTACAACCTCCTCTCCGGCGGCCTGAAGGCCATCGGCGTGCTCGACGCCGACGGCTCCGCCACGGCCGATGTCATCGTCAGCTCCGACGACGACGGCACCGGCAAGCCGATGCAGTACGCCTACGACTTCAGCGGCGACTTCCCCGACTTCGCTGTCGCCGACAGCAGCGCCACCCAGCCTTACGCCATCGCCGTCGGCAACGTGGCCGGCGCGGGCGACGACCTCGTGGTCACCGACCTCGCCTCCCGCAAGGTCGAGGTGCGGCAGTACTACACCGGTCAGGGCTTGCTCTTCCCGGAGTCGGGTGAGGTCGGCAACAACCCCATCGGCCTGGTGGTCGGCGACATCAACGGAGACTTCCGTGACGACGCCATCACCGCGAACGAGGCCGACGGCACGGTCAGCATCCTCGTCAACAACGGCGATGAGGGCTTCGACAAGCCCGACGCTGACCTGGACATCACCGGCGGCGATCCGGCGCTCGGCTCACCCCGCGACCTGGTGCTCGCCGACTTCGACGGCGACGGCGACCGCGATCTGGCCGTGGTCAGCTCGTTCGACGGCATGGGCAAGAGCTTCGTCACCCTCTTTCTCAACGCTGGCGGGGGGGCGTTCTCACCGGCGACGACCACCCAGGGCGGCGTAACTTTCCCCGCCGAGGTCGGGCGTCAACCCTGGGCCATTCGCGCCGGCGACCTCAACGGCGACGAAATCCCGGACATCGTGACCAGCAACCACTTCGACGACGGCATCACCAGCACGGTGAGCATCCTGCTCTCCAACCCGTGAGGTAGCCGCCTCAGGTGTCGAGCCCGAAGAAACCCTGGATGGTGCCCAGGATCCGCTTCTGCTCGGCGGCCACGCGGCGCTGCTTGGCGCCGGCGTCGAGGTCCTCGCGCGCCGCGGCCAGCTCCACCTTGCGCTGCGCCAGCATCTGCGAGATCTCCGCGGCCACCTCGGGGCGGCCGGCCACGATGTCGTGGAAGGCGCCCTTGTCGAGGCGGAAGCAGACCACGTCGGTGACGGCGCGCACGCTGGCGGTGCGCGGCTCGCCGGTCATCAACCCCATCTCGCCGAAGAAGTCGGGGGCCTCCAGGCGCGCCACCACCTTCTCCGCGCCGTCGCTGGCGGCGACGGTGACCTCGACGGCGCCCTTGTCGAGGATGTAGAGCCAGTGCGCCACCGAGCCCTCGTGGGTGATCACCTCGCCGGCGGCGAAGGGGGTGAAGCGCAGGTGCTCGGCGATGGAAGTGCGCTCGTCGCCCACCAGCGGGCGCAGCAGCTCGACGTGGTCCACGGCCTGGCGGCGCGTCTCCACGTCACGGTGGGCCTTGCGCTCGCGCCTCTCCTCCGAGTCCTGCTCCATCCAGATGTGGGTGGCCGGCACCGCGAGCCGGATGCTGGCGCGCTGCAGGGCGGCAAAGACGCGCTCGCGCACGCGCGAGTCGGCGCGCTCGTCGCGCGCCAGGTCGGTGAGCCAGTACCAGACGGCGTAGAAGGCGAAGCTGTTGCGGTTCTCGCCCGCCAGGTTCTTGCAGGTGCAGGTCGGCGGGGGGTCGGCGGCCACGCCCTCGATGGGCGCGGCTTGCAGCGCCGCCTCGACGGCGCGGATGACGTCCGCGGGCGGGTGGCGGAAGTCGACGTTGAAGTGCACCACCATGCGGTGCTGGCGCGCCGCGCCCTCGCGCTTGCCGAGGATGATGATGTTGGCGGCCAGCAGCGAGCCGTTGGGGACGATGATCGTGTCCCAGTCGCGCGTCTCGACCACCGTGTGCCGCCAGCGGATCTCGGCCACCCGGCCCTGGCGGCCGTTCTCGAGCTGGATCCAGTCGCCGACGCGGATGGACTTGTCGAGCTGCAGCGCCACCCCGCCGATGACGTTGCCCAGCGTGGCCTGCATGGAGAGCGCCAGGATGCCGGTGACCACCGCCGAGGTGGCCACGATGCCGGTCAGGTCCACGCCGGCGCGGCGGATGACCAGCATCACCGCCACCACGTAGGCCAGACCGATGGTCAGGTCGGCGACGATGGTCGCCAGGTTCACGCGCAGCGCGGGCAGGATGAGGTCGAACGCCACCAGGCCAGCGAGGCTGACCGCGGTCACCGCCGCCAGCAGGTTGGTGCCGACCTCCATCGGCCCGACCCAGCTCCGGGTCCCGAGCCACGGCAGCAGCATGAGCAGGCCGGTGGCCAGGAAGTAGAGGAGGAGGAGCACCACCGTGCGCCGCAGGAGCGCGCGCTTCTGGGGCGCGAAGCGGCCCACCACGAAGGCGGTGGTCACCACGATGACCAGCAACACCACCGGGCCGAGCGCGGCGCGAAGCAGGGGACCTGCGGACGACTCCACCGCAGGCGATGCTACACGGCCCGACCGAGCAGGTGACGGCGCAGGGGCCCGCGGCGCCTGCGGCCGTCGCAGGACCCAGAATGGTGAGTCTCGCGCCGCAGCCGGCGCGGGAGGGGAGCCGCACCCTCGCGCAGAGAGTCGACGCGAGCTGCAACTAGGCGTGGGGGCGGCGAGCATCCCGATAGGGATGCCCGGCGGGCCGCGGCAGCACATGCCGGGCGACGGCACGATGCATGGCCGCCACGATGGCGCCCGCGTTCGCCGCCGATCCGAATTCGCACGGTCGCGGGTCGTCGGGGGGGCCGAGCCGCACCCACTCGGCGAGGTCGCCGTGCGCCCACCTGCGCCACGTGGGGTCCGGAGCGAGCCAAGGCAATAGCGACGCGCGGCGCGCGGCGCCGCGGTGCCACCGGTCGGCGACCAGGCCGTCACCGAACGGTGGCCCGCGCCCCATGCACTCGTCGCCGTGCCCTCCTCGCCGCGTCACGCGCAGCGCCGACAGTGCGCGCGTCACCCGGAGGCACCCATGCGCAAGAAGCTCACTGCAGCCAGCGTCGGACTCATCTTCTTCGGTGCCGCGAGCGCGTTGCTCGTCGCCGCCTGCGGGGACGACGGCGACCCGGGACGGGACGGGCAGAATGGCCTGCCCGGCGAGCCCGGTCAGCCCGGCCAACCGGGGAACCCTGGCGCGCCCGGTACGCCGGGTCAGCCCGGCGAGCCCGGCGGGCAGGGCGAGCCGGGGCCGAAGGGTGACTCGGGTGACGTCCCCGCCTCGAGCGCAAACCTGGTCGAGCTGGTGCGCGATCGCGTCGCCGAGTACGTCGAGGGCAAGCTGCCTGAAGGCGTGGAGTTCCCGCTCGCCGCGGCGGCCACCGACTCGGTGCGCGCGGTCGGCGGCATCGAGCACGGGGTGCTCGCGGCGTGGCTGGAGCCGCTGACCTTCGAGACCGCCGCCACGGCCCCCCGCTTCGGGAGCAATGGCGACTACATCGCGTACTTCGGCGATGGCTGGGACGCGACGCCCGGCGCGCCGCCACAGTGGAACGGCAAGGGGACAGCGGGCTGGATGTGGGTCAATCACGAGTACGTGTCCAACAGCATGCCCACCACCAGCAGCGCACCCACCGGGCAGCACCTGGCGCTGGCCAAGGATCTCGCCGCCCGCGGCCTGATCTCCAACGATCCGAACGCCAGCGTCTGGTCGCAGGAGCAGATCAACGCCTACATCGTGGCCTACAAGCGCGAGCTCGGCGGCTCCTGGATGCGCGTGGTGCAGGACCCGGCCAGCGGCGAGTGGGCCGTGGACCGCAGCGTGGCCCCGCGCCGCTACGACGCCAGCTCGGCGACCCTGACCCGCATCACCGGCCAGGACGTCTCCGCCGATCACGACGACAGCGGCGCTGCGCTGCCCGCCGGCGTCGCGGCAGGCATCGCCGGCGACTGCTCCGGCGGCCAGACGCCGTGGGGCACGGTGATCACCGCCGAGGAGAACGTGCAGGACTTCTACGGGGACCTGGAGGCGTGCTGGAGCAGCGACCAGAAGTTCCTGGTCGGCGCCGGCTTCGACGCTGGGGCAGAGATCGCGCCGGTGCTCACGCCCAGCGCGGGCTCCCAGTTCGGGCGGAGCACCGACACCAACACCCACCACGCGCGCGACCTCTACGGGTACCTGGTGGAGATCGACCCCGGTCAGGCGCCCGACGAGTACGAGGGCAAGACGACGGCCGGCGTCGGCCACAAGAAGCTCGGTGCCATGGGGCGCGCGCGCTGGGAGAACGCGACCTTCGCAGTGGACGGGTCGTGGAAGCTCGTCGATGGGCAACCGATCGTGGTCTACGGCGGCGACGATCGCCGCGGCGGGCGCATCTTCAAGTTCGTGACCTCGGCGCCCTGGGCCGCCGGGATGACGCGCGCCGAGACGCGCGCGCTCCTCGATGACGGCGACCTCTATGTCGCCCACTTCGCCGGCCTGGACAACGCCACCGGCAACACCCTGCTGGCCAGCGGCGCGGCGCCCACCGAGGCCGCGCCCGGCGCGGGGCAGTGGATCCACCTCTCCGTCGACAGCGCCGACCTGGCGCCGAACGGCGCGGCGCTCGGCGACGCCACCAAGACGGTCGGCGAGGCGCTGGCCGACCTGTCCTGGAACGGCATCGGCGGCTTCACCAGCGACACCTTGATGCGGCGCGCGCTGTTCACCGCCTGCGCCAAGGTCGGGATCATGGAGCTGAACCGCCCGGAGGACGTGGAGTACAACCCCAAGGACAAGAGCGGCGCGCCGCGCCTCTACGTGGCCTTCACCAACCACGGCGCGCGCACTGCGCTCGATCAGCAGGGCAAGCTCTACGACCCGGCCACGCACGCCACCACCAGCGTGCCGCGACCCGACCCCACCGGGTCCATCTTCTCCATCGAGGAGGCGTCGCCGGCCACGCCGGCGAGCTCCAAGACGTTCAGCTACTTCCAGGTGTGGAAGGGCACGCAGGATAGCGGCGTGTTCGACGCCGCCAACCCCGACAACCTGGTCGTCGATGGCGACGGCGGCGTGTGGTTCGGCACCGACGGCAACTTCGGCACCAACGGGCGCTCCGACGCCGTCTATTACCTCGACCTCGACCCGGCGCACGCCGAGGGTCAGGCCGGCGTGGTCGAGCCCGGCTTCGGCAAGGCCTTCCGCGTGGCGGCGGCGCCGAGCGACGCCGAGGCCACCGGTCCGGCGCTGTCCAGCGACATGACCACGCTCTTTTTCGTCGCCCAGCACCCGGGCGAGTCGAAGTTCTCCAGCTGGCCCTTCGGCGAGCCCCGCTCGTCGGTGGTGGCGCTGAGCTTCCGGCCGTGAGCCGGGTGCGCCGCCGCGCACTCGGGTGGTGGTGGTCGTTGGGCACCACGGTGGCCATCGTCCCCGCCCTGGCCGGCGCGGCCATGGTCGCCTGCGCCAGCAGCAGGTACGACCCGCTCGCCGAGGCACGCAACTCCACCGCCGTCTCCAACCCCGAGGCGTCGGTGCCGCTGCAGTGCTACGCGCAGACCGGCGCCAGCAACACTTGCTGGCCGTGCCACTCCGAGGGACAGGGCACCAACCTGCGCGTCGATCTGGAGCTGCAGTCGACCTACGACTTCTCCGACTTCGCGCGGGAGAACCACTGGCGAAACGCCTTTCTCCCGGCGGGCGGCGACGCCGCGGACCTCGACGACGCGGAGATGCTCGCCTGGGTGCGCCAGGACAACTACCGCCCCTTGCAACGAGCCCTGGAGCGCTTGGCGGAGCGCCCGGCGTTCGTGCCCGACGTGGACCTGCACGGCGGCTTCGACGAGCTCGGCTTCGCGCGCGATGGCAGCGGGTGGCGCGCGCTTCGTTACCAGCCCTTCCCCGGCTCGGGCTGGCCCACCAACGGCGGCGCCGGCGATGCCTTCGTGCGCTTGCCGGCGCCCTTCCGCCAAGATGCGTCCGGCGCGCCGTCGCTGGAGGTTTATCGTGCCAACTTGACCATCCTCGAGGCGGCCATCGCCGCCGATCCGTCGCTGTCCACCGACGATCTCGTCCTCCGCATCGAGCCCATCGACGAGGTCGAGGTGGGCATCGACCTCGATGACGACGGCGTGCTCGGGCGCGCCACCAGGCTGCGCGGGCTACCGGCGCGCTTCGCCGGCAGCGCCTCGGACGTCGCCGTGACGCGCTACCAGTACCCGGCCGGCGCCGAGCTGCTGCACACCGTGCGCTACCTCGACCCGGACGCCCCCGGGATGCTGGCGCGACGCATGAAAGAGGTCCGCTACGCGCGGAAGGTCGAGGTGCTCGACGGCTGGGCGAACGCGCGCGCCTACGAGCGCGAGGCAGAGGAGAAGGCAGAGGGCGCCTTGCCCCAGTACCGCGGCGCGCCCGAGGTTGGCCTGCGCAACGACTTCGGCTGGCAGCTGACCGGCTACATCGAGGACGCGCGCGGTCGCTTGCGCCTGCAGACCGCCGAGGAGCACCGCGCTTGCATGGGCTGCCACTCGGCGGTGGGGGTGACCGTCGACCACACCTTCTCGCTGGCGCGCAAGGTGCCGGGCCGCGACGGGTGGCGGCCACAGACGCTCGAGGGACTGCAGGACCGGCCGCAGGTCGGTCACGCCGACGGCGAGGCGCTGGCGTACATGAAGCGCGCCGGGCGCGCCGACGACTTCGGTGCCAACTCGGAGATGGACGGGCGCTTCTTCGGCGGGGGCGCAGTGGATGCCGTGGCGGTGCGGCGCGCTGCGCCGGGCGGTGATCGCGATCTGGCCTGGCTGCTGTCGCCGTCGCGAGAGCGCGCGCTGCGCCTCGACAGGGCGTACCTGGTGCTGGTCCGCGCCCAGCGCTTCGCGCAAGGCCGCGACGCTTTCGCCGAGCCGCCGCAGCAGTTGCATCGCATGGTGCGCAAGGGGCAGAACGCCGCGGATCGCACCTGGAACGACGGGCGCTTGCACCTCGGCTGGTGACCGCCCGCGGCGTCGCGTCACTGGGTGAGGCGCATGGCCACGGCGTCGATGTCGCCGTGGAACGGCCGCGGGATGTCCGCGCCGGCGAAGGCGCCCACGCACAGGCGCTCGCCGTTGGTGGCGTGCCCGCTGGTCGTGGTGGGCGCGGTGGTCGGCTGGCCACCGTCGACGGTCAGCGACAGCGCCTTCTTCGCCGGATCGCGGCGTGCGCGCGCGGTGTGCCAGGCGCCGTCGGCGAGCCCGCTCGCGGACTGGACGATGTCGAGCTTGCCGGTCTCGTCGCCGACGGCGAAGCGCACCCGCCCGTCCTCGATGCGCAGCCACCACGCGGCCGCAGTTCCCACCGCCGTCCTGGCCACCAGCGCGCCAGAGGCCGCGGCCACCGTCGGCGTGCGAATCGGTGCGGACGGAGACCTCGACCTCGAAGCCGTCGCGGATGCCGACGTCGGCGCGGTGCTCGAGGCCGGCCACGGAGGCGCACAGCCGCGAGCCGTCGAAGCGTGCCGCGGCGGAGTGGTGGCGCCCGGCCACGCGCTGCACGATGCCCTCGGCGTCGAGCGCGACCGGGCCGGGCAGGGCGGTGGAGCCCACGGCCTCGCCGACGGCGCCGTCCTCGAACGTCCAGCCGAGCACCGACGAGTCGTCGAGCGCCTGCACGCCGAACGCACGCAGGTCGATGCGGGTGTTGAAGTCCTGGTCGTCGTCCGCGGTCTCGTGGAGGACGCCGAGGTGGGCATCGTCGAGCGCCACCACGTCCGAGTACGACGCCTTGCCGCCGTACACGCGTGCGCCGGGCGCGAAGGTCTGCGCGTCGTCGTGGCTCGCGTACAGGCGCAGGTCGTGGCGCTGGCCGAAGTTCGTGCCGTACTGGCCGGCGGGGTAGGAGAAGAAGGTCCGCGGCTCGTCGCCCCATCGATCGCTGCCCCACCAGCGAAAGGTGGCGCCGTGCACTATCGGCCCACGGAAGGTGGCCATGCGCTCGAACGGAGGCGAGGACTCCCAGGCGAGCTCCGGCGTCACGAACGCCTGGCCGCGCAGGCCCTTCGTCCACTCCGGCGCCGGGTCGCCGGTCTGGTGGCGGACGTTGACCCAGAAGCGCCCGCCGCCGAGCTCGGCCACCGTGCCCTCGTTGACCTCGACTGCCGGGGCGCTCTCGTTCTCCTTGGCGGCGATGGCCCAGCTCGCGCCGCCGTCGTGACTCACCAGCAGGTGGCCGCCGCGCGCGTTGTCGCTGTCGCGCCGGTGCATGGCGTGCAGCAGCAGCGCGCCCGCGCTGGGCCCGTGGCGCACCTGGATGCCGTGCGCCGGGCCGAGGAGGCCGACGCCGTTCCAGTCCGCGTCGAGCACCTGGTCGGTGACGTCGACGGGATCGCTCCAGGTCAGACCGTGGTCGTCGCTGTGCTGCACCTGCACGCGCGCCGAGCCGCCCACCGGATCGCTGCAGACGCCGCCCTGGATGTCGGTGGTGGTGCTGAGCAGCACGATGCGCCCGGCGACCTCGTCGACGATGGGCACCGGGTTGCCGACCTTGCCGGTGCCGTGATTGGCGACGCGGTAGAGCTCCGACCAGGTCTTGCCGTGGTCGGTGCTGCGCTTGGCGACGATGTCGATGTCGCCGAAGTCGCACGGGTCGTCGACACGGCCCTCGGCGACGGCGAGCAGCGACCCGTCGGTGGCGCGGACGATGGCCGGGATGCGGATGCTGGTGTAGGCGCCGCCGCCCGGTCCGACGTCGACGCCACCGCGGAAGACGGGCACGCGCGCCGGGACCTCGGCCACCTGCGGCGCGCCGACCGCCTTGCGCCGCAGCGCCACGCGATCGATCTCGCCGAGCAGCGCCGCGGTCCCGCCCGCGCGCGCGCCCACGCGCAGCACGCCGGCTCCGCCGATGGCCTTGCCGGCGGTCGGATCGGCCGCGCTGGCCACCACGGCGCCATCGAGCACCACCCGCACCTCGTCGGCATCACCGTCGCGGGTGGCGATGACCCGGTGCCAGCGCCCATCGGCGACGCGCGGCTCGTCGAGCGTCAGCACCGGCGCGGTCTCGGCCCCGTCGGCGGCCAGGGACAAGACAAGGCGACCGCCGACGATGGAGAGCGCGAAGCCCTGATCGCGCCCGAGCAGCAGGGCCTCGCCTCCCTCGCCGTCCTGGCCGTGCGCATCGGTGCGGAAGCCGACCTCGAGGGTCAGCGACTCGTCGGCGGCGAGATCGGCGAGGCCGGCCACCGCCGCGTCCTCGACGACGATCGCTGCGCCATCGCCGGGGAACGCGGCGCCGGTGACCGGCAGCGGATGACCCTCCACGAAGACCAGGCCGGGCGCCGCGGTGCCGTCGATCCCCTGTCCGCTGCCGTCAGGGATGGCGCCCTGGGCCGTGGGGACCGGCGTGCCGATGGCGCCGTCGAGCTCGAGCCACCAGTCGGCCGGTTGTCCCGCCTGCCCACCGCCGCCTCCCGCGCCGCTTCCCCCCGCGCCGCTCGCTGTCGCGCCGGCACCGCTCGTCGCAGCCGTCGCACCCGCGCCACCGCTTGCGGACGGCTCATCGTCGCCACACGCGCCGAGCGAAACGCCCGACAGGAGCAGCACGCCGAGGCCGAACGACGAGGCACGCATGGTGAAGCGACGCACTGTACGCGCCTGCGCGCGCGCCTCGATGGCGTTTCGCTGCGACGCGAAGCATCGCGTGTCGCTGCGTGTACAGCCACGCAAGCGCTTTCCCGCCGTACACGCGCCCGCGTCCGTGTCCGTGCCCGTGCCCGTGCCCGTGCCCGTGTCCGTGTCCGTGTCCGTGTCCGTGTCCGATCCCGGCTACCTCCGTCATCCCTCGGCTCGCCACATTCCGGTCCGAGCGCGGCTTCTCGTTCGTCGTTGAAGTCCCATCGCGTACGGGCACGGACACGAGGCCACCATCGCGGACAGGCCGGTGGGGACTGGGGCTCCCAGCCGTCTCGGTTGGGGTGCGTCAAATTCCACCCGAGGTTCACCTCGACTTCAGGTACGGGCAACCCTACCCGTCCGCCGCGACGCGGACCGCGCCGTTCGTTCGTGAAGTTTCTTGAAGACCCGATGCGCAAAGCACCGAGACGACCGAAGTATGCGCCTCCCGACCAGGATCGACAGGACGGGAGGGAAGGAACCCGAACGTGACCCCTTGACACCCAGCAGTTAGTTAGTAAGTACTCACTCACTTTATGGCCCGGCCCGTTGTCATTCGAGACGAGACCATCGTCGACGCAGCGCGTCAGGTCTTTCTCGAGCGTGGTTTCAAGGCCACGACGCTCGAGGTCGCGGAGCGTGCGGGCGTGTCCGAGGGCACGCTGTTCAAGCGCTTCAACAGCAAGATCGAGCTCTTCCAGGCAGCGATGCGCACGCAGATCGACGACCCGCCGTACATGCGGCTGCTGGTCGAGCTGCGCGGCGTCGGCGAGGTGAAGGAGAACCTCGTCGACATCGGTCTGCAGCTGGTCCGCTTCTTCCGCGAGATGCTGCCGCTGCTGATGATGAGCTGGTCCAACCCGTGCGGGGGCGAGGGCCCCAACTGCTTCTTCGGCGAGGGCGGCACCGAGCCCCTCGCGCTGCGCGCTCTGCGCGCGATGACCGGCTTCCTCGAAGCCGAGGCGATCGCAGGGCGGCTCCGGCACCATGACGCCGAGGTCGCCGGGCGCGCCTTCCTGGGCGCCATACACAACTTCGTCGCGTTCGAGCTGTTGTTCAAAGACCACCCGCCGAAGATCACGGCAGATCGCTTCGTGGCGGACCTGGTCGACATGCTGTGGAACGGCTTCGCGCCGGAAGCACGTGTCGACCAGGGGGTAGAGAACGGCGAAAGCGACCCCACGGCTCGTCCGAGCCCCCACGTACCGAGAGAACCGAAGCTCGGCCAGGCGACCACCCGGTCGCACAGGAAACCATGACCTCGCCCATCGACGATCGATCCATCCATCCGTGCACGAACGAGAGGCCGGCGGCATGCCGGCGTGTGTCGCTTCTCACTGCAGGCCTTGTGGCCCTGGCCGCGCTGCTCGGCGCGCCGCGCTCGGCGTCTGCGCTGCAGCCGCTCGGCGAGTTCCTCGAGTCCTCGAAGACGCGCAGCCCGGACAACAAGGTCGCCGCCGGCACCACCGAACAGCGCAGCGGCGAAGCCGATCAAGCGTGGGGGCGCATCCTGCCGGGCTTCACCGCGCGTGGTGCCTACACGCGCAATCAGTACGGCTCCTCGTTCGGTCCCACGGTGATCACGCCCCAGAACCAGTGGGACGGCTTTCTGATCCTCGACGTTCCCCTCATCGACGTCGGTGGCTGGAGTCGCGTCTCCGCGTCGCGTGCTCTGCACGAGGCTTCGAAGGAGCGCGCCCGCGCCACGGTCGACGAGGTCAATCGCGTCATCGCCCAGCGTTACTACCAGCTGGTCGCCAGCGAGGCCCTCATCGAGTCGTCGCAGCGCTCCGTGCAGGCGGCCGAGGAGAGCGCGCGCATCGCGCAGATCCGCAAGGACGCCGGAGCCGCCACCGAGCTCGACGTGCAGCGCGCCGCCGCCGAGGTCGAGGCCAACCGGCAGCGATACGCCGACGCCGACTACCTGCGCAGCGTCTCGCGCCGCGCGCTGCAGAGCCTCTCCGGGCTAACCCCCGCCGGTGGCGCGCCCAAGTTGACGGATGACCTGACACCGGAGGCAGGACTGGAGAGCTGGGGCGGCTCCGACGTCTCCCCCTTGCCCTCGGTTCGCGCTTCGGGCCTCGAGCGCAAGGCCGCCGAACGCACGGCGTTCGCGGCCAAGGCCGCGCTCGTCCCGACCGTCGCCGCGCAAGCCAACGAGCACTTCACCAACGCCACCGGCCTGACCGGTGGTCATACGGCGGTGTACACCGCTTCGGTCACCGCCACCTGGCACATCGACTGGGCCACCGCCGGCGGTATCCGCGCCTCGAACGGCGCGACGACCGTGGCCGAAGCGCGCGAGGAGAGCTCGCAGATCGCCGCGCGCGACCGGATCCACGACGCCTGGCAGCAGGTGCGTTCCCAGATTGCCAAGAGCCGCGCCGCGCGTGCGCAAGCGCAGGCCCTGCAGGTGGCCGCGCGCATCGCCAAGGACCGCTACGAGAGCGGCGTCGGCACCCAGCTCGAGCTCATCCAGGCCGAGCGCGACTCCTTCAGCGCGGAGGCGGCACGCATTCAGGCCGACGGCGATCTCCTCTACGCACGCGCGCTGCTGCGCATCGGCGCCGGGCGCCCGCTGACTTCGGCCGGCGGCGGCGGTGGCGCGATGGGGGAGCCGACCCTGCCCTCGACCACACCCAACACGCCGGGCCCGGCGCCGCCGGCGCCTCTGCCGGTGCCTGGCGCACCCGCTCCCGTCCAAGGGACCCCCGGGCCAGCGCCGGGCGGGGCTCCCCCGCAGTGAACCTTTCCCAAGACCGCCGATAAGGAGCGAGAGCCTCCTGACGAAGCCCTCGATGGAGTCCCCGATGAACCGAAGCACACTGCGGAACGCGCTCGATCTCCCCGCCGCCGCCCTGCCAAGACGGCGGGCGGCCAGCGTGGCCTTGGCCTTGGCCCTGACCGGCGCGGCCGCGCTCTCCATCGCCGGCTGCAAGAAGGCGCCGCCTCCCGCGCCCACCGCCGATCCGAACGGCACCGCCACCGCCGGCGCCAAGGGCCCCATCCCGACGCACTTCGCCAGGGTCGAGCAGCGCAAGCTGCCGCGCACCCTCGAGGTCAGCGGCACGCTCGACCCCGACGAGCGCAGCGAGGTGGCCTCGCCCGGCTCGGGCACCGTGCTCGCGGTCAAGGTCGACGTCGGCTCGCGGGTGAAGAAGGGCGATGTCCTGGTCGAGCTCGACGGCCGCGAGTCGTCGCTGCGCCTGCAGAGCGCCAACGCCACCACCGCCCAGCAGCTGGCGCGCCTGGGCATCAAGGCCGGCGAGAAGTACGACGCCGCCAACGTGCCCGACGTGCGCGCCGCCAAGGAGTCGCGCGACCTGGCGGAGATCGACGCCAAGCGGATGAAGGACCTCTTCGACCGCGGCGCGGTGAGCCAGCAGCAGCTCGACCAGGCCAAGAGCAACTCCGAACGCTCCAACGCCCAGTTCGACGCCGCGCGCAACGGCGCCGATCAGGCGTGGGCGGCGCTGCTCTCGGCCCAGGCCCAGGCCGGCCTCTCCAGCAAGGCCGTCGGCGACGCCAACGTCCGCGCGCCGTTCGACGGCAGCATCACCGAGAAGCGCGTCTCGGCCGGCGAGTTCGCCAACGTCGGCCGGGTGGTGGTGGTCCTGGTCAACGACGACCCGCTGCGCCTGCGCTTCGATGTCCCCGAGGCGGACAGCGGCAGCATCAAGGTCGGGCGCCCGGTGGAGCTCACCGTGGCCGCCCACCCGAACAAGGTCTTCAAGGCGGAGATCAAGCGGGTCAGCGCCAGCATCAACGCCAAGAACCGCACCTTGCCGGTCGAGGCGGAGATCGCCAACTCCAACAGCGAGCTCAAGGCCGGCTTCTTCGCCAAGGCGCGCATCGCCCTGGAGGGCGAGCCCACCCAGGCGCTGCTCGTTCCCAGGGCGGCCATCGGGGTGACCGGCAACGCCAACCGTGTCTTCGTCAAGGTCGCCGACCGCGTGGCCGAGCGCCTGGTGACCATCGGTCGCGAGGTCGACGGCATGGTCGAGGTCCGCGGCGGCCAGATCACGGCGACGGACGAGGTGGCGACCGAGGCTCTGGATCAGCTCAGCGACGGCGCCCAGGTGGCGACGCGCTGATCGGAGGAAACCATGCAGTGGCTCGCAGCGATCTGCGTACGGCGCCCCGTCCTCGCGACGGTGATCATCCTCCTGCTCACCGTGGTCGGGAGCTTCTCCTACTTCGGCCTGGGCATCGACCGCTTCCCCAAGGTCGACTTCCCCATCGTGGTGGTGACCACCGTGCTCCCGGGCGCGGCACCCGATCAGATCGAGACCGAGGTCAGCGACAAGCTCGAGTCCGCGGTCAACACCATCAGCGGCATCGACGAGCTGCGTAGCGTCTCCGTCGAGGGCGTGAGCCAGGTCATCGTCAGCTTCGTCCTGGAGAAGGACATCAACGTCGCTGCCGACGAGGTGCGCGAGAAGGTGGGCGCGGCCATGGCCGACTTGCCCACCGAGGTCGAGTCGCCGGCGATCATGAAGCTCGACCCGGACGCCACACCGATCCTGACCTTGGCGGTGACATCGACGTCCGACGTGCGCTCGGTCACCGAGTTCGCGGACAAGACGGTGCGGCGCGAGATCGAGGCCTTGAACGGCGTCGGCCAGGTGACGGTCATCGGCGGCCGCGCGCGTCAGATCAACCTCTGGATCGATCCCGGCGCGCTGGAGAAGTACGGCCTCTCCGCCGCCGACGTGGAGCGCACCCTGCGCTCGCAGAACGTGGAGATGCCGAGCGGTCGCGTCGAGCAGGGCGCCCGCCAGCTCACCCTGCGCACCCTGGGTCGCGTCGCCTCCGTCGACGCTCTCGGCGACCTCAACGTGGGCGTGCGCGAGGGCTATCCGATCAAGATCTCCGACATCGGCCGCGTCGAGGACGGCATGGCCGAGGCGGAGAGCGCCGGGTACCAGGGGACGCGCTCCACCGTGCTCCTCAACATCCGCAAGCAGAGCGGCACCAACACCGTCGAGGTGGTCAACAAGATCAAGGACCGCATCGCCGACATCGGGACCCGCGCCCCCAAGGGAACGGTGATCGAGGTCGCCCGCGATCAGTCGGAGTTCATCGGCAACGCCATCGGCGCCGTCAAGGAGCACCTGGTGCTCGGCGCGCTGCTGGCCGCGGTGGTGGTCTTCCTCTTCCTGGGCAACGCCCGCTCGACCATCATCGCCGCCGTCTCGATCCCGGTCAGCATCATCTCCACCTTCGGGTTGATGAAGGTCGCCGGGTTCACCCTCAACGCCATCACCATGCTGGCGCTGACCCTGGCGGTGGGCATCGTCATCGACGACGCCATCGTGGTCCTGGAGAACATCTACCGGCACATCGAGGAGAAGGGCATGAAGCCCTTCGAGGCGGCCATCGCCGGTACCAAGGAGATCGGCATGGCCGTGCTGGCCACCACGCTCTCGCTGGTGGTCGTCTTCCTGCCGGTGGCCTTCATGGCCGGCATCGTCGGCCGCTTCATGAACTCCTTCGGCCTGACCATGGCCTTCGCCATCATCGTCTCCCTGGTGGTGAGCTTCGTGCTCACGCCGATGATGAGCGCGCGCTGGCTCAAGGCCGTCGAGCACGCGCCGGGCGACAAGAAGACCAGCAAGGAATCGCGGTTCTACGGCCCCATCGAGCGCGGTTACATGCGCTCGCTGAAGTGGTCGATGGCCCACCGCTGGGTCATCGTGGTGGCCTCCATCCTGACGCTGGTGTCCATCCCCTTCCTGGGCGCGATGGCCAACAAGAACTTCCTCCCCGACGAGGACGAGTCCCAGTTCCAGGCCTCGATGCGCGCCCCCGAGGGCACCAGCCTGGAGGGGACGCGCATCATCGCCTCCCGCGTGGCCGCCCAGATCGAGAAGATGCCGGGGGTGAAGTACGCGGTGACGACCATCGGCGACGACGCCCAGAGGACGCCGAACCTGGCGAGCATCTACGTCAAGCTGGTGCCGTCCAACGAGCGCGAGCTGAACCAGACGCAGATGATCGCCAAGGCGCGCGCCGATCTGAGGCCCGTGTTCGATGCCGAGCAGCTGCGCGCCAGCGTGGGCATCGTCAACGCCTTCTCCGGCGGCGGCGCCAACTTCCCCATCATGTACCAGCTGCAGGGCCCCGACCTGAAGAAGCTCGAGGGGTACACGGCGACCCTGATGGAGAAGTTCAAGAAGATCCCCGGCGTGGTGGATCCGGACACCTCGCTCATCGTCGGCAAGCCCGAGCTGCAGGTGCGCATCGACCGCAAGAAGGCAGCCGACCTGGGCGTCAACGTGGCCGACGTGGCCGGCGCCCTGCGCCTGCTCGTCGGCGGCTACCAGGTCTCCACCTACAACGAGGCCGGCGAGCAGTACGAGGTGCACGCGCGCGCGGTCCCCGAGGCGCGCGCCGACATCGACGGCCTCCGCCGCCTGATGGTGCCATCCAGCAAGCTGGGCACGGTGACCCTCGACAACGTGGTCAGCTTCAACGAGGGCGCCGGCCCTTCGCGCATCGATCGCTTCAACCGCAAGAAGACGGTGCAGCTCATGGCCAACGTGGCGCCCGGCATGTCGCAGGGCACCATCATCACCGAGCTGACCAAGGCCACCCAGGAGCTGAACATGGAGCCGGGCTACTCGGCTCTGCCCGTGGGCCAGTCCAAGGAGCTCGGCAAGGCGGCGAAGAACTTCGCTCTCGCCTTCCTGCTCTCGTTCATCTTCATGTACCTGGTGCTGGCGGCGCAGTTCGAGTCCTGGCTGCACCCCATCACCATCCTGACCAGCCTGCCGCTGACGGTGCCCTTCGCCATCATCAGCGTCATCATCTTCCGGCAGTCGCTGAACATCTTCAGCATGCTCGGCATCCTGGTGCTCTTCGGGGTGGTGAAGAAGAACTCCATCCTGCAGATCGACCACACCATCAAGCTCCGCGAGCAGGGTTTGTCGCGCGCCCAGGCCATCCTCGACGCCAACCGCGATCGTCTGCGGCCCATCCTGATGACCACGGTGGCCTTCGTGGCCGGCATGATCCCGCTGGTCTTCTCCAGCGGCGCCGGCGCCGGCACCAACCGCGCCACTGGCTTCGTGATCATCGGCGGGCAGACGCTGGCCCTCTTCCTGACCCTGCTGGCGACGCCGGTCAGCTACTCCATCCTCGACGACATCTCGAGCTGGCGGCGCTGGCCGTGGAACAAGAAGAGCGCCGGTGACGAGCCGACGCCGAGCAAGCGCCCGCTGCACGGGCCCAGCGTGGAGGACCAGCCGGCCGCGGCGGAGTAGCGCGCACCGAGCCAGCGGCGCGGCCTCGGCTGCGCCGCCGCTGCGTCAGCCGCCGTGGTGCAGGACCACGGCGGCTGCTCCGTCTCCGGCGGGCAGCTTGATCCACACGGCGCGCTGGTCCGGATCGGAGAACCAGGCGGCGCCCTCGGCCGCGTCCAGCGCGGCGCGATCCAGGGCGACCAGGACCTCCGCGCCGTCCACGTTCACGGCGGACACGCCCACGTCGGCGCGCACGCGCAGGTAGGTGGTCCGCACCCGGCGCGCCAGCTCCACGCGATAGAGGTCGGTCTCGGCCTGCGCGGTGATTGCCGTCTCGGTGTCGTCCTCTTCCACCAGGCCGAAGCTCGTCGCGCGCGTCGCTGGCCAGACCAGCACCGTCCAGGCGTCGGCGGAGGCGGCGGTCCCGAAGCCCGTCGGGCTGTTCCCCGCCTGCACCGGGACGATGGCGCCTTCGCGCACGAAGAGCGGGATGCGCTCACGCGCGCTGGCGTCGTAGGTTGGCAGCGTGGTCCCGCCGGCGAGCGCGTCGTCGAGCGGCGCCCACCAGTCGTACCAGCGCGCACCGGCGGGTAGCGCCACGTCGCGCACCCCGGTCTCGTCGAGGATGGGCGCCACCAGCAAGGCATCGCCGAGCAGGTAGCGGCAGTCGCCGGGCCAGGACGCCTCCGCACCCTGCGGCGCCACCAGCGACGTGCCCTCCGCCCAGGCGCGCTGGGCGAGCGAGTAGAACCACGGCACCAGCTCGTGGTGCAGGCTGGCCCAGTAGCGGTAGAGCGCCACCGTCTCCTCGACGTCGCTCTCCACCGTCCACGGCGCCAGGTTGGCGCGCCCGTGCAGCTGCATGAAGGGGCTGAGCGCGCTCACCGCCGTCCACCGTGCGAAGTTGTCGCCGTCGAAGGGGACGAGGTCGCTGATCTCCTTGTCGTCGCGGTCCAGGTACCCGCCCAGGTCCGAGCCGAGCACCGGGTAGCCGGCGGCGGCGGAGCGGAAGGTGTGGTCGAGGGCGTCGGCCAGACCCACCCAGTCGCGGCGGTTGTCGCCCATCCAGGCCACCGGTGCGTTCTCGCGCCGCGCGAAGAAGCGCCCTGCGAAGTCGTACGACTCGTCCCAGGCGCGCACCATGGTCACGAACTCTTCCTTGCCCGCGCGCGAGACGCCGTAGGCGTGGAAGTCCTGGTAGTACCGCTCCGAGTACTGCTGGTGCGGGATGACGCCCCTGGCGGTGAGCACGGCGACGTCGCGCACATAGCTGTCACCGAAGTCGAGCTTGAAGCCGGCCACCCCCATGTCGAAGAGCGGGTCCTGCTGGCGGTGCCACCAGGCAGCGGCGCTCTCGTTGTCGAAGTCGATGGCCCCGCCGCTGCCCTTCCACCAGCCGTGCAAGAGCCCGTCGTCGATGAAGTACCCGCAGTCCAGCGCCTCCTGGAAGTTCGAGGCCGGACCGTCGTAGCTGTCGCCATCCGGCTCGAAGTCGAACGAGCTCTCGTTGGTCATCTGCGTCACCCACAGCACCACCCGCACCCCGCCGGCGCGCAGGTCGGTGACCATCTGCGCGAACTCCGGGTAACGATCGGGGTTGGGAACGAAGGTGTTGTAGTTCGTCTCCCAGGGGCTATCGAGGACGACCACGCCGACCGGGATGTCGCGCTCCTGGAAGCCGCCGACGAAGGCGTAGGTGTCGTCGCGGTTCGACGAATCCTTGGAGATCCACGGCTCGAAGGCCCAGCGCGGCGTGTGCGGCTCGGGCGCGGGGAGCACGTCCGGCTCGCGGACGCACGGGTCGGAGGCCCCGCTGCTGCTGCTCGGGGCGGGGGAGCCGATGTCGTCGTCGCTGCAAGCGCAGAGCAGCGGGAGCAGGAGCAGGGCGGGTGCGTGGCGGAGGTGCGGGTTGCGCATGCGTCCGTGGAGGCGTGTTGGGTCAACGGTGGACGTGAACGTACAGGTGTACGTCCACGTCCACGTCGGCGTCCACGTCGGCGTCCACGTTGGAGTGGCCGAGGCGCTGCGCTCTAGAACTGCACGCCGATGCGCGTCCCCAGCTCGTGCAACGGGTGCGCGTCGGCGGCGTTCTCGTTGTCGGCCAGGTTGCCGGGCACCACGCCGAGGTTGTCCGGCGAGCCGCTGCCGGGGGTGTGGTAGAGGCTGTAGTTGATGGTGGCGCGCACGTGGCGCGTGTACCAGTACGTCGCCGCCACCGAGTACTGGCGCACGGTGATGTCCCTGCCCACGCCAGTCGCGCCGGGGGTGTTCTCGTCATACACACCGCCGCGGCTGGCGCCGTCGTAGGTGGCGTCGATGCCGGCCACGGCCACGGTGACCTCCATGCCCTTCTTCAGGTTCGGCGGCTTGGAGAAGTCGACGTTCGTCGGGCGCACCATGCCCGGGTCGCCGGTGACGAAGGCGTCGCCGAAGACCCAGGCCGAGGCCATCAGGTACCAGCCGAGGCCGGTGACCGCGCCGAGGCGCTCGGTGTTGGTGAGTTGGAAGCCGTCGACGCCTTCACGGGTGCGGTTGGCGACCCAGTAGGCTTCGCCGCGCAGGTCGAGCTTGCCCACCGGCACCCGCACCTCACCGCCGATGGAGTTCTGCGCGCCGCTGGGGATGACGTGGTTGGTGCGCCCCGCCGAGTCGCGGTAGCGCGGGTCCCACAGGGTGAAGCCCTGGCCGGTGGTGATGGCCTGGTAGCTGTAACCGACGTAGTCCGGGTCGCGGTCGCCGTGGCGCGCGCTCATGCCCACGTGCATGCCCTTCACCGGGTTGTTCTCGCTGCCCGAGAAGGGCCGCACCAGCACGCGGCCGATGACGTCGACGCGGCTGTCGACCTGGGGCCGGTTGCGCCCGTCGCCGCCGTACACACCGGCCTCGTAGCTGACGAGCTTCTTCTTGCCGATATCGCCCCACAGGGTGATGCCCGTCTCCTTGTCGTTGGTGACGAAGGAGCGGATGGCGACGTTGCGATCGATGAGGGTGGTGTAGTTGCTGCTCGTCCTGTTCTCCATGGAGAAGACGGTCTTCTCCTGGCCGAACATGAAGTTGAGCGCCGGTGACAGCGAGTAGTTGATCCATGCATCGGCGATGCTCGGGCTGTTGGTGATGGTCTGGACGCCGGCGAAGCGCGCCGAGGATGCCTCCGGGTCGTTGCCCGCGGTGCCGGCGGCGGTCTGCGTCTTGCCGTTGGCGTTGGCCAGCGCCTGGCCGCCGAAGTCGACGCCCATCAGGAACTGGAAGCGCTCCATGAAGGTGCCCGCCAGCTCCAGGCGCAGGCGGCGCACGAAGAGGCGCGGCTTGAGCGCGTTGCCGCCGTCGGCGGCGGTCACGTCGTGCACGCCGGGGCCCATGAAGCTGTTGAAGTCGACGTGGAGGCGACCGCGCGGATAGAAGCGAAAAAGGTCCTTTTTGTCGCGGATGTAGAAGCTGCCGTGCCAGCCGGCCAGGCCAGGCTCGTCCTCCTCGTCGAGCACCGGCAGCGGCGGAGGAGGCGGCGCGAACGGCGGCGCCGCGAGGGGCGCGACCGGAGGCGGAGGCGGAGGCACCGGCGGTTGGGCCGCGACGGGTGGCGGGGCGGCGGGCGGCGGCGCGGGCTGCGCAGCAGGCGGGGGCGGCGGAGGTGGCGCCGGTGGCGGTGCGGGCTGCACGGCCGGCGGCGGTTGGGGCGCCGGGGGCGCCGGCTGCGCCGCCGGTTTCGGCGGCACCGGATCCACGGGCGGAACGCCCGGTTGCGCCAGCGCGTTCGATGTCACCAGCGTGGCGTACAGCGTGGCGGTGAAGAAAGTGACTCTCATGCCGTTCCTCCCGTTTTCGGTGCGGGCACGAGAGCATACGACGCGTCGCACTACGGCTACGAACGAGTGACAAAACGGTTACGGCGGCCCCTGGCGCCCGGCGAGGCGCCGAGCCACCCCGCGAAACGGCCGGGATCAGGGGAGGCAGTGGCGCTTCACGCGCCGGATCCCGGTCTCATCCTCGTACCAGGGCGGATCGCAGTCCCTGGGTCTGGCCGCCGGTGCGGCGACGGCGCTCGCCGAGCTGGACGGGGCCGGCCATCCCCTCGGGCGGCGACGGCCGGCGCTGGGAGCGGTGACGTCGTCCGCGCGATCCGCGCCGGGCGCCGCCACCTCCCCCTCGAGACCCATCTCCGGCGGAGCCTCCGTCGATGGCAAAGTGACGGCGGCGGCCGTCGCGGCGCGGGTCGCTACGGCCGCCACGGCGGCGCGTGCCTCCGCGAGCACCACCGTGCGGCCGCGCGCGGTGGACAGCGCCGCGACGCCCCCGATGGCCATGGCCGCCGCCAAGGCAATGGCGGTGGCCAGGTGCCGGTTCGAGCCGTCGCTGGCCGCGACGACAGCTGATGGGTGCCCGACTCGCCGACCACCGGCGGCAGGGCGCCGCGCCCGGGGCCAAGCGCGACGGGTCCGATGCGGAAGGTGGCGGGCGCGACGGCGCGCGCGTCGGTGAGCGTACCCACGGCCCGCGCGTGCTCGTGGGGCGGTGCCGCTCGGCGCGGAGGTGGTCCACGGCGGCGAGCTCGGCGGCGACCAGCGCTGCGCGGTGGCAGGGGCGGCGGCGGACGCGAAGAGCGCAGCGCTGCATCCTCGCCCCGCGAGCTCTGCGGTGCGCCGGGCGGCGCCCGCTCCAGCTCGACGCGGCGAAGCAGAGCGCGCCGGTGGCCAGGGGGCCGGCCTCGGTGGCGGTGCTCTCGCGTCTCGCTGGCCGCGACGGCGCGGGGCCGCCGATGCCGCCCTCGATGCGGCGCAGGATCTCCGCACGGTGCGCGAGCGCCTCGCCGGCGCGGCGCTCCACCCAGGCGCCGACTTCGTGCGGCGACGCCGGCGCCAGCGCGGCCTCCAGCCCGATGGCCATGTCGCGGGCGGTGGCGAAGCGCAGGCTCGGCTCGCGCTGCAGCGCACGGAGCACCGGCGCGTCGATCCCGCGCGGCAGGGTCGGCGCGCGCCGTGACGGCGGCACCACCACGCCCTCCAGCACCTGGCCGAAGAGCGCCGCGTCGTTGTCCGCGCTGAAGAGGCGATCCCCGGTGAGCGCCTCCCACAGGACCACGCCCGCCGAGTAGACGTCCGCGGTGCGCGTCACCTCGGCCCCGCGCAGCTGCTCCGGCGCCATGTAGCGCAGCTTGCCCTTGAGCTGCCCCTCGCGCGTGCTCTGCGCGCGCACGGTGGCCTTGGCCACGCCGAAGTCGAGGACGCGCGTCACACCGTCGGCGCCGACCAGGATGTTGTGCGGCGAGACGTCGCGGTGCACGACGCACAGCGGGCGCCCGTCCGAGTCGGTGGCCTGGTGCGCGGCGTGCAGCCCGGCCAGCGCACCGGAGAGGATGGCCACCGCCACCGCCGGCGGCAGGCGCTCGCCGCGCTCGCGGCAGGCGCGCAGCAGGCCGGCCAGCGACTCGCCGTGCACGTACTCGAGCACCAGGAACAGCTCGCCGTCCATGGCCACCACGTCGACGGTGGAGACGACGTTGGGGTGCTGGACGCGCGCCGCCACCCGCGCCTCGTCCAGAAACATCGAGACGAACTCGGGGTCGCGTGCGAACTGCGGATGCAGCCGCTTCACCGCCACCGGGCGCGAGAAGCCGGCCGCCCCTGCGACGTGACCGAAGTGGACGACGGCCATGCCGCCGGACGCGATCTCGTCGTAGAGCGCGTAGCGCCCCAGCAGGCGTGGGAGGGGCGCGCCGACCTGCCCCGCGTCCAACATCGCCTCGAAGGCTACCAGAGTCGGCCTGCGGCGACCGGCCAAAGCCCGCGGCGCGGCGGCCAGATCAGAAACGTCCGACCAGGGTCGCGAAACCGCCGCCCGGCGCGGGCCCGGCGCCGAGCGAGAGCATGCGCGGCGTCGGCGACCGCGCGCGCGAGGCTCGGCCAGGAGACCTGGCACCTGTCGAGGCCGGCGCGGTCGCGTCGCCGTTCGAGGCCCAGACGACGAGCGCGGCGATGGCCGCGGCCGCGCCGACGCCCGCCGCCACGCCGGCCACTGCCCACTCGGTGCGCACGGCGTCCACGTCGTCCTCGCTGCAGCTCGGCGCGCACGACGCCTCGAGGTCGCTGCGATCGACATGTCCCTTGATGGCCAGCACCCCGCCGAGCGCCAGCGCGCCGGCGGCGACCCCGCCCAGCACCCAGGTCGCGGTCGGCGGAGTGCCCAGGGCGCCGACCGCCGCCTCGTCGAGCCGCACGGAGATGGTCTGCGCGCGCTCGCCGCTGCTCACCGCCAGACGCGTCTCCGTGCGGCCGCCGCGGCGTCCCTCGAAGGTGAAGGTGTGCTCGCCGGGATCGACCTCGACCTGCGCGCCATCGAGCGACTCCACCAGCGGCGCGCCATCGACGAGCACGCGCACCTCGGAGAGCGAACGCCCCTGCTGGTCCACGGCGTAGAGGATGACGGTCGGGATGCCGCCGCTGACCTCACCGAGCCAGCGGTCACAGTCCAGGGTGAGCATGCTCGGGCACACGCGCTGGCAGAGCTGTAGATCGGCGCGCGCCTGGAGCAGGCGGCGGGCGCGCTGGTTCTGCTGCGCCTGCTCGTAGGCCATCACGCAGGTGTCACCCGCGCTCGGTGACGCCGCGCGCGGAGGCGACGGCTGCGCTTGCGGCTGCGCCAGGGCATCCGCCGTCAGGGCGCTGACCGTCAGCACCAGGGCGGCGGCCCGGGCGCGCCTCGTCCTCGGCCGAACATGGGGGATGCCGGCGCGCGACACCGTTCCTTGGGTCGTCTCTGCAGGCGTCACTTCGCGCGCTTCATCACGGTGCCGTCGCCGCTGTTGACCCAGTAGATGCAGTTGGCATCGATGGCCATCCCCGCGGGCTCGGGTTGATCGCCGGCGAACGTCTCCAGCGGGCCGCCGGCCTTCGGGGCGCGCATGATCCGGTTCTCGTCGCTGGCCGCCCAGTAGACGTGGTCGGCGTCCACGACCACCCCGATCACCACGCCTTGATCCTGGGCGATGGCGGTGGGGTTGCCCCCGGACAGCGGCGCCCGGAACACCTGCCCTCCGTTGTAGTTCGTCCAGAAGACGAAGGACGCATCCGCGGTGAGGCGGACCGCGATGCCGGTGCCGTCGGACACCAGCTGGGCCGGGTCGCCGTTGCCGATGGCCTTCTTCATCACGTCGCCATTGAGCTCGTTGGTCCAGTACACCGAGGTCGCGTCCAGCGCGATGCCGGCCGGTGCCGCCTGGCCGGTGACCAGCTCGGTGACCGATCCACCTCCGAGCGGCGCGCGGGCCACGCTCCCGTTCGGCCCGTTGTTCGTCCAGTAGACGTGCGTGTCATCGACGGCGACCTGACGGGGGCTCTGCTGTCCGGCGGCGATGGTCATGCTCGCCCCGCCGGCCTTGGGGACGGCGATCACCGTGCCCGCCTCCTGGTCGGCGACGTAGGCCACGGTCGACCCCAGCGCGATGCCCTTGGGGAACGAGAGACTCTCGAGGAGCACCGTCACCGGACCACCGGCGAGCGGCGCGCGGGACACCTTGCCGCTGGCGGGGTCGGTCCAGTACGCGTGCGTGGCGTCGACGGCGATGGCGTCGGGCTCCGACTGGGCGGAGGCAATGAGCACCGGGGAGCAGCTGCCCGCCGTACAGGTGCCGCCCGCGCAGTCGTGGCCACACGCGCCGCAGTGGTCCGGGTCTTCGTCCGTCGCCACGCAGCGCCCCGCGCATCCCGTCAGCCCGCGGTCGCATTCCACCGATTCGCCTCCAGCGCCGGACGACGAGCCGCTGGACCCTGCTGCGCCTGTGCCGCTGGCGCCGCCGGCGCCGCCCGAACCGGGGCCGGTGGCGGCGCCGGTGGCCGCGCTCGCCGAGGGAGGCAGCAGGCCGTCGTAATCGTTGGTGCAGCCGCCGAGGAACAGGAGGACCAGCGCGGAGGCCCGCCCGAGGCTGTCGTTCCGCCTGCGCGCCCACACCATCGCCCACAAGGTATCGCAGCGCGGCGCGCCGGGGGGGGGCGCCGCGACGGAGCGGGCGCGCATCGCGCGTCAGCGGTGACGCGGCGCGCGACGCCAGCGACGCACTGTAAACCGAGTAAACCGGGAGTGGACACGGTCTATTCGCCGGGAATTCATGCTTTTTGCGAGGTGTCATCGGGCCGTCGGCGGCCGGTCCGGGGCACGTCGCTTGCGATGGCCTCGACATGCGTCTTCGCGACCCTCGACCGCTGCTCCTCGTCTGCGCGACCTTCATCGCCGCCTGCGTCGGCCAGATCGGTAGCGACGAAGACGCGGTGGGCGGTCCCGGGGACGGGCCGGGCAAGAAGCCCGACGGCACCGACGATCCGGTCTGCGAGGTCCTCGATCCGGGCTCGTCGCCGATCCGCCGGTTGACCCGGGTGGAGTACGACAACACGGTCCGCGACCTGCTCGGTGACGAGACGCACCCGGCGCGCGGGTTCGTCGCCGAGGAGGAGGCCAACGGCTTCGACAACCAGGCAGCGGCCTTGAACGTCACCCAGCTGCTGGCCGAGCAGTACATGGAGGCAGCCGAGGCGCTCGCCGCCACCGCGGTGAGTGACCTGCCCGGGCTCACCGGATGCGCCGCCGACCTCAGCGACGCCGATTGCGCTGCGCACTTCATCGAGAGCTTCGGGAAGAAGGCCTTCCGCCGCCCGCTCTCCGAGGACGAGGTCACCGCCTACCAGAACCTGTGGGCTGCCTGGACCGCCGAGGGCCAGCAGACGGCCATCCGCATCGTGCTCACCGCCATGCTGCAGTCGCCGCACTTCCTCTATCGCGTGGAGTTCGGCATGCCCGACCCCGTCGAGGAGGACATCGTGCGCCTCGGCGACCACGAGCTGGCCTCGCGGCTGGCCTACCTCATCTGGAACAGCATGCCCGACGACGAGCTCTTCGCTGCGGCGGACGAGGGCAAGCTGGCCAACCGCGACCAGATCGCGGCCCAGGCAGCGCGCATGCTCGCCGACCCGCGCGCGCGCGACGCGGTGGCAAACTTCCACGATCAGTGGCTCGGCCTGCAGGGCATCGAGTCGGTGACCAAGGACCTCGAGGCCAACCCCACCTACGACGAGTCGCTGCGCCCGCTCTGGAAGAAGGAGACCGAGGCCTTCGTCAACCACGTGATCTTCGACGGCGATGGCGACCTCGGCGCGCTCTTCACGGCGCCGTACACCATGGCCAACGCCAAGCTGGCCGAGTTCTACGGCGTCGACGGGCCGAGCGGTGCGGACCTGGAGAAGGTCGACCTCGACCCCGCCGAGCGGGCCGGCATCTTCACCCAGGCCAGCGTCATGGCCATCAACGCGCAGAGCAACCAGACCTCGCCCGTCTTCCGGGGCCAGTGCGTGCGCGAGAAGCTCCTTTGCCAGATCCTGCCGCCGCCTCCGGACGACATCGACATCAACCCACCCGCCGTCGACCCGGGGGCTACCACCCGCGAGCGTTACGAGGCGCACAGCTCCGACCCGGCGTGCTCCGGCTGCCACAACATGATGGACCCCATCGGCTTCGGGTTCGAGAACTACGACGCCGTCGGCCTCTACCGCACCAAGGAGGGCGCGCTCCCTGTCGACGCCAGCGGCGAGGTGGTCGGCGCCGCCGACGCCGACGGCAAGTTCGTGGGCGCGGTGGAGCTGGCCAAGCAGCTGGCCGAGAGCGACACCGTGCGACAGTGCGTGGTCACGCAGTGGTTCCGCTTCGGCTACGGCCGCGCCGAGGAGAAGGCCGACGACTGCACGATGGGGGTGCTGAACGAGGCCTTCGAGGCCAGCGGCTGGAAGATCGAGGCGCTGCTTCTGGCGCTCACGCAGACCGACGCCTTCGTCTACCGGCGCGCGGTGAAGGGAGGCTCGCAGTGAAGCCCATGACGAAGCAGATCGCACGACGCAATTTCCTGCGCGGCACCGCCGGTGCGCTCATCGCGCTGCCCTTCCTGGGCAGCCTGCAGCGCACCGCCAGGGCGGCCGCGTCCCCGAAGCGTCTGGTGCTGTGGCACACCGCCAACGGCACCATCTACGAGAACTGGAAGCCCACGGGCACCGAGACCAACTTCACCTTCGGCTCCATCCTGCAGCCGCTGGCGCCCTTCAAGGCCAAGGTCATGGTCCTCGACGGCATCGACAACGAGGTGCGCAAGGTGAGCGCCGGCGCCGCGCACCAGGCGGGCATGGGCAGCCTGTGGTCCGGCGTGGGCGTGCTCCCCGGCGACCTCTTCCAGGGCGGCGCTGGCAAGTCCTGCGGCTGGGGCGGCGGCATCAGCATCGACCAGCACATCGCCGACACCGTCGGGCAGACGACGCCGCTGCCCTCGCTCGAGCTCGGCCTGCATGTGCAGCAATCGCAGATCCGCACGCGGATGAGCTACAAGGCCGCCGAGCTTCCGGTGCCGCCCGAGTGCGACCCGGCCAAGGCCTTCGACCGAGTCTTCGGCGACCTCACCGCCGAGCCGGAGGCGCTGGCGCAGCTGCGCAAGGAGCGCAAGAGCATCCTCGACGCGGTGGGCAGCGAGTACGACTCCCTCGACGCGCGCCTCGGCAGCGACGATCAGAAGAAGCTCGAGGCCCACCTCGACGCCGTTCGCGAGATCGAGAAGAGCCTCGACAAGAGCGGCGGGTCCATCGGCGGCAACTGCCAGCTGCCGGACCTCGGCGCCATCATCAAGTCGACGGACGAGACGAAGATGCCGCAGCTCGGCAAGCAGATGATGGACATCATGGCCATGGCGCTGACCTGCGATCTGACCCGGGTGGGCAGCATCATCTGGGGCGGCGCCACCAACAACATCGTGCACAGCTGGCTCGGCCACTCCACCGGCCACCACCCGTACTCGCACGGCACCGACGCCAACTCCAAAGCCAAGCTCACCGAGATCAACAACTGGTACGCAAAGCAATTCGCCTACCTCCTCGGCAAGCTCGACGGCGTGGACGAGGGCGACGGGACCACCGTGCTCGACAACAGCGTGGTGGTGTGGGGCAACGAGCTCGGCGTTGGGCAGACGCACTCGCGCACCAACATCCCCTTCGTCATGGCCGGCAGCTGCGGCGGGTACTTCGACACCGGGCGCTCCATCGAGTACACCGGCGCCTGGCACAACGACTTGCTCGTCTCGCTGTGCAACGCCATGGACGCGCCGGTGAGCAAGTTCGGCGACCCGGACTTCTGCAAGGGCGCGCTGGGCCAGCTGACCGCCTGACACGACTGCTGAAGCCCTGGCAGATGGAGTGGGTCCTCACGCATGCAGCGAGGCCCACATGGCGCGGGCGAGACCAGTGCGCGGCTGGGCCTGAGGAGGCTCGGCCTTGGCATCGCGGCGCGACCGTGTGATCCACGGGAGATGCCCGATCTGACGCTCACCGTGGTGCGCCGCGATGCGGTGGAGCTGCCGAGCGTCCGCGTCACTGCCACCTCCCCTGGCGGCGAGGTGGGCGAGGTCGGGCTGGGGATGATGCCGCTGGTGGTCGGCACCAGCCCGGAGTGCGACCTGGTGCTGGTCGACGCCCGCGTCAGCCGGCGGCACTGCCAGCTCACCCTGGGCGAGGGCGGCATCGTCGTCCGCGACCTGGGCAGCAAGAACGGCACCTTCGTCGGCGGGGTGCGGGTGGTCGAGGCCTTCCTGCCGCCCACCACGCCGGCAGTGGTCGGCGGCTCCAGCGTGCTGGCGCGCGTCGTCGGCGCGCCGTCGCTGCTGGCGCTCTCCACCTCGGCGCGCTTCGGCGAGGCCATCGGCGGCACGCTGGTCATGCGCAGCCTCTTCGCCAAGCTGGAGCGCGCCGCCGGCACCCCGGAGACGGTCCTCCTGCTCGGCGAGTCGGGCACCGGAAAGGAGCTGCTCGCCAGGGCGGTGCACGACAGCAGCCCGCGCGGCAAGGGGCCGTTCGTGGTCTTCGATTGCAGCGCGGTGGCGCCGAGCCTCATCGAGTCCGAGCTCTTCGGCTACGTGCGCGGCGCCTTCACCGGTGCGGTGGCCAACCACACCGGCCTCATGGAGCAGGCCAACGGGGGGACGATCTTCATCGACGAGCTCGGCGAGCTGCCGCTCGAGCTGCAGCCCAAGCTGCTGCGCGCGCTGGAGGCGCGGCAGGTCAAGCCGGTCGGCTCCAACGAGTGGCGCTCGTTCGATGCGCGGCTGGTCGCCGCCACCCACCGCGACCTGCGCGCGCGTGGCCGCCGGCACCTTCCGCGAGGACCTCTACTACCGCCTGGCGGTGGTGGAGGCGGTGGTGCCGCCGCTGCGCGATCGCAAGGACGACATCTCGCTGCTGGTGGAGCGCTTCCTCGCCGCGCAGGAGCCGCCGCGCAACCTCGGCGACCTGCCCCCCAACGCGCTGGAGATGCTGCGCGGCCACAGCTGGCCGGGCAACGTGCGCGAGCTACGCAACACCGTGGCGCGCCTGCTCATCTTTCCGCACCTCGGCGAGGAGGCCATCGATCGCCTGGCCGCGCCGCGCGGCGGCGGGGACGGCGGCGGGCTGGGCGCGCTGGTCAAGCTGCCGCTGCGCGAGGCGCGCGAGCAGGTGGTGGAGCAGTTCGAGCGCAGCTACGTGGCCGCCAAGCTCCGCGAGCACTCCGGCAACGTCTCCCGCGCGGCGGAGTCGATGCAGGTGTCCCGGCAGTTCCTGCACCGCGTCCTCGATCGCTACGGCATCCGTCGCGACTGAGATGCGGGCGAGATGGGGCGACGACGGCCCGCGCGCCGGCTCACTTCAGCGGCACGGTGGACATGCCGGTGTAGTGCTTCTTGAAGTCCTCGAAGCTCAGCGTGACCTCGGCGTTGCTCCATCCCCAGGGATTGCGCACGGTCACCGTCTGCTTGTCCCGGTCGACGTTGGTCACGAAGTAGACGTGGTCGTTGACCAGGGTGCCGTCCTTGAAGAGCGGCAGGTCATGGTTGCCCGAGGTGCCCACGGTCATGCCGTCGCCGCGCTCCCAGGCATCGGCCACGGTGTTGAACTCCACGCCCCAGCCGAACCACTCCTGGAAGTTGCGGCCGCCGTCGAGGTTGGAGTCCTTGCCGGTGAGCAGGCTGAAGATGCCCGTCGAGTTGTCGCCACCGCCGATGCTGTCGTAGCTGCCGTGGTACTGCGCGTAGGCCTTCTCCAGGATCATCGGCCACAGCTCGCGCTGGTCGCCGCTGATGTCGCCGGGCTGCGCGAACACGGGGTTGCCGTCCTTGGCCGGGAAATCGTTGGTGACCCGGATCTCCACCTTGTGGTAGCCGCTGTCGAACGGGTTGTACCAGGCCGCCTTTTCCCAGAACGTCACCGTGTAGCTGCCGTCGCCGTTGTCGCGGATGGCGTTCTTGATGACGTCCGGATTGCGGAGCGCGATCTCGGCGAGCCCGGCGACCAGGTAGCAGTCGCCGAGCTGGCCCTGGCTGACGTCGTTGGGGTGGATGGCGTTGCCGTCGCCGTTGCCGGTGATCGTCGGCTGCCCGGGGATCTGCTGGTAGGTCGCGTCCTTGCCGCCGGGCACGTCGCCGAACCCGGGCGGGCCGCCCTTGGCGACGATGGCGTTCGGGTCGGCGCCGGGGCCGGGCACGGCGGCGGCCACGGTGCCCTCGGGGCAATCGAAGGTCTCCACGCACTTCGCTTGCGCCTCGCTCTTGCCGAGGACGCTGCTGCCGAAGGTGCGGTAGCCGCCGAGGGCCACCAGCGCCACGCAGCCGACGACGACGACGTACTCGACGAGGCTGGCGCCGCGCGAATCGAAGAGGAGGGAGGCCCCACGCCGCCGCTTCATATGCGCGCGCTTCTGGCAGGATCCGAACCAAGCCCGGCGGTGTCCGTCGCTGGCGCGTTCCGCCCGCCGTCTGCGTCACACCGCCCCCGGGCAACGATCGGCACGTGCAGAAACCTGCGCGTCCAGCGGAACGGCGCTCCGCCGGCCGGCGGGCAGGCCCCGCGTCTCGGCGTAACAGCCCGGGCGTCGACTGGGTCTGCGGCGACGTTACGGATCGCGCGTGATCCAGACGAATCCGCCCCGCGAGCGCCGCGAGGTGGCCGTGTCCTCCGGGCTCACTGCCCCGAGAACTCGCGCACCTGCTTGGCGACGAAGCGGCCGTTTTCGAGGACCTTGAACTCGAAGTCCAGCGACGCCGGCTTGTCCAGGTCCCAGGTGACGTTGCTGCATGACTTGCCGTAGTAGCTCGGCTTGGCCTTGCAGTACGCCGTCTCGACGGTCTGGGTGATGCGCAGCTGGGTCTGCATCTGCGCCTCGGTGAGCACGGTGTGGTCGATCTTGCCGCCGCCGGCGACCGGCGTGGCGAAGCGCGTGGTCACGAACGTGGGCGGAATTTCGGGCTCCAGGAAGGCGGCGATGGTCGCCTCGGAGAGCGTGCCCGGCTCGGGGTTGGTGACCAGGTTGTTCCCGACCTGCGCCGAGAAGGTGTACCCGTAGAGCCCGTCGGAGTTGATGACCCGGGTGACGACCACGCTGTTGGCGGCGATCTCCGACTCCAGGTCGTACTTGGGGACGATGGCGATGCCCATCTTCGCCGTCTCGTGGTCGAGGCGGGCGTAGCTGCGCTCCTCGATGGCGCGCTTGTTCCAGGTGCTGGCGAAGACGCCCTTGAGCGCGCAGGCCAGCGACTTGGGGCTCATCTCCACCTTGGTCTCCACGCCCTCCGAGCCGTCCTCGACGAGGACGCAGGAGCCGTCGGCGTTGTCCTGCTTGCTCAGCGTGGCGCTGAAGCTGGTGTAGAGGCCGGCGCCGTCGAAGTTCGGGATGTCCTCGGCGTTGGCGCTGGAGCGAACCTTGATCTTGTTCACCCCCGGCAGCACGGTGCCGAGGCTCGCGCGCACGGCGTCCTCCATGCCCGGCGGCAGCTCGGCCACGTAGAAGAGCTGCTGCACCTCGAGCACCAGGGCGCCGCGCTCCTTGGAGCTCAGGGTGCCGGCCTTTTCGGCGGCGATGAGCGCGCCCAGCTTGTCGCGCAGCGCGCCGTTCGCGGGGTGGGCCACGAAGTCGGCGTACAGCTTCATCGGCAGCCCCATGCCCGCCGGCACCAGGTCGTAGCCGAGCTCGGCGCTGAGGGTGCCGCTCTGCGCGGCCATGCCCAGCACCTGCGCGCTGCTCATGAAGCCCAGGTTGGTGGCCTTGGAGCCGTACTTCTTGCCCAGGCCCATGCAGTCCGTGGCCTTGGTGGGGCACATGTCGCGGTACGAGAGCAGGACATCGGTGGGCTCGTAGGGCAGGGCCACCCAGGGCTGGTTCATCTTCTCGGCGAGCTTGTCGGCGACCTCGGCGTCGGTGGAGGGCTCGAGGACGAAGTCGTCGACGCCGACCACCATGTGCACCGGCTTGTCGGCGTAGGGGGCGAGGCGCTCGTTGTCCGGTCCCGCGTCGCGCAGGATCATGTTCGGCGTGCCGCGCTCCTTGGACTTGAGGTTCACGTGCGAGGTCGGGTCCTGGAAGGCGCGGGTCACGGTGCCGGCGACGACGGTGAGGTCCAGCGGCAGCTCGTCGAAGACGGCGATGTCGGTGGCGCTCAGCGAATCCTGGTCGGTGGGGAAGATGCGCAGGTAGCCCCAGGCCTCGCCCTGGTTCATGGGCACGTAGCGGATGCCGCCGAGCACCTCGTCGATGGTCATGTTGGCCACGCCCAGCGCCGCCAGGTCGTCGGCGATGGTGGCGGTGGTCTGCTGCGGGCCGGTGGCCACGAACGCCAGCTCGGTGCCGGGGATGCGGAGGGTCTTCTTCACCACCTGCACGGCGTCGAGGATGCGCTCCTCGCTGATCACGTCCTGAGGGTAGAACTGGATGCCGTAGATCTCGCGATCGCCGAGCTGGTAGGTCTGCACCGAGCCGGCGAAGTAGCTCTTGTCCTGGGTCCAGTAGGTGGCGTCGTTGAAGCTGCCGACCGACTCGTCGAAGTCCTTCAGCACGCGCTGTGCGAACGGGTAGTGGAAGCGCGCGGCCTCGGGCGTCTCGCCCCCCTCCGTATAAGAGGCGTTCATGTAGAAGATCTTGCGCGTCGGCTTCCGGGCATCGATGAGCAGCTTCACGCTCTTGCCGGGGAGCAGCACGCCGCCGTCGTGGAAGGCGAGCTTGTCGAAGGTGCCGCGGGTCTTGATGGAGGCGGCGGCGAGGCCGCCTGCCACGAGGTCCGAGGAGTCGTCGCTGCTGGTGGCGTCGTCGCCGCCGCACCCCGGCAGGACGGCGGTGGCCACGGCGGCGAGGAGCATGACGGAGGAAGCCAGACGGGTGATCACGCGCCGCGCCATGCATGCGCCGTGCCCTGGGCGCACATGTGCACCATTCCACCTACATGCGAGATTCCACCGGAATCATTGAGGAAATTATCGGGTCCAGCACCGGCTGGGCGGCCCCTGGATGGCGCGCCGGTGCCCCAGGGTGGATCACGTGCCGCGGCGACCCCGCTAAGGCACGAAGTTCCCCTTCAGCACCAGCGCCTCCGCCCCCGTCAGCTCGAACGGCTCTCCCGCGGCCAGCTCCAGGTGCTGCACCACGCTGCCGCTCATCGGGTCGATGACGTCGAAGCTGGCGTTCTGTCGCGGGGCCATGGTCACCGAGCCGAGGATGCCGATGGGGAAGACGAAGAACGCGTCGCCCTTGGTGTCCCCGTAGGCGCGCACCGCGCCGCTCTCCGGCGCGCCGAGGTCGACCCACATGGTGTCGGGGTAGAGCTGCCCGCCCTCGCTGGCGTAGACCACGAACGGCGAGTCGACCCAGTGTGCGTTCTTGCGATCCCAGGAGGCCAGGTCGCCGGGGACGATGTCGCCGACGTGCACGAAGGCGTCGGCGCCCGCCATCTCGAAGAGGTTCGTGTCGCCGCGCACGCCGGCGCTGCTGTGGAACACGTGGAGCGGGAGGTTGGAGACGTAGGTGGTGATGGCGGCCGCCACCAGGCGCACCGGGTCGTCCTCGGAGGTCACCGAGGCGCCCGGCCCGATGGGCTCGTTGTTCGATCCCACCGGCGCGCCCTCGCAGTAGGCGTGCTCCCAGGGCTGGCGCACCGGACGCCAGCTGCCCTCCACCGTGGCGATGTTGCGATCGAAGTGGATGGTGGCCAGGTCGGCGACGCCGCCGGCATAGATGTCCAGGGTATCGCTGCACTCCACGCCGGCCGGCGCCGAGGCGGCGACGAGGATGTCGGTCTGGCCGTTCATGTACGAGGTGAGCGCGCGCAGCTGCTCGACGCCCTCGGGGCCGTCGAAGCCGTTCTGCCAGGACTCGTTGGCCAGCTCGAAGTGGATGATCTTCTCCTCGCGCCCCACCGACATGGCCAGGAAGGTGTCGACCAGGGCGTAGCGGTCCGCTTCGTCGGGGATGTTCTTCTGGCCGTCGCCGATCAGCGTCCACTCGACGCGCAGGCCGTAGCTGTCGAAGGCCAGATCGGTGAGACCGGCGAGGGTCTCGGCGTAGTCGTCCCAGTGCCAGTCGATCTCGCGCCCGTCCCAGTAGTCGGGTTCGGCGTAGTCGCCGACCACGCCGAGCGCGCGGATGTAGTGGAAGCCGTGATCGGACAGGAACTGGAGGTTCTGCTCCAGGCGCTCGCGGTCGAACTTGTAGCCCCAGGCGGCCCACATCATCGTCGCGCCGAGCGCGTTGAACGTGCCGCCGTCGTCGAGCAGCGAATGCCCGTCGAGCGAGACGCGGCCGGTGCGCTTGCCGCTCGGGCCGCCGCCGGCGGCTCCGCTGCCGCTCGCCCGCTGCCGCTGTCACCGCCGCTGCCGGTTGCGCCGTTGGCGTCCCCGCCTGCGCCGTTGTTCCCGGCGCTGGCGCCGCCCGTGCCCGCGCTGGTGGTCTCATCGCCGGCCGGATCGCCGCCGTCGCTGCAGCCGGTGCAGAACAGCGCGCAGCCGGCGAGCAGCGTTGCCAGACGGAGCGCCCACGTCGATCGCCTGGGTCCCACGGACCCACCGTCGGCAGGCGGGGGCGGCGCCGCACCTGAAAGGTCCCGAAAGTTTCCGTGGTGCCGTGGGCGTCCGCGCCGCCCGCGCCCTGGCGACGGCGCGCTCGCAGCGGCAAATGTCGCCGTGGGTGGACTACCCCTCGCCCGCCACGAAGTGCAGCGCTGGGTCGAGCAGGTAGCCGTCGTCGCGGCTGAGCAGCGCGGTGCGCAGCCCCATCCGTCGCAGCGTGGCGATGGCGGTGTAGACGCGATCTGCGGCCGCCTCCTGCGGAGGCGCTCCCCAGGCCAGCCGGCCGCGGCCACCGCGTGCAGGTCGATGCCGGCGTCGGGCTGCTGCGCGCTGCGCCGCGAGCGCCGACATGATCAGGCGCAGGGCGCGACGGCGTTGCAGGCTCACCACCTCGCCCTGCGGTGCGCGGAACCAGCGACCGCTGCGGGCCACCACCAGCGCGTCGGGCGGCGCGTCCGCGGGGACGCTGGCGGCGGCCGGCACCGGCGGCGACAGCGTGGGCGAGCCGCGGGCGGCCGAGGCCTCGGGCGTACTCTCGAGCGCCTCGCCGCCTCTCTCGCCTCCGCTCTCGATCGTGCCCTCGAAGGGCGGCTCACCGGCGGCGTCGAGCGCGCGCTCCAGCAGGCGCGCCGCGAAGCGCACGTCGGTCTGCGAGAGGCCGCCGCCTGCCTTGGCCAGGCGGCACGCGGCGCTGCGCGGCGTGCCTCGCGCGATGTCCAGGAAGCCGCCGAGGAGCTCGACGGCGGCGGCGACGAAGGTCTGTTCGCGCATCCGGCCCAGCTGCGCCTCGGCCGCTGCGAAGATCGTCTCGGCGCCGGCGATGTCGCCGCGCCGCGCGCGGAGCGCGCCCAGGCCCGCCTGGAAGAGCGCGCAGGTGGAGCTGGCGCCGACCTCGGCGGTGATCTCCAGCGCGCGCTGTTAGGTCTCGGCCGCTTCGGCGAGGCGCCCCGTCTCCAGCAAGCATCCGGCCAGATACCCGGTGAAGATGCCCTCGGTGCGCCGGTTCTCGATCTCGCGCGCCAGCTCGATGGCGTCGCGGAAGCGTTGCTCCGCGGCGCCGAGGTCGCCCTCCTCCTGCTCCAGGATGGCCAGGTAGCCGGAGGTCGAGGCCAGGGCGCGACGATCGCCCACCTCGCGGTGCAGCTCGACCGAGCCGCGGTAGAGCTCGCGCGCCGCCGCGGCGTCGCCGCGCTCCATGGCCACCGAGGCCAGGCGCGACAGGGCCACGCCCTCGGCGGCGCGCTCGCCGAGCTGGCGATGGATGGCCAGCGCCGCCGCGTAGCTCTTGTGCGCCTCGTCGAGTCGGTCCTCGTAGAACCAGGTGTCGCCGAGCGCCGCCAGCGCCCGGCCCTCGGAGCTCGCGTCGCCCGCCGCGCGGTGCACCACCAGGGCGCGTTCGACGTGCGCGCGCGATTCGCGCCAGTCGCCGAGCACCAGCTCGTTGACCGAGAGCGTGGTCATGACCCGCGCCAGCAGCCGTTCGTCGCCGGTGGACTCCGCCAGCGCCACGGCGCGCTGGGCGTCGGCGAGCGCCTCGGTGGAGCGGCCCATGTAGCGCAGCGCCACCGCGCGGGCGTCGTGTGCGCGTGCCAGCAGGCGCTCGTCGACGCCCTCGGCATCGCGGGCACGCAGGAGCGGCGCGTCGAGGAGCGTCAGGAGCATGCCGAACGGACCCTGCGTCGAGAGCAGCGGCGCCAGCACCAGCGCCGCGCCGAGGGCGGTGGGCAGGGCCGCCGGGCCCTGACCGTGATCGAGCGCGCGTCGATGGATGGCGAGCAGATTCTCGGTCTCCAGGCCGAGCAGGTGGCGGCTGCGCGCGGCGTCGGCGCCGCTCAGCGCGTGCGTCCAGGCGCGCCCGGCATCCAGGTAGTAGCGCGCGTGCCGGACCGCGACCTCGCGTGCGCTCCCCATCTCGACCAGCTTGTCGAGGCCGAGCTCGCGGATGCTGACCAGCATGCCGAAGCGCCGCTGCGAGGTGCTCTCGGCGTAGGTGGTGAGCAGGGACTTGTCGACCAGCGCTTCCAGGACGTCGAGGAGCCACGGCGCGCTGGCGTCGTGCCCGAGGTCGACCACAGCCTCGGCGGCCTCCAGGGTGAACCCGCCGCGGAAGGCCGCGCACTCGGCGAGCGTGGTGCGCTCGGCGGCGTCCAGGGTCTCCCACGACGACTCCAGCGCGCCGCGCAGGGTGGTCGCCTTGCCCGCGGCGCCCGGCGCGGAGAGCAGCTCGAAGCGCTGCGCCATGCGCGAGAGCAGCTGGGCCGACGACAGGGTGCGCAGCCGGGCCGCGGCCAGCTCGATGGCCAGCGGCAGCCCGTCGAGCTCGCGCACCAGCGTGGCCACGGTGCGGCTCTCCTCCGCGTCGGGCTGGAAGTCGCGCCGCACCAGGCGCGCGCGCTGCACGAAGAGCTGGAAGGCCTCCGAGGCCTGCGGGTCGCCGGCCGACTCCGGCAGCGCCAGCGGCCCCAGGTCGAAGAGCGCCTCGCCCGCCACGCCCAGGCGCTGCCGCGAGGTGACCAGGAACGAGACCGCGGGGGCGTCGTCGAGCCAGATGCCCACGGTGGCCGGGGCCAGGTCGGCGACCTGCTCGAAGTTGTCGAGGACCACCAGCGGGTGGCCCATGCGCGAGAGCGCGGCACCGATGGCGCGGGCCGCACCGGCGGCGTCGCCGGCGCCGCCCAGCGGAACATCGAGCGCGCGCGCCACCGCGCCGCACAGCGAGATCAGGTCTTCTGCCTCGGTCAGGTCGCAGAACACCGTGCGCCTTCCGGCGGCCCGCTCTCGCTCGACGAGCTCGCGGCACAGGCGCGTCTTGCCCGTGCCGGGCGCGCCGAGCACGGTGACCAGACGGCTCTCGCCGAGGCGGACCTGCAGCGCGGCCAGCTCGTCGGCGCGCCCGACGAAGCTCGTCGTCGGCACGCGCGGCGGCGCAGGCGCCCCCGCCGGATCCCCAGGCGCCCCCGCGGGCGAGCTCGGCGCGTCCCTCCGCCCGGCCCGGCGCGCCCGGCCGGGCCCCCGCCCGGCGCGCCGCCGCCGGTCGCACCGCCGAGGCGCGCGACGTGGGCCGGTGGCGCGAGGAGCTCACCGGGTGATTCTAGAGGAAGTCGGCGACGGCATGCGGCGGCTGGCCTGGCGGAAGCCCACGCCGATGGCTAGGTGAGCGAGGTGCTGAAGCAGGACTGGCTGATGCGCCAGATCGAGCAGGCCTTCGCGGCGCTGGCGCGGGCCTTCGGGCTGGCAAAGGCCGGGCAGGTGGATCAGGCGATCGAGGAGGTCGACGGCGCCATCCGTGCCGTGTCGGGCATGACGGTGCGCGACCTGTTGCGGCTGGACACCGAGACGTTGCGCGGCCTGGTGAGCGCCGACAAGCATGCTCCGCTGGCGGAGTTGCTCCGTGGGCGAGCCACGATTCTGGAATCGACGGGCCGCCTGGCCGCAGCGCGCGCGACCCTGGCGGTGGCCGACGAGCTGGCGCCGAGCAGCGCCGCGCGCGACGCCGGCCGCGCGCCATGAGCGCCGGCGCTACGTGGACGGCGCCTGGTCGGCGGCCACCGCCGCCGCGCTGGCATCGGTGAGCAGCGCCTGGATGCGACGTACCAGCTGGGCCGGGTCCTCGACCACACCCTCGGCGAGCATGGCCTGATCGAAGAGCAGCTCGGCGAAGCCCTGCACGCGCGGAGACTCCGGGGCGCGCTCGGCGAGCTTGTCCAGGTTCTGCACCATGGGGTGGCCGGGGTTGAGCTCGAGGATCCGCTTCTGCTGCTGCACGGCGCCCTTGTCGACCATGCGCAGGATGCGCTCCATGTTCGCGCCTGCATCGCCGTCCGCGGCCACCAGGCAGCTGGCGCTCTCGGTCAGGCGCCGCGTGACGCGCACGTCCTTCACCCGGTCGCCGAGCGCCTTCTTCACCGCGGCGATGGCCCTGGGCGCCTCGCCTGCCTCGGGCGCGGCGTCCGGCTCGGGGCCGAGGTCGAGCTCGCCGTGGGTCACGCTCCTGAGCTTCTTGCCGGAGTGCTCGGGCAGGCTCTGCACCACCCACTCGTCGATGGGATCGACGAGGAACAGCACGTCCCAGCCGCGCTTCTTGAAGGCCTCGAGGTGCGGACTCTCCGCCACCTGCTTCCGCGACAGGCCGGTGACGTAGAAGATGTCCTGCTGCGCCTCGGGCATGGCCGCCACGTACTCGGCCAGGGAGAGCGTCTTGTCCGCGTCGGTGCGCATGCTCTCGAAGCGGCAGAGCTCGACGATGGCCTCCTTGTTGCGCCAATCGACGGTCAGCCCCTCCTTGAGGACGCGCCCGAACTCCTTCCAGAAGGTGGCGTACTTTTCCCTGTTCGACTCGGCGAGATCCTTGAGCGCCTTGAGCACCTGCTTGGTGATCTGCTGCTCGATGGACGACAGCGTCTTGTTCTCCTGGAGCATCTCGCGCGAGACGTTGAGCGACAGGTCCTCGGAGTCGACCACGCCGCGCAGGAAGCGCAGCCAGATGGGGGTGAGCTTGTCGGAGTCCTCGTCGATGAGGATGCGCTTGGCGTAGAGCTTGATGCCGCGCCGGTCCTTCTGGAACAGATCGTAGGGCGCCTTGCCCGGCACGTAGAGGAGGGCCTGGAACTGCACCGGCGCGTCGATGGACAGGTGCACACGCGCCAGCGGCTCGTCGCCGTGACCGGAGACGTGGCGGTAGAACTCGGTGTGCTGCTCCTCGGTGACCTCTCCCTTGGGCATGGCCCACAGCGCCTTCTGGCGGTTGACGAGCTCGTCTCCGACCCGGATGGGGAAGGTCACGAAGTCGGAGTACTTCTCGACGATCGCCTTCACCCGCCAGGGCTGGGCGTACTCGTGGTGCTCGGGCTTGAGGTGGAGGGTGACCTCCGTGCCCGGGTGCAGGCGCTCGCCGGGCAGGACGGTGAAGGTGCCGCTGCCAGTGGAGCGCCAGAGCACCGGCTCCGCGCCGGGCAGCATGGATCGGGTCTGCACGTCGACACGCGAGGCGACCATGAAGGCCGCGTAGAAGCCGACGCCGAACTGGCCGATGAGCTTGAGCGCGCCGTCCTTCTCTTTCCTGGCGGCCTCGGCATGGACCTTCAGGAACTCGAGCGATCCGGAGCGAGCGATGGTGCCGAGGTTCTGCACCACCTCGTCGCGCGTCATGCCGATGCCGTTGTCGGAGAGGGTCAGCGTGTGCGCCGTCTCGTCGAGCTGGATGGAGATGCCCAGCTCGCCCTCGGCGGCGGTGACGTCGCTCCGGGTGAGCTGCAGGAAGCGGCCCCGGTCGAGCGCGTCGGAGGCGTTGGAGACCAGCTCCCGCAGGAAGACCTCGGTGTTCGCGTAGAGCGAGTGGATGACCAGGCCGAGGACCTGCTGCACCTCGGCCTGGAAGGGCATCTCCACCGCGGCCGCAGGCGGGCTGGCCGCGGCGGGCGGAGTGTCGACCGCACGGGCGTCGTCGTCGTTCGGGGTCGGGTCCTGGCTGGTCTTGGTCTCGTCGGTCATGTCTCGCTCCGGTACTCGCGCACCCATGGATCCGGTTCGCCGGCGTGGCAACCCCTCCGTTGGGCCGCCGCGGTCCCGGAGGCGGCGTCAGGCGCGCGAGGTGGCTCGGCAGCTCTCGCCCTGCGGACCGCCGACCTGGCTGCTGGCAGCGGGTCCGGCCATGCGCGGCAGGCTACCACCGGGGGCGCGTCGCGCCGTTACTGTGGCTACCCTGGTCTCGATGGCGACGTTCGCGCGCTCGCTGATCATCGACGCCCCGCGGCCGTGGTTGTTCGCCCTGATGCAGGACTACGGCCGCCGCCTGGAGTGGGACGAATTCCTCACGCGCGCCGGGCTCGTCGGCGGCGCGACCGAGTCGGCGAAGGGTGTGCGCGCCTGGTGCGTGGACCGCGCCGGCCGCGGGATGGAGACGGAGTACGTCTCCTTCCAGCCGCCGGAGCGGGTGGCGGTGAAGATGACGCGTGGACCGTGGATGGTGGGGGCGTTTGCCGGCTCGTGGGTCTACGACGAGCAGGGGCCGGAGCGCACCGAGGTCACCTTCCGCTACAGCCTCGAGCTGCGGCCGCGCTTGCTGGGTCGCGCCGGCGACCGCTTGCTGGCGAAGGTCTTCGAGCGCGACATGGATCGACGGCTGGCGTCGGCGAAGACGTGTCTGGAGCGCCTCTGGGCAGCGGAGCGGCGCGCGCGCTAGCTCAGAACGCGCCCCGTGCCACCACCCCACCGGGCGCGACGCGCAGCTGCACCGAGCCCTGCCTGGCAGGGGCGTCGGGGCCGCTCATGCCCACCGCGAACAGGACGATGGTCGTCACGCCGGCGACGGCGGTGACGCCGCCGAGGATGTCGGTCACCGCGGCGAAGGTGGTGGTGCGTCCCTGCGCGTCGTCGATGGCCGTGCGATCGCCGGGGAAGGCCTCGAGCTCGCTGTCCAGGTCGCTGCGCGCGCCCACCGCCAGCCCGGCGAACACGCCGGTGGCGATGCCCGAGGCGGCGGTGACCCCGAACATGATCCAGGCCGCCGTCAGGTCGCGCTCCGGCGGCGGCGCAGGTGGCGGCGGGGGAGGCGCCTTCGGCTGCTCCTCGCGAGGCCCGCCGATGGCCTGAAGGCTGAGGGTGATGGTCTGCTCGTCGCGCCCGGCGACGGAGACGACCCGCGCCTGTGGCGTGTAGCCGTCCTTGGACGCGGACAGCTTGCGCTTGCCGGCGTTGACCACCACGGGCTTGTCGAGCGGCGTCATCCCGATCGAGGCGTCGTCGACGAGCACCTCGGCGCCCTCGACGTTCGTCTCCACGGTGATGCTGCCGACCTTGTCGCGCAGGTCGGCGACCCAACCCTCCACGCTCTTCCTGCGCGCGGCGTCGATCTCGTTCTTGCCCTCGGCCAGGTACTGCTCGAACGAGGCCAGTGCGCTGGCGTAGTCGTTGAGCTCCTGCGACGTCTGCCCCAGGTTGTACAGAACGCGGTAGTTGGGGGCGAGCTCGTAGGCGCGCTTGAACTCCACCAGCGCGGCGGCGAAGTCCCGGTCCTTGTAGAAGCGCACGCCGGCGCGGAAGCGCTCGCTGGCCTCGGTGCTGGTGGCCGGTGGCTTGGCGGGCTGCGCCGAGGCCACCGCCGGCGCCACGGTCGCGGCCATCGCGCCGAGCGCCGTGAGACAGAGACACAGCGTCGCGCGGCGGGCGGAGCGCATCACTTCTTGTACGGGTCCTGCTCGTCGATGTCGCGCGCCTGCTTCGGGTCCTTGCCCTTGGTGTCCGCCGCCGGCGGGCGCCACGGGCCACCGGCTCGGGGCTGCGCGGCCGGGCCGGTGCTGCCGGGGAGCGTGTCGAGGTCGACGGGCAGCGGTTGCAGGGAAAAGACCAGGTCCACGTCCTTCTCGAAGCTCAGCATGCGCGTCTCCGCCGCCAGCCCCTCCCCCTCGACCTCGATGCGGTGCATCGAGCCGTCGCGCGGCACCTGGGCCACGAACGGGCTCTGCGCCAGCACCACGCCGTCGAGCTTGGCGGTCACCGCCGCGGGGCCGAAGGTGATGGAGAGCTTGATGCGGTCGGCGCTCGCCGCCGTGGCCCCGGTGGACGCCGCCGCCGGCTCGGCGGCCAACCTGGCCCCAGGAGACGTGGCTGCCGGGTCGCGCAGGATGAAGAATGCCGCCGCGGCGCCGACCAGCAGGGCCGCCGCGACGCCGGCGGCCAGCACCGGCCCGCGCGACGGCCGCTGCGGGATCGGCACCTGGCTGATCTGCGAGGTGGCCAGGGTGCCGTGGCGGCCAGAGATGCTGTCCGGCGTGGCGTCGGCCGGCATCACGTGGGGGTGAAAGCGGCCCGAGACCGACGACGGCTCGGCCAGCGTCGGCTCCTCGTCGCGCAGGTGATCGGCGCGGTTCTTGATGCTCAGCGGCGTGGGGTCACCGGAGCCAGCGTGCAGATCGAGCGAGGGCACCGGCAGCGACAAGGTCTCCGGGGTCTCGCGCAGGACCTCCTTCATCTGCGCGTCGATGACCTTGTGGATGGCCTCGCGCTCCTCGGGGAAGAGCCGGTTCATCAGCTCGGCGACGTCGCGGGTGCTGATGCGCTTCGGGGCCCGGTCGAGCCAGCGGTCCAGCGCGTCGCTCAGCTCCTGCGCCGTCTGGTAGCGATCGCCCGGCTTGAGGGCCATCGCCTTGTCGCAGATGGTGGCCAGCTCGGGGTTGGTGCGCGGCATCACGTCGCGGATGCGCGGCTCCATGCCGGCCAGGCGCCGCCCGAGGATGGCCGTCTGGCTCTCGCCGGCCGCGAAGCGCGTGGCGGCGATGGCCTCCCAGAGCATGACCCCGACGCTGAACACGTCCGCGCGCGCGTCGACCTGCTCCAGTCCGGCCTGCTCCGGCGCGACGTAGGCCACCTTGCCCTTGAAGACGCCGCTCTGCGTGTTCGATGCCGCGCCGGCCGCCTTGGCGATGCCGAAGTCGACCACCTTGGCCTGGCCGTCGTAGGTCACGAAGACGTTCTGTGGGCTGACGTCGCGGTGCACGACCTTGAGCGGCGTGCCGTCGAAGTCGCGCAGCGTGTGGGCGTAGTGCAGGCCGGCCAGCGCGTCGGCCAGGATGCGCACGTGGATCTCGAGCGGCATGCGGGCGCGGTGCGCGCGGCGCAGCACGTTGTGGAGCGGCTGCCCGTCCAGATAGTCCATCACCAGGAAGTGGCTGCGCCCGTCGTCGCCCACCTCGTAGGTGTGCACCACGTTGGGGTGGTTGAGGCGCGCCGCCAGCCGCGCCTCGTTCAGGAACATGGCCAGGAAGTCGGTGTCGTCGACGAGCTCGTCCTTGAGGACCTTGATGACCAGCAGCTTGTTGAAGCCTGCCGGCCCCGGCGCCACCGCCAGGAACACCTTGGCCATGCCCCCATGCCCGAGCTTGGCGATGATCCGATACTTGCCGATGCGGTGGACGGACATGGGGTGGGAGGGCGCGCACCCTACTGTGGCGTGGGCCCGATCTGGACGTAGGAGATCGTATTCGCAAACACGCCGAAGCTCGACTCGCCGATGTACACGTCGTCTTCCTCGCGGAAGGCGCGCCCCAGGGTCTGTGCCGTCTTCAGGTTGAAGTACCCGCCGAAGCCGTCGACGTCGGTGGCGGTGGCCGCGGGCGGGGACGTCGGCGACTGGTTGATGAGGTAGAACTCCAGGCTGTCGGCGTCGGCGCCCGGCGTCTCGAAGCGCACCCCCGAACCGGACTCGCCCTGGCAGTCGATGGCCAGCATGATCGCCGAGCCGCGCGTGGGGTCCAGCTCGGTGCCGGCCACGTTCTCGGCCAGGAACTGGTACTCCGTCGGGCGGAGGAGCTGGATCTCCTTGGTCTTGGGGATCTCCACGATCGGCCGCCCGACGTAGACCCGGGAGTCGACGATCTCGGTGCTGGTGACGCGCACGAAGCCGTCGAAGCCCTCCCGCACGGTGGCGGTGACCACGCCGGTGTTGTCGGGGCTGAGGCCCTTGGGGAAGTCCTCGCTGTCGCCGGTGCAGCCGATGTCGAGCTTGTCGCAGACGTCGACGATCGCCGTCTTCACCGCCTCGCTGTCGGTGGCGAAGGCCAGGCGGAAGCCGATCTCCAGCGTCTTGGTGGGGTCGGCCTCCTTCTCGACGACGTTGCCCAGGCAGCCCCACACCGGGTCGACCACGCCGCCCTCGCCGCCCCCGCCGCCTTGGCCGCCGGTCGCCGCGGTGTCCACGCACACGCCCCCGACGCAGGCCGCGTTGGCGAAGCCGCGGTCGGAGCAATCGGTCACCGCCTGGCACTGCTCCTCGCCCGGCGAGAGCACGACGCTGCAGCCCGCGCACGGGACGATGGGCGACAACGCAAAGAGCGCCAAGAGCAAGCGCTTCACCCTGGCAGGCTAGCACGACGTTCAGCGCGCCTCGCCGCCTCGCACCCCGCGCGGGGCCTCCGACTTCACCCGACCTCCCGGATGGCTGGACGCCGCCATGTTCGGTCTCCCGCCTCGACAGGGATCGTCGGCCAGCCGGCGGTCTCGGTGAGGATTTCGTTCTCCGCGGCCGCGACGGCGATGGTGTCCTCGTTCTTGGCACCGGGAACACTCGGGTTCCACGCGAAGACATGGCCCATGGTGACGACGTCGGTCGAGGTGGGAGATGCGAGGTACTCCCGCGTCTCGTAACCCCCCGCGCCGCCCTGGTGATGGAGCCGCCACTGATCGGCGAACCCCGACGCCGCATAACGGTCCGCGCCGGCCTGGAACACGTCACGCACGGCGGCGCCTGGACGCGTGGCAGACAGGAGCACGGCGTCCACGGAGGCGCCTATCCGTTGCCGGGCAAGCAGGTCCTGCGGCACGCGGCCAAAGTACAGACTGCGGGTCAAGGAGCAGACCAGCCCGGCACGGCGACCGCAGAAGGAGAGGAAGAGGTAACGCTCGAGGCGACGATCCGTGGGCAAGACGTGCCGATAGGCGCCGTCGGCGCCGAGGCGCAGGCCGTGGGTCAGTCGTGCCACCGCGCCGTCGCCCTCGTGCCATGGCGATACGACGAGCTCCCAGCCTTGCGCGACCATGCCGTGTTCGTGTTCCAGGCGCGGGGCCTCGATGACGTTGGTGAGCAGACAGCGGCGGTCCGGAAGATCCGGCGGCCGCTTGACCAGCGGCGCGCGCGGAGCTTCATTCGGATGTCGATTGTTCTGCCCTCGGTGCCGCAAGGAGTACTCGCCGGCCCGCCGGTTCTGCCCGGAGGACGGCGCACGCCTGCGCGCCAACATCTCCGAGTCGACCTTTCACGCCAAGGGCACCAAGAAGGCCGGGGCCATCTTCGGCAACCGCTACCAGGTGAAGGGTCTGGTGGGGACCGGCGGCACCGCGCGCGCCTACCTCGCCGACGACCTCTTCATGAAGCGCGCGGTGGTGCTCAAGCTGCTGAGCCCGACCAACGACCCGTCCGGCGCCATCAAGGAGCGCTTCGCGCGCGAGGCCAAGGTGGCCATCGAGATCTCCCACCCCAACGTGGTCAAGACGCTCGATGCCGGGGTGAAGGCCGACGGAACGCCGTACCTGGTGCTCGAGTCGCTGATGGGCGAGACGCTGGGCGACTACCTGAAGCGCGAGCCGGTGATGGACGCCGACAGCATGCTGACCGTGCTGCGCCAGGCCGCCGCCGGGCTCGGCGCCGTGCACAAGGCGGGCTTCGTGCACCGCGACGTCAAGCCGGACAACATCTTCCTGATCGGCGAGGTGGGCTCCGCGTTCGGGGTGAAGATCATCGACTTCGGCTTCGCGACCCAGGTGCGGAAGACCCGCGCCAGCGTCGCCGGGTTGGTGCTCGGCACCCCGCAGTACATCGCGCCGGAGCAGGTCGTCTCCGATCCCACCGACGCGCGCACCGACGTCTACGGCCTGGGTGCGGTCATGTTCCGGGCGCTCTCCGGCAAGCTGCCGTTCCAGGTCGATGACGACATACGCATGCTCGCCCACCACCTGCTCTCGCCGGCGCCGCCGGTGCGCAGCGCGCGAGCCGAGGTCGACCCGCGCTTCGAGCTGGTCATCGAGAGCTGCCTGCGCAAGCACCCGGACAATCGCTACGCGTCCATGGAGCTGGTGGCCGCCGAGCTCGACCGCATCGTCGGCGTCCTCCCTGGCGACCCGGTGAGCGCGCCGATGACGGTGCGGCCCGACCGCTACGACATCAAGAGCGCGCTCGGTCAGCACGCCGAGCATGTCTTCAAGGACGCGCTCACCAGGCCGCGCTGAACGCTCGCCCGGTCGCAGGACGGCCGTTGACGCGCCGCGTTCGACGCGGCGGATTTCCTCGCCCAGGCCCGATCTGCCCGCACCCGGTCGGCCATGCTAATCAGGCGCGCCCGCAGTGGATACGATGTCTGCCCCCATGTTCGACTGGAACCGCCCCGAGGCGGGAGCTGCCCCCCGCGCCACCGGTTTCGGTACGTCCAGCGAGGTCTCCTACGGAGCCTCGACCCGGAGCGAGCCGCTGGTGGGGTCGGCGGTGACGTTCGGACAGCACGCGCGCGGGGTGAAGGTCGTCGACGAGACGCTGCGCGATGGCCTGCAGAGCGTCTCCGGGGTCAACCCGCCGGTGGCCTACAAGGTCGACCTGCTCCACGCCATGGCGCGCGTGGGCGTCGACGTGGTGAGCGTCGGCCTCCCGGCGGCCAGCGAGTCCAACGCCGAGGACACCTACCAGCTCTGCCGCGAGATCGTCAGCGCCAGGCTCCCGCTGATCCCCACCGCCGCTGCGCGCACGGTGCCGGCCGACGTTCGCGGCATCGCGCGCGCCGCCGAGCGCGCCGGCATCCCCATCGAGGTCTACTCGTTCATCGGCACCTCGCCGATCCGCCAGTACGCCGAGGGGTGGGACGTCGCCTTCCTCACCAAGGCCATCGTCTCCAGCGTGAAGGAGGCGGTCGCCGCCGGGCTGCCGTTCACCCTGGTGACCGAGGACACGACGCGCTCGCACCCCGACCTCCTGCGGCACCTGTATCGCGCGGCCATCGAGGCCGGCGCCGCGCGGCTCTGCCTCTGCGACACCACCGGTCACGTCACGCCCTATGGCGTGGAGGAGCTGGTGGGCTTCGTGCGCGCCGAGCTGAAGGCCATCGGCGCCGATCACGTCGGGCTCGACTGGCACGCGCACAACGATCGCGGCCTGGCGGTGCAGACGGCGCTGTGGGCCGCCTCCAACGGCGTCGATCGCGTGCACGGCACCGGCCTGGGCATCGGCGAGCGCGTCGGCAACACCAATCTCGAGCTGCTGGTGCACAACCTCGGCCTCCTCGGTGCGCGCGTCCCGGCAAAGCGCGAGGACCTGGCCGCGTACACCGAGCTCGCTGCCCGGGCGCTGTCCTGGCAGATTCCGCCCGATCACCCGTTCGCCGGCTCGCGCCTGCGCGGCCCCGGCCAGAACGGCGATGGCAATGGTCGCGGCAACAGCCACGGCAACGGTCACGGCGGCAGCAACGGCAATGGCCACGGCGGCAGCAACGGCAATGGCCACGGCGGTGGCGAAGGCTACGCGCGGCCGTACCGCGTGGTGCACGCCGACTCTCCGGCGACCACGACCTCGAGCGCCAGCGGTGGCACCGCAACGCAGGGCCACGGTCGCGCCATCCCGCTCGGCCCCGGCGATCGCCTGGTTCCCATGCGCCTCTCCATCGGTGGCTCGCCCGTGCAGCTCGCGGTGCACCCGCGGCGCACCCTGCTCGAGGCGCTCCGCTACGACCTCGATCTCATCGGCACCAAGCAGGGCTGCGACAAGGGCGACTGCGGCGCCTGCACGGTGGTCCTCTCCAGCGGCACGCCGCGAGAGGACGGTACGCTCGGCGAGGGCCGGGCGGTGCTTTCGTGCCTGATGCTGGCGCTCGACGCCGACGGGTGCGACGTCAAGACGGTGGAGTGCCTGGCCGGCGCGCCGTTCATCGATCCCATCCTCGACTGCTTCGATCGCTGCGGCGGCGGGCAGTGCGGCTTCTGCACGCCGGGCATGCTGATGAGCGCCACCGCGCTCCTCGATCGCAACCCGCGGCCGACGCGCGAGGAGATCGCGGTGGCCATCTCCGGCAACCTCTGCCGCTGCACCGGTTACGGGCGCATCGTCGACTCGATCGAGCTCGCCGCCGCCGTGCGCCGTGGCGAGGAGCCGGCCGGCGTCGACATGCCCGGCGAGCTCGTGGCGCCTCCGCTCCCCAGCAACCAGAAGCCGCCGAAGGGAGGCTGAGGTGGTGGAGCGCAAGCGCGACGGCGCCATCCTGCCTGGCCACTCCGAGCACGGCCTCGTCGGCAGGTACGGGCGCTCGCTGCTGGCGCCGCGCATCACCGGCCAGGTGCGCTACGCGGACGACCTGCACCTACCGCGCATGCTCTGGGGGCGCCTGCTGCGCTCGCCGCACGCGCACGCGCGCATCGTGAAGATCGACGCCACGCGCGCGCTCGCCTATCCGGGCGTCATCGCCGTGATCACCGGGCGCGACATGCCGGAGCGCTTCGGCATCATCCCCTGGACGCCCGACGAGTTCCCGCTGGCGCTGGACAAGGCCCGCTTCGTCGGCGACGCGGTGGCTGCAGTGGCCGCCACCGACGAGCGCATTGCCCACGAGGCCGCGGAGCTCATCGACGTGGAGTACGAGGTGCTGCCCTCGGCCACCACGCTCGACCAGGCCATCGACCGACCCGAGGTCGGGCTGGGCAAGGGCGGCACCGACAACGTCTCCAAGGAGGTCGAGCTCGAGTTCGGCAACGTCGACGAGCTGCTGGCCAGCTCGGAGGTGGTGATCGAGGGCGAGTACTACTACGAGGGCTCGGCCCACGTGCCCATCGAGACGCACTGCGCCATCGGTCAGCTCGACAAGAACGGCCTGCTCACCGTGTGGTCGGCGACCCAGGTGCCGCACTACTTGCACCGCGAGCTCTCGCGCGTGCTCAAGATCTCGCCGGCGCGCATCCGCGTCATCCAGCCCCCGGTGGGGGGCGGCTTCGGCGGCAAGAGCGAGCCCTTCTCGCTCGAGTTCTGCGCGGCCAAGCTGGCCATGGTCACCGGGCGCCCGGTGAAGTTCCTCTACACGCGCGAGGAGGAGTTCTACGCGCACCGCGGCCGCCACCCGATGCGCATGCAGATGAAGGTCGGCGCCAGGAAGGACGGCAAGTTGACCGCGGTCGACGCGCGCACGGCCATCGACGGCGGCGCGTACTCGTCCTTCGGCCTGGTCACCGCCTACTACTCCGGCCAGCTGCTGACCTTGCCGGCTTTCGCCGAGGGGTACCGCTTCCACTCCACCCGCTACTTCACCAACAAGCCACCCTGCGGGCCGAAGCGCGGCCACGGCAGCGTGCAGCCACGCTTCGCCTTCGAGATCTCGCTCGACAAGATCTCCGTGGCGCTGGGGATGGATCCCATCGAGCTGCGTCGAAAGAACCTGGTCCAGCCCTCGAGCCACACCATCAACGGCATGCGCGTCACCTCCAACGGCATCGTGGAGTGTCTGGAGAAGGTCGAGGCGGCCAGCGGCTGGAAGGAGCGGCGCGGCAAGCTCGGCCACGGCAAGGGCCTGGGCGTGGCGGCCAGCGCGTACATCAGCGGCACCAACTACGCCATCTACCCCAACGCCATGCCGCAGAGCGCGGTGCAGCTCAAGGTCGATCGCTCCGGGGTGGTCACCGTCTTCTCCGGGCAGAGCGAGATCGGCCAGGGCTGCGACGTGCTGCTGGCGGTGCTCGTCGCCGACGAGCTCGGCCTGGACATCGGCGCGGTGCGCGTGGTCTCCGGCGACACCGATCTGACGCCGGTCGATCTCGGCGCCTACTCGTCGCGCGGCACCTTCATGAACGGCAACGCCTGCCTGCACGCGGCGCGGCAGGTGAAGGACAAGCTGGTCGCCGCCGTGGCCGACAAGCTCGGTGTCTCGCAGCGATCCGTCCTGGTCACGCGCGGCGCGCTCTGCCTGGCCAGCGACCCGTCGCAGTCGGTGCCGGTGACCGAGGCCATCCAGCTCGCCGAGGCCAAGTTCGGCACCCTGGGCGCGGTCGGGTACTACAACACGCCCAAGCTCGGCGGCGACTACCGCGGCGGCACCATCGGCGCATCGCCGGCGTACTCGTTCACCGCGCACGTCGCCGAGGTCGAGGTCGACGTGGAGACCGGCCACGTCGAGGTCAAGACCATCTGGGTGGCGCACGACTGCGGCAAGGCGCTGGTGCCGGGCATCGTCGAGGGACAGATGGAGGGCTCGGCCTACATGGGTGCGGCCGAGGCGTTGCTCGAGGAGCACGTCATCGACGAACAAGGCCTGCACATGGGCCCCAACCTGCTCGACTACAAGATCCCGACCAGCCTCGACGTCCCCGAGCTGGTGGCCCTCCTCGTCGAGTCCGACGACCCGGAGGGACCGCGCGGTGCCAAGGAGGCTGGCGAAGGGCCGCTGCATCCTTCCATCCCGGCCATCGCCAACGCCATCTACGACGCCGTCGGCGTTCGCATCGACCGCCTGCCCTTCAGCCCCTCGCGCGTCCTGGCCGCGCTGCGCCAGAAGCGCGCGGCCGACGCCGAGGCCGACCGCCCCGCCGCGGAGTGAGCGATGCTGCCGCTACCCGTCTTCGACTACCACCGACCGCAGACGCTCGACGAGGCGCTGGCGCTCCTCGAGCGCCTCGGAGACAAGGCGCGCATCATCGCCGGGGGCACCGACCTGCTGCCGAACATGAAGCAGGGCCTCTTCGATCCCGAGCACGTGGTGTCCATCGCGCGCCTCGAGGAGCTGCGCGGCATCCGGCTTTCCAATGGCGCCGCAGGAGGAGCCGGCGGTGAGCGGCTGACCATCGGCGCCGGCATGCGCCTCGGCGAGATCGCCGACAGCGTGATGGTGCAGCGCGCCGCCGCGGCGCTGGCCGAGGCCTGCGGGCTGGTGGGCGGGCCGCACCACCGCGCCATGGGCACGCTCGGTGGCAACGTCTGCCTCGACACGCGCTGCCGCTACTACAACCAGACGTACTTCTGGCGCAAGGCGCTGGGCTTCTGCCTGAAGAAGGACGGCACCGTCTGCCACGTGGTCAAGGGCGGGCAGCGCTGCGTGGCGGCCGCCTCCAACGACTCGGCGCCGACGCTCATCGCCCTCGGCGCGGACATCGAGCTGCTCGGGCCGAAGGGCGAGCGCCGTGTGCCCGCCGCCGACTTCTACACGGCCGACGGTATCAAGAACACGGTCCTCGAGCCGGGCGAGGTGGTGGTCCGGGTGTCGCTGCCGGTGGTGCCCGGTCGCAAGAGCGCCTTCGAGAAGCTGCGCCGCCGCGGGGCCATCGACTTCCCGCTCCTGTCGGTGGCGGCGCGCGTCGATCGCGCTCCGGCGGCGGGCAGCGAGCAGGGGCCGCTGCGCGCCTGCGACGTGGTGGTCTCCGCGCTCGGCGCACGCCCGCGCCGCCTGCGCGCGGCGGCCAAGGTCGCTCCGGGCGTGCCCACCGCCGGCCTGGCCACGCAGCTCGCGGACGCGGCGTTCGCGGAGTGCAAGCCGCTCACCAACCTCGACGAGGACGCCGAGTGGCGCCGCGACATGGTGCGCGTCTTCGTGAAGAAGGCGATGGAGCGAGCGCTCGCGTGAGCGGCACCGGCGTGCCGGCGCGCGCGCCCGACGTGGGTTCAGGCGCGGAGCGGCTGCTCGCCCCCCAAGCCGGGCGGTGGCGGACGGCGCCGTGGGCGCTGGCGGTGGTGCTGCACCTCGGCATCCCACTGGTGGCGCGGGTGGCTCCACTCTCCGCGCGCCTGATGGAGGCGCGGAGCAGCGGCGTCGCACATCGCGACGAGATCGACATCGAGACGTTGCCACCGAGCGCGCCAGGCCTGGCCGCTCGGCCCGAGCCCGGCGCCGAGGCCGCGTCGCAGGAGCCGCGCCCGATGGCCATGGCGGCCGCTGGCGCGACGCGCGTCGAGGGCGCGCCGGCGGGCGAGGTGCCACCGGCCGAGGCCCCCGCTGCGCCGCAGCCCGGCGTGTTGCCGTCGCCGGACGACTGGAACGGGCCACCGGCCGCCGGTCCGGATGGGGTGCGGGTGCCGGGTCTCGATGGCAAGCCGGTGTGGGCCATCCCCGGCGCCGTCGACGTGCCACAGCGTGCGGCCTCGGCGCCGGCGCCGACCACGCCGGGCGCGCCGCGTCCGGTGGACAAGGACATCGCCGGCAAGATCCTGCGCGGCGAGCAGGCCTCGAAGGACAAGGCGCTCGGCCTCGACCTGCCGGCGGCGGGCACGGTGGCCGCAGCGCTGGCCAGCGCGGTGCGCACCACCGCCACGCCTTCGACGGGTCGCGCCAGCTACGAGGTGCGCCTCGGGCCGGCGGGCCAGGTGCTCTCGGTGCGCATGGTGGCTGCATCGGGCGGAGGCGACGACGCCTGGGCCGAGGCCGGGCGGGTGGCGGCCGGCAGCCTGGCGCGCCGGAAGCTGGTGATGAGCGGCGCCTTCGCGGGCGGCGCGGTGATCATGGTGGACGTGGCCTCGCACCTGCAACTGCCCGGCGGTGGCGGCTCGAAGTCGGGCCCGCCGGCGGTGAAGCCAGGGCCGCCGCCAGGCACCGCGGGGGGCGGCTTCACCTTCGATCTCTCCAACATCGGCGCCCACCCGACGCGCGTGGTCACGAGCAGCTTCCGCACCATGCCGGTGAAGTGATCGCCAGCGACGAGGAGCGTCGTCGGGAGCGACGTCTCCTGGCGAAGCCTCGTGGCGCCGCAGACGCGGCCGGCACGCGCGCGCCGCTGGCCTTGCCAGGCGCTATGCTGCGCGGCCGTGGCCGTCGCCGATGCCGATCTCGACGCGCTCTACGGCGCACCGTTCGACGAGTTCGTCGCCAAGCGCAACGCGCTCGAGAAGAGCCTGCGCAAGGAGGGCCACGACGCCGAGGCCACCGCGGTCAAGGCGCTCACCAAGCCCTCGCTGCCGGCGTGGACGGTGAACCAGCTCTCGCGCCACGAGCCGAAGCGCTTCGCCGTGCTGCTCGAGGCTGGCGAGGCGCTGCGCGACGCGCAGCGCGGCATGCTCCACGGTGGCGGCGGCGACGCCATGCGCACCGCCACGCGCGCGCAGCGCGAGGCGGTGAGCGCGCTGGTGGAGCGAGCGGCGGCGCTGCTGGAGAGGGCCGGGCACAAGGCGACGGCCACCACCATGGACAAGGTGAACGAGACGCTGCAGGCCGTGTCCACCATGGGCTGGGGCGACGCCGGGGAGGGACGCCTGGAGCGCGAGCTCGCCCCGCCGGGGCTGGACGCGCTGGCCGGGCTCTTCGCCGACGGGGCGCCGGCGCCCGCGCCTCGCGCCCCCAAGAAGCCGGCCGCCGCCAGGCGCGCGCGCGACGACGACGACGGGGAGGACGACGCGGACGGCGAGGCCACCGAGAAGAGATCCGCGCGCGAGGAGGCCGCCGCGCGCCGCGCCGAGAAGCGCGAGGCCGATCGCCGCGAGGCCGAGCAGGCGCTGCGCGCAGCGGAACGCGTTCTCTCCAGCGCCAAGCGCGAGGCCAGCCACGCCGACGGCACGCTGGAGAAGGCCGAGACGCGTGCCGACGTGGCGCGGACGCGCGTCGCCGACGCCGAGCAGGCGCTGGAAGCGGCCCGGGCACAGCTGGACAAGGCCGGCGAGGCGGCCAAGGAGGCGAAGGCCGAGGCGCGCGAGCGGCGCGACGAGCTGGCGGCGGCGGAGCGCGCGGTCAGCGCAGCGGAGCGCGCTGGAGAAGCTGCAGCCAGACGCCTGAGAAGGGCGGTCATGCGAGCGCCCGGTAGGCGAGCGACCAGAAGTCGCCGCAGCTTGCCCTCGTCGACGAGGACCATCGCCGCGACGGCGCCGATGGGCTTGGTCACCGAGGCCACACGAAAGAGGGTGCCGTGCTGCATCGGCCGGGCATCGTCGAGACCGAGCGCCCCCAGCGCCTCGGTCTGCACCTCGCCGCCGCGCGCCACCAGGCTCATCAGGCCCGGCAGCTTCGGCCCGACCTGGGCCGCCAGCCCGTCGTGCATCCGCACCAGCCCGGCCTTCGAGAATCCGCTCATCTTCGTCCCTCCTGATGTCGCCGCGTGGGCTGCGCTCGGGCGTGCCGCGAGCGGGTTTGGCTCGCGTGCGCAACCCGCCGTGAGGAGCGCACCGAGCGAGCTCGCTAGCCACCCTCGACGCGTATACATCGCTCGGTCAACGTGGACCGAGCAGCGCGCGCGCGCGCCGGTCGCGCAGGGCCAGGCCCACCCAGAGGAACGCCGCCACGTAGACCGGGAAGAGGATGTGCGAAAAGAGCGGGTTGCCGAGGCGCACGTGAGTGGCGACGGCGCCGCCGAGGTAGCCGGTCCACAGCACCGCGCCGAGGACAGCCGTGCGCGGCACGAGGTGGATGGCCAGCAGCGCGATCTGCAGGATGCCCAGCGGGACGATGGTGTTCGGTGCCCAGCCGAGCACCTTCGTGCCCTCGATGGCCGCGGGCGGTGCGAACAGCTTGAAGCCGCCATCGAAGGCCAGGAAGAGCACCGCCACGCCGCTGAGCACGCGGCCGGTCCACAGCGCAGCCCGCGAGGGAGCGTCCGCGCGTGCAGCGCCGGCGGCGTGCGCCGTCGCGGCGCCGGCGTCCGCCACAGTGGGCTCCTCGACGCGGGCGGCGGACCGCGGGTCGACGAACAGGCTCTCGGGCTGGGTCGTGCTCATGGGTCCTCCTTCTCGTCGTTTCGAGGGTTGGACTCCCGCACCGACGCCGTTTCATCGGTGCCGCCGTCGATTTCCGGCGCGGCCGGGGAACGCCGCGGGAACAGCCGCCTTCAGGGGGTGGGCGCCTGGCAGTCCGTGCAGCGCGGGCTGACCGGGGTGGCGCGGTCGACCATGCCCTGGCGCCAGTCGGTGAGCAGCCCCCCGCCAGCGTTGACCGTGTAGAAGTTGTCGTAGAGCAGGATGCAGTGCTGCTCGCCCGAGGCGATGAACGACTGGAAGTTGTCGGCGCGCTGCTCGGTCTCGTCGATGGAGGCGTACATCTTCTGCGACCAGCCCTCGGCGCCGTCGGTCGCGCCCATGGCCGTGTAATAGAAGGTCTGGTTCTCGTCGAACGCCGTGTTGTACTGGGAGACGCGCTGCTCGCCGAAGTAGTTGCCGACGCCGGCGTAGAGGTCGGGCAGCGCTGTATCCAGGATGTCCACCTGGGCGGGATCGAGGGCGGGGATGAACGATGGAAAGGCCTGCTCGGCGTTCCAGCTGGGGAAGCTCTCCTGGAAGAACTCCTGGGTGATGATGCCCGCGCCCGAATCGCCGAACTGGGTGACTGCCGAGCCTTGATAGTGGTTCATGACGTGCGGCGCCCACATCGCCGAGCCGTAGGAGCCGGCGCTGCAGCCGGTGACCAGGACGTGCTCCGGGGCGCTGAAGTTGTCGTAGACCCAGTCGAGCACGGCGCGCGAGTTGACCGCGCCCTTGTGGTTGATGGTCACCGCGCCTTCGCCCTCGCCGTAGGTGCGCACCGCGTCGCCCCAGTGGACGTCGCCGGTGCAGTAGGGGACGACCACGTGGAACCAGTCCTTGAACGGGTTCTGCGTGTTGGTCTTGTCGTAGATGCCGTCGAGGGCGTTGGTGGCCACCGCCTCGCGCACCTGCTCCACGTCGGGCTGGAAGATGGCGTCGGCGACCGAGCAGGTGAGCTCGTTCCAGCACGCGCCGCCGCCGATGAAGTCGATGACCACCCGGTTCACCGTGCCCGGGTGCACCCAGTAGGCGTAGTCGGTGCCGCGCGAGCAGATGGTCTCCCCGCCGGGAAGGAACTCGTTCCAGCCTTCTGCGAGCTGGGGGACGGTGGGCTCGGGGGCCCCGCCGGCCGGGTTGATGTCCTCGCTGCTGCAACCGGTGGCGAAGGCGAGGGCGGCGCAGAGGGCGGGGGCGGCGAGACGGCGCGTGGGCATGAACGGCAGTGTAGCCGAGAGCGCCCTGGCGCCGCGTGCCCAGCGCTCTCAGCCGAGGAGGCGGTCGTGCGGCAGCTGCCCCCGGCGCAGCATGCGGACGCCGTCGACGACCTACACCGAGACGTATCTGCCGGGGGCGAGGACGACGGCAGCTCGGCCTCCGCCTCCGCCTCGGCGCGCGAGGACCGATGCGGCCGGCTGCGCCGCTCAGTGCGGTGCGCCGGCCGACGTGGAGCCCATCGCCGGCCCATCGTTGGGCCCCAGGGCAGCCGCGCCGCGCGGCAACCGCCCGGCGAGCAGCTGGTCGAGCTCGGCGCGCGCCATCCAGTAGTCGCGCAGCGCCTCGACGTACGCGCGGCCGCCGTCGATGTGGTCGCGCTTGGCGGAGAGCAGCGCGAAGACGGTGGCGTTCATGGCGTTGTACTGGCGCAGCGTCTCGTCCACGACGCGCTCCCTGAGCGGCAGCAGCGTGTCGCGATGGAACAGCGCCTGCTCGCGCGCCGCCTGCACGCGGACCGCGGCGTTGCGCGCCGCGCTCCGGAGCATGGCCGCGGCGGCGCGGGTGCGGGCGCGCCGCATCCATCTGCGCCTCGGCGGCGTCGGCCTCGCCCTGCCCCTGGTAGAAGAGCGGCACCTCGATGCCGACCTGCGGGCCGACCTCCCAGTGGCCGTCCTCGCGTTCGGCCACCGCCCCTGCAGACACCTCCGGCACCCAGCCCCAGGCCGCCAGGTTGGCGCGCGCCGCAGCTGCCGCGTGCCGTGCGCGCAGGGCGCGGAGCTCGAGGCTCTGGGCCAGCGCGCGCCGCTCCACGTCGGCGACTGTTGGCTCCTGCGGCGGGGGATCGGGGAGCCGCTCTGGCACGCGCCAGCTGGCCGCCTCGGTGCCGAAGACCCCCATGGCCAGGGAGAGCGCCTCGCGCGCGGCGCGCTCCTCGACCTCGGCGCGCGTCACCATCACCCGCGACTCCTCGAAGAGCGCTTGCTGGCCGAGCGAATCGAGAGCCGGCGAGTTGCCTGCCTGGTGGATGGCGCGCGCCGCCTCGGCACCCTGCGCCAGCGCGAAGGCCGCCGTGCGGCGAAGCTCCAGCGTCTGGCGCGCCGCCACGTACCGGTAGAAGGCGAGCCTGGCCTGGAGCGCCACGTCCATGGCCATCCCCGCGGCATCGATGGCCGCCGCGTCGAGCGCCTTGCCGGCCGCCGCACCGGAGCTCGCCAGCCGCAGGAAGCCGGTGACGTCGATCGATGCGCCCAGCTGGTAGTCGTGGGCGCCGTCCCGGAAGGTCACCGCGCCCTCCACCTCCGGGTTCGGCAGCCGCAGCGCGCGCACCAGCTCTGCACGTGCCACCCCGATCTCCGCGTACGCCGCGTCGACGTCGGGGTGTGCGAGCACCGCCAGGCGCGCAGCGCGGTCGGCGTCGAGCGGCTTGCCCAGCAGCGCGCGCCGCGCGGTGCGTGTCTGCGCGTCGTCGAGCGGCCTGCGGGTGACGCCGATGCGCTGCTCGAGCAAGGCGTCGGCCTCGGCGCGGCCGGCGCCGCGCGAGACGCAGCCTCCGAGCAGCACAGCGACGAGCGTCACCGGGGCGACTGCGCGGAGGCTCAATGCGGTGTCCCCGGCGCGTGGTGGTGGTGGTCGTGCTCGCCCGCAGCTGCGGGCGGCGCGGCTGCCGGTGGCAGCCAGGCCGCGGGGTCGAAGCCCCTCTGCAGCGCGGTGCCCGCCGGCGGCGGCAACGGTGCGACGTCCGAGGGGTCCGCGGCGCTTCCGCGCAGCCCCGGCTCGGCGGACGCACATGCGGCGGCCGCCAGGGCGAGCAGCGCCAGTCCAGGGATCGATGGGGGCGTGGGCATCGGTCAGCGAGGTGCGGGGACCTGGATCCCGTCGCGCGCCAGATCGGCCGCGCTGGCCACGTCGGCGACCGTGCCCGCGGGGTGCTGGTACCAGCCCGGGTCGGCGTCGTAGCTGGCGAGCTGCTCGCGCACCTTGAGCATGGTGAACATGCCGCCCATGGTGATGGTCCCGAACGGACCCGCGGCGCCGGACATCGGGATGCTGTTGTCGGGCACCGGCATCTTCATGTCCGCCATGTCGCCCATCCCGTCCTTGCCCATGGTCATGTATCCGGGCAGCAGGCGTCGCATGCCCGGGTCGAGCTTGTGATGATCGACGCCGACCGTGTTCGACGTCCCGTGGCCCATCTGGTTCATCACGTGGTGGGTCATGTGGCAGTGCAGCGCCCAATCGCCGGGCGCGTCGGCGATCAGCTCCACGTCGCGCGTGGCGCCGACCGGCACCACCACCGTGCCCTCGGGCCACTGTGCGGCCGCCGGGATCTGCCCTCCGTCGGTGGCCACGACCTTGAAGAAGTGCCCGTGAAGGTGCATGGGGTGGTGGTCCATGGCGCTCAGGTTGCCGAAGCGCATCCGCACGCGATCGTTCCTCTTCACGACCAGGGGCGCGGTGCCCGGGAACGCCTTGGCATTGATGGTCAGCACGTTGAAGTCGGTCATCTCGTTCGGGTCGGGGCGCGCGGCGCCGGGCTCGATCTTCCACTCGCTGAGGAGCATGGCGAAGTCGCGATCGACGCGGTAGTCGGCGCTGGGGCGGCGCGGGTGCAGCACCAGCAGCCCCATCATGCCCAGTGCCATCTGCGTCATCTCGTCGTGGTGCGAGTGGTACATGAACGTGCCGTGCTGCCGGAAGGTGAGCTCGTACCTGAATGTCTGTCCCGGCGGGATGGCCTTCTGGTTCAAGCCGGCCACGCCGTCCATCCCGTTGGGGAGGTGGATGCCGTGCCAGTGCACGCTGGTGGCAGCCGGCAACCGGTTGGTGACGTAGATGCGCACCCGGTCGCCTTCGACCGCTTCCAGTGTCGGCCCGTGCACCCGGCCGTTGTACCCCCAGCACCGGGCGCGCAGCCCGGGCGCGAACTCGTGGTCGACCTCCTCGGCCACCAGATGGAAGACCTTCACCCCGTCGACGACGCGGAAGGGCAGGGCCACTCCGTTCGGGGTCACCACCGGCCGGTAGTCCTTGCCTGGCATGCCGGGCGCGGCGGGTGGCGCGTCGGGATCGCCGCCGCTGTAGGTCGGTTCCCAGGCGCGGCGCGGAGAGGCGGCGCCCTGCGCGGCCATGGCCGTTCGCGCCTGGAGGGCGAGGGCGCCGGCGCCGAGGGCACCGGCGAACAGGGCGTCGCGTCTGCTGACCATGGGATCTCCTCTAGGCTCGGCGGGCGCCGAGCGTGACCGATATTTTGCCCGTGCGCCTCCAGCCTCCGGCCTGCGGCCTCCAGGCGGAGCCGAGTGCCGTTCGCATCCGCCCATCCGCCGTACCGGTGGACGGCCGAGGCGCTCGTGGCGCTCGCTCGCCGTGCGACACCGTGGACTCTCGCCGGCTGCTGTGATTTCTCTGAAAGCTCGCCATGGCCGACGTCCGCGAGCTTCGTTGCACCAACTGTCACGCGCCGCTGCGTGCCGAGATGGCGCGCTCCGGTGTGGTCCCCTGTCAGTACTGCGGCACCGCGCTGCGGGTGCCCGGCTTCGGCGGGTCGGTGCTCGCGTCCGCCGACTTCCGCGACCCGAAGATCCCGGGCTGGACGACGGGTCTCACCCACCAGCTCCAGCTTCTGCCCGGTCCGCCTCCGGAGCTCCTGGCGCGGCTCGAGCCCAACCCCGGCTCGTGGAACGTGCTCCGCTCCACGGCGACCTTCGACGACTTCGACGTCAGCGTCACCATCCGCCTGCTCTGGGGCGATCTGACGACCACGCGCGCCGGGCTCCTGCTGCGCCGCGGCGACCATGGCTGGTACGAGATCTGGATCTCGACGCAGGCGACGTTCTCATTGCTCTTCTCCGCCCCGGGGAACACTCCGAACAAGCGCCTGGTGAGCTGGACCTCGCAGAGCGCGCTGCGCCAGGAACCCGGTGCACCCAACGAGATCCGTGCCGTCTTCCAGGGCGATCGCCTGCGCGTGCTGCTCAACGGCACGCAGGCTGCTTCGCTGCGCGACGACAGCGCGTCCTTCGGGACCGTCTATCTCAGCGCCTTCTCCTCGGTGCCCATGGCCGTCGGCTACTCCTCGCTGGTCGTCCGCGAGCCGGAGCGCGCCGGAGACGCGCAGCCGGCGCCGGCGGCGCCAGCGGGCCGGGACGGAGGGTTCGATCTCGTGCTGCGCACGGCCGCGCAGGCGCGCTCGAAGATCATGGCCATCAAGGTGGTCAAGGAGACGCTCGGCCTGGGCCTCAAGGAGAGCAAGGACCTGGTGGAGGGGACGAACCAGTCGCTGCTCCTCAACCAGGCGCGTGACCGCGTGGATCGGATGGCCAAGGAGCTGCGCGACCTGGGCTGCGACGTCGAGATCCGGCGCAGCCGCTGACCAGGCTGCCGCGCGCGCGCCGTGTCACGCCAGGGATGGCCGTCGCCGTCATCGCCGCCCGCCGTGCGGCAGCCGTTCAGCGCTTCCTGTGCTGCTCGAGCCAGCGCTCGACTTCCTTGCGGTAGGTGTCGCTCACCGGCGCCAGCTCCAGGTAGCGACGGAAGTGCGTCTCCGTCTTGGCGGGGTCGGACGCCTGCAAGGACTCGCCGACCAGCCGGTGCGCCTGCGACGCCCAGGCCGTCTGCTTCTCGGCGTCGGCACCGAGGAGCGTCAGCGCCTTCTCGAACTCTGCGGCGGACCCGGCGGCGCTGCCGGTGGTGTCCAGGACTCGACCGAGCTGGTAGTGCCACTCGGCCACCGAGTCGTTGCCGGCGATGGCCTTGTTCCAGGCCTCGATGGTCTCCGGCCAGCGGCTCTGCTCGGAGAGGCAAACCGCCCTGGTGGCATAGGCCTCGAAGCGCGACGGCTTCTTCTCCAGCGCGAGCTTGACGTCCTCGAGGGCGTCGAAGCACTGCCCACGCTTCTGGTGGAGCACGGCGCGCTGCCAGTAGGCGTCGCCGTTGTCCTTGTCGAGCTCCAGCGCCTTCTTGAGCGTGTCCTCGGCGCGGCCCGGGTTGCCGGTCTCGTTGGCGACCCAGCCCGCATAGAGCTGGTACTCGGCGCGGTTCGGGTCGATGTTCACGGCGGCCTCGAGGTGACGCTGCGCCTCGGCGAGGTTCGATCCCTCGAGGAGCAGGGCGCGGCCGAGGAAGTGGCTGGCCTCGGCGGTGGGGCGCTTCTTGTGAACCTCGCGCAGGATGTCGATGGCCTTTTTGGTCACCTGCCCGGCCAGGACCATGGTCGAGCCGATGCGCAGCTTGAGGTCGGCGTCGTCCGGCGCCTTCTTCAGCGCCTCCTCGTACATGGCGAGCGCCTTGGCGCTGTCGCCGGTGGCCTCGAAGATCAGCCCGCGCTCGACGATCAGGCCGGGGTAGTCCTTGTCCACGGCAGCGACCGCGTCGAACGCCTTGCCGGCCTCGTCGAAGCGCCGCATGCGCCGCAGCACCTGACCGAGCTCGAAGCGAGCCCCGAGGTCGTCGTCCGTTTTCAGGGCGGCTTCGAGCTCCTGCTTCGCCTCCTCGAGTCGCCCGGCGGACATGGCCACGCCGCCGCGCGCCCGGTTGAGCGCGGCGGAGTCCGGGAACTTCTTGCTGGCCTCGGCCAGGCGCGCGCTGGCGTCGTCGTTGCGGCCCAGGCTGGCGAGGAGGTTGGCCAGCACCACATAGGCCTCGATGGCGTCGGTCTGCGAGCCGCCGACCTTGATGGAGTCGAGGTACGCCGTCTCGGCGGCCTTCTTGTTGCCGAGCGTGTCCTCGGCGCGCCCGAGCCACAGCGCCACCAGCGGCTCGTTCGGCTTCTTGGTGCGGAGCGCGGCCAGCTGGTCCTTGGCCTCCTTCATGTTGCCCAGGGCCAGCTCGGTCTTGGCGCGGCCGACCGCGGCGCGCACGCTGTCGGCGTCGGCGGAGAGGGCGGCCTCGAAGCGGCTCTTGGCCTCGGTGAAGCGGCCGGAGCGGTAGAAGAGCTCGCCGCTGCCGAGCAGCGCCTGCACCGACTGTGGGTCGAGCTTGCGTGCCTGCTCGAAGGCGTCTTGCGCCAGGGTCATGCGCGACCGCGAGAGGTGGATGCGCCCGAGCAAGGCGAACGCCTCGACCAGCTCGTTGACCCCGGAGGCTTGCTTGACCACCCCCTCGGTGACCTCCTTGAGCAGGGCCAGGGCCTCCTTCTCCTTGCGCTCGTCCCAGAGGACCTGCGCCAGCAAGATGCGCGCGCCGGCGTGGTCCGGCGAGAGCCCGAGCACCTCCTCGGCGTTCTTCTTGACGCCGGCGGCGTCGGAGGCGGCGAGCTGCGCGCGCGCCAGGCCGAACAGCGTGCGCGCCGACCGCTGCTTGCCGACCGCCGTCGTCCAGGCGGTGACCGCGGCAGGCGCCGCCTTGGCGGCCAGCTCCACCTCGCCGGCCAGCACCAGCGCGTCGATATCGGAGTCGAGCCCGGCCAGGGCGGAGCGTGCGCCGGCCAGATTGCCCTCGATGGCCAGCGACCCGGCATTGGCGAGCTTGACCTCCACCGCCGTGCTCCCGGGGGCGAGCTTGCTCGTCTCCTGCCGCGCGGTCGACTCCTCGCCCGGGCTGCGGCCGAAGCGCAGGCCCTTCACGAAGGTGACGTACGCCCAGTAGCCGGTGGTCGGCTGGTGACGAGGCGCGGCGTCGTGGCGGGCCTCGGCCCGCTGCAGGGCGACGGCGGCATGCGTGGCGGTGTCGCTGTCGAGCTCGCGCTGCGCCTCGCCCCGCAGCCCGTCGAGCGCGTCGTGGAAGTGGCCCTCGCCCAGCTTGTCGGTGATGAAGTGGACGCCGAACGGCCCCCACCCCTCGACCAGCGTCAGCGAGGCGCCGGCGATGACCAGCGTCGCCACGCCGAGAAGCAGGTAGCGCCGCTTGTTCGAGCGCGGCGGCGCGATCTTCACCGCCGGCATGCCCCCCGGGGCAGTCGCCGGCGCGCCGGCCAGGGTGCCGGCGTTCGCGCCGAGCTGTCGAGCCGCCGAGCTGTCGACGTCGATGCTGTCGAACGCTCCGTTGCCGCCGGGCAGGGGCGATGGCGGCGTCGCCGGGTATGCGCCGGCGCCCGGCGGCAACGACTCCAGCGCGATGGGCATGTCCGGGATGTCGGACATCGGCGGCTGCGAGCCCGGCGGCAGAGGCGGGTCGGACCCGTAGAGCTCGGCGCCGACGACGTTGCCGCCGCGCATCGGCAGGCCCATGGCCGCCAGGCTGATCGGATCCGACTGCGGCGCCACGCTGGGCATGCCGGTCGCGCCCGCCGACGCGGGCATCCCGATCGCCGTCGCTGGCGACGGCATGCCCACCGCGATGGCGGGTGCGGGCATTCCCACCGCGGTGGCCGTCGCCGGCAGCCCCGCGCCGCCGACCACCGGCAGTCCCGCGTTCACCGGCGCCGGCAACCCTGCGCTGACCGCTGCCGGCAATCCCACGTGCACCGCGATCGGCAGGCCGCTGGCCACCGTCGCCGGCAGGCCGACCGACCCCGTGGAGCGCGCGGGAAGCCCGACCGACGACTGCGCGGTCATCGGCAGCCCGACGCCCGTGAGCGAGGGCAGATCCGCGACCGGTGGGCCGGCCCGGGTCGCCGGGCGCGCGCCGTGGCCTGGCCCGACGAGCGGCAGATCGATCTCGCCGAAGCCGCCGGGCGAGGTGGCGTCCGGCGACGCGGGCGCGCCACGGGGCGGTTCGGGCGCGCGAGGAGGCGGAGGCGGCGCGGCGCGCGGCGGTGCGGCGGGGCGGACCGGCAGGTCGATCTCGCCGAAGGCCGGCGCGACAGGGCCCACGCCCTGATGGGTGCGCCCTCCTGGGGGCGCGGGTCGCGCGAGCGGCAGACCGACGCCACCGCCCGGCGCGCCGTGCGCAAAGATGGAGGGCAGGTCGACGACGCCTGGCGGCGGCGCCCTCGCAGGCAGCGAGGGAAGATCGAGCGTGCCCAGGTCGCCTGCGCCGCCCGAGGGCGGAAGCGAGGAGATGGGGATGGCGGAGATGGGCTCCGACGCCGGTGCCTCCGGCGCCAGCGACGGCCCCCCGCCGAGGTCGAGCTCGCCGAACGCGAGCGTGGCCAGCGGTTGGGTGGGCGGCGCCGGGCGCGCCGGCGGCGCGACGCGCGCCGCCGGCGGTGCGCCTCGCGGCGTGGCGGTAGCGACGGGCAGGTCGATGTCACCGAAATCGGGCGGCCGCGCTCGCGGGGCTGCAGGTGCTGGAGGCGGCTGCCTCGGCGGCGCGGCGGGGGCGGGCACGCCGGGGCGCGGCGCGGCAGTCGCCTTGCGCGGGGCGGACGGCGCAGTGTCGGCGGTGCTCGACGACGTCCGCGACGCCGGGAGATCGGCGTTGCCGGAGGCGTCCGTCACCGCACCGTCGTGGGCGACCATGAAGCTGGTGCCGCACTTCGGGCAGCGCATCTTCAGCCCGGTGGGCGGGATGCGCTTTTCGTCGACCTGATAGGGCGCCTTGCACCCCTCGCATTCGACCTTGACCATGTCGACTCGCCCCGGCGCCGACTCCACAATTGCGCCCGCCTCCCTATCTAGCAGGGCTCGCGGGGACGCGCGCGATTCTCTGCCGCGCAGTGCCGGCCCGAAGGCGGCTGCGCGCGCGACGCGGGTGCGCTGCTGTCCGGAACGCCCGCGCGCCGTGCCCGATGGCGGCGCGACCGAGCGCGCCCGCGAGCGCGCCGCCACGCGCCATGCTGGCGCGCCCCAACGGACAGGCGTGAGAAAATGTGGTAACCGCGCGCCTCGATGCAGAGGTGGACCGCTGTGGGTTTCGGCTTGCTGCTCGCGGGCGCGCTCGCGGTCGTCGCCGTGGCCGGCGGCAAGCCCGGCGGCCGCGCGCCCGCGGCGTCCGGCGATGGCGGGCTCGAGGCGGGTGCGCTCGTCGAGCCCGGCGACGCCGGCGTGCCGGACGATGCGGGCGAGCCGACGGAGCCGGCCGTGGTTCCGGGGATGACCGTGGACGCCGGTGGCACCCTTCTCATCACCGGCCAGGTCCCGCCGCCGCTCGATGCCGAGGCACCGAAGTCGGTCGTGTTCGGGGTCATCCTCGTCACATACCGCGGCGCCCAGGGTGCGCCGGCCGGGTCCCGCACGCGCGACGCCGCCCTGACGCTGGCCAAGGAGCTGGCGACGGAGGCCAAGGCCGACTTCAAGGCCGCGGTGGCCAAGGGGGACAAGGGCTCTTCGGAGAACCTGGGCCGCATGAACCGTGGCATTCTCGAGCCGGCGCCAGAGTACGTGCTCTTCAGCCTGCCGAAGGGCGCCGTCAGCGATCCCGTCGACACGCCGCGAGGCTACTGGGTCGTCACCCGGATCGAGTGAGCAGCGCCGCCGATCGCACACAGGACACGCCGTCCCCCGCGAGCACCGAAACACCCGTCACCCAGCGAGACAGACATGGCCACCATCGATATCCGCCGGTCCCACAGCCTGAGCACCGAGGAGGCCAAGAAGAAGGCCGAGCAGCTGGCGCGCGACCTCGAAGGCTCGATCGGGATCAAGTGGCAGTGGGAGGGCGATCGCATCCGCTTCGAGGCCCTCTCCGGTGCGGCCAAGGGCGCCAAGGGCACCGTCTCCGTCGAGGCCACCTCGGTCGCGGTGGCCATCGATCTGCCGTTCCTCCTCCGGCCCATGAAGGGCATGGTCGAGGGCAAGGTGAACAAGAAGCTCGACGCCATGCTCGGCACGGGCTGAGTGGCGAGCCAGAACGGCGGAACCATACCTGGATCCAGCCGGCCGGCTTCCGCTACTCTCCCGCCCCGAACCCCATGAGGACAGCGGCCAGGGTGGCGAGAAACCGTCGACAGGACCGAGGCTTCCTGTCGGAGCCGCGACAGGACCGAGGCTTCCTATCGGAGCCTCGATGACCAGCGCGGCGCCGAGGGCGCATTCGGAACAGGTCGCGCGGCTGCGCGCGGAGCTGGAAGCGCAGCACGACAAGTCCCTGGCGGCGCTGGTGCTCCACGAGTGCGGCGTCCTCGAGGAGACCTCCGGCGAGGAGCCGGTGGCCGCGCGCGACTTCCTGGCGGCCTTCAACGCCGATCCGCAGTTCCGCGAGCCGCTGGAGGCGCTGGTGCGCATCCTGACGCGGCGCAAGTCGATCAAGAACCTGGGCAAGCTGCTGGACGCGCTGACCCGCGCGGCCGGCTCGCCCGAGGAGCGGACGCGCGCGCTCTGGGAGCGCGCCGCGTACCTCGCCGACTACGAGAAGAACGCCGCGGCCGCCAAGGAGTCGCTCGAGGAGGCGGTGGCCGCCAACCCCGAGGACCCGACGGCCTGGCTGGAGATCGAGCTCATCGCCGCCCGCGAGACGGATCTCGCCGGTCGCATGCGCGCCATCGAAGCGCGCGCCGAGCTCACCCAGGACGCCACCTGGAAGCAGCTCCTGCTCATCGATCTCGCCCACCTCGCCGCCACCGCCGGCGAGCCGGCGCGCGCCTACTCGCTCCTCGACACGGCGGCCGCCCTGGAGGGCAAGGCGCGCTTCCGCACCCGCACCGCGCTCGCCCAGGTAGCGCAGATCGACGACAACACCGACGCGCTGTGCCGTGGACTGGAGGGCCAGGCGGAGCTCATCGCCGAGGCGCTGGAGGACATCTCTGCCGGCGACCAGAGCGGCGTGCCGCGCTACATGCGCCGCCCGGAGTACGCCGCCGACGCCTGGTATCGCGCCTCCGAGCTGCGGCGCCGGCAAGGCCAGGTGAACGAGGCCGCGGCGCTCATCGCCCGCGCCGCCGAGAAGCTTCCGGACTCGCCCGTGATCACGCGCGCGCGCCTGGTGGCTCTGGAGGTCGCCGGCGATCCCGAGGGCGCCGCGGCCATCGCCCGGCGCGAGCTGGAGCGAGGCGTGACCGGGCCCGGCGCCGCGTCGCTGTGGCTGCGCGTCGCCGAGGCCTCGGCGCTGGGCAACGACCGCGGGGGCGCGCTCGGCGCGCTGCGCAACGCGCTCGCCGTCGACCCGGAGTGCGTGCCGGCGCGCGCGCTCGAGCTCGACCTCCTCGGCGACGGGCAGGACCCGGCCTCGCTGGCCGCCTCGCTCGAGGCCTCCGCGGAGACGCTGGCCACCGAGGACGCCAAGGGCCGCGTCTTCATCCAGGCCGCCTTCGTCTGGGCGTGGCGCGCCGACGACGTCGCCGCGGCCAAGGTGGCCCTGTCCCAGGCGGCCGGTTGCGGTGTCCCGCACGGCGTGGTCTCTCGCCTGGCGCGCAGCCTGGCCGCGCTGCGCGGCGATACCGCCTGGTACGAGGAGGCAACGAAGCGCCTGCTGGCCGCGGGCGCGGAGCCCGGCGAGCAGGCCAGCCTGTGGTTCGAGCTCGGCCGCAGCCGTCTGTTGCGCGGCGACGAGCCGGGCGCCGGGGAGGCCTTCGCGAAGCTCGCGGGCGACGGAAGCGGTGAGGGCTCTCCCTGGCTCGGGCGTGTGCTCGGCGCCTTCGCGCTGGCGCTGGCACGAGGCGGCGAGGCGACCAGCGACGGCGAGGGCGCATCTGCGCGCGCGCCGGAGGCGCTGGTCGAGCTGGCGCGCGTCGAGCACGACGAGGAGATGGCGCGCGGCCTCATGCTGGTCGCCGCGCTGCGCAGCGTGCGCGCAGGCGACCTGGCCGTGGCCCGCGCCCACCTGCGCGAGCTCTCCACCTCGGCGCCCGCCGACGAGGTGGTGGCGGTGTTCCTCTCCGAGCTGGAGCGTCGCGCCGGCGAGCACGCCGACGCCGCCGCCGCGCTGGCGCGCTGCGCCGCCTCCACCTCCGACGACGAGCTGTCCGCTGCGCTGCACCTGGAGGCCGCGGTGCTGCTCTGGCGCGCCGGCGAGCGGCGGGTGGCCCTCGGTGAGATCGAGGCCGCCAAGAGTGGCGCACCCAAGGCCGCCGTCACGCTCCTGCGCTGGGCGCTGGCCGGCGCCGACGCCGACACCACTGCGGGCCGGCAGCGCGCGCTGGAGGCCAGCGCCGAGGCCGGCGGCGACTACGCCCCGGTGGCGCTGGAGCGCTTCGGCCTCGGGGTGGTCGGCGCCGACGACGAGTCCCCCGACCGCCACGACGACTCTCGGGGCCTCGCGAGCAGCCCACAGGACGAGGCGTTGCGCGCGCTGGAGACGGCCGAGGAGAGCGCCGAGGAGGATCTGCTCCTCGCCGCGTCCATGGCCCGTGTGCTGTGGACGCCGGCGGGCAGCGACCGCCCCGCGCTGGAGCGCGCTCTCGGCCGCCTCGAGGACTGCGGCGGCGAGCCCAAGGCCATGGCGCGCGCCGAGCGCCTGCGCCTGGCGCGC